>JBKHCS010000042.1:0-24550 GCA_046541715.1 Spirochaetaceae bacterium
GCCGGCCTTGGGAATCCGGCACCGAGGCGGGAATGGCCCCTTACTGGGAGTTTTGGTGAACGGTCTCCGGAGAAAGGACCGGGAGACAGACTGCGATGTATTCGGCTCCGCCGGTTTTCGGGCTTTCGAAGTCTATGGGTCAATGGCTTCGGGTGGCAGAACCTCGCCTGTGGATAGAACGAAGAGGCGCTCTTCCTTATCAGCCGGAGGTTCAGTCGCGGTCACCCAGGCCGTCTCGTCGTCGGTACCCATCGAGTAGTCGACATAGTAAATGCGAGCACCGGCTTCGTCTTCCACATGCAACACCAGCTCCGTCTCTGCGGCAATCTCGAAGGAATAGGCGCGCTTACGACGTTCGAAGGTTACCCCCTCGATTTCGTCGACCTGACGCCACTTCCGATAGCCGGAGGCATTACCGTGCGGATCCGTAAGCCAGACGGATGCCGCGTTCTCCACCACCAAGAGAGCCAACCCCTCCCGGCGCATCAGCCTCCGGATGCCGGATAGATGGGCATCTAAAACGACACGGTCGTGATCGTAGCTTTCCCGAACGTCCACCACGAAGAACCGGTTCGGTTGCCGCGGCCGGGGGCCGTCCTCGCCTCTCCACTCCAAGAGATCCTCGCCTCCTCCGGCGCCGGTGTACACCCGAACGTATTCCGCGCTCTTGCTGTGAAGATTCGAATCCTGGCCGTCCTTCCAGTTGTTTGCTACCAGGAGGTCGATGCTCTCGGAACCCAGGCGCTCGACAAAGCCGTACACCAGCATCGAATGGTGGAGCTCCGGCCCGACAAAGCCTGCGACCACCGGCGCTCCGGTCTCGATCCTCCGGAGAATCTCTTCCACCTCCCGGCCGGCCGAGGCCCGACTCTGGGCACCGTGCCGGGGTGTTCCATCGCGGAGAAAGAGCTCGAAGATGACGTCCATTTGAAGAAAATGCATCTCTCGGCGAACGCGCTCTACGCCTCCTCGCACGTCGTAGACCGAGTCGTTGTAACTCGGCAGTGCCTCCGGGGTGGTGATGTAGCGGTACTGGGTGCCCGAGAAGGCGTAACAGCGCCCCGGATTCTTGCCGAAGAGGCTGTACATGTAATGCACCAGCAGCACCCTATCTGCTTCGGGAATTTCCCCGAACCGATCCTCCAGCCACGCAAAAAGGGCCAGGGAGTAGTCTCCGTTTAGGATCTCGAAGTTCCCGTTGTTGCCGAACCGGAAGTTGTCCCGGCCCCAGACAAAATCGACGAAGCCGACCCGGTAGGGAACCTCGACATTCAACTCGGGACCCGAAAGGCGAACAACAAGGTCGTAGATACCCGGGGTAAAGAAGGGCGAGACCGGGATCGTCAACACCTCGTCGTCTACGTCGGTGTCGACGTCCACACCTTGCGGGTCCCCACGCTCCGGCTTCGGAAGCAGGTACGACAGGCTCGCACCACCGCCGGCGACTTCAACCTGGTCGAACTGCCCCTGGGGATCCTTTAACGTCAATTGCAAGAGAAGAGGGCTTCCGCTGAAGGAGCGTACTTCCAGGCTGTAGACAGGCTCTACGGTAGCCGCAGCCTCTTGCGAAGAGAGCGCAGGGGGTAGAAGAAGCGACGTGACAACGAGAACGAGACCGATGCCCCCGAACCGTACCGGGCGGCGGCAACGAGGCGTCATGATAATACCATACCACATTCCGCCCGTCGCTATCGAGTTTTGGACGGGTGGAAGGCCGCCGAGTTCCAAGGAGAAACGACCCGGTCCTAGGAGAGCTTCCGGGCTTCCGGGCTTCCGCCTCGAATGGCTCTCCGAGACCAGGGACGGACCAATTGGATATTTGCCCGGCGCTCAAGAATCCGAAGGGAGACTTGTTCAATAGGACGGGTTGGCGCGGTACACTCTATCAATATGCGTGTTGCGGATGTCGGATAAGGGGCCGACGGTGATCGCTGTGAAGGTAACTCCGTGTCGCTAAGGGAGCTCCGGGCCCGTCTGGGTGAGCAACTCGCCGATGTCTGGGTTCTGCTTTCCGACACGGACCGGTTTCTCTCCCGCTCCAAGCTGATGCCTCGGTACGAAAACCGTCTCCGGGACTGGCGGCGGCGGCTCGATCAGTATCGAAACGATTCCGAAGTGACGAGGGCGGTGCGAGGCGAGATCGTCGCGGTCCGGAAGGCCCTCCGGGAGGAGGGCTGGGAGCTCCGTCTCGGATCGCTGGATATCCGGGTAGCGGGTTTCCGGAGCGACGACGCCCTCTCCCGAGGATTCCGCCGGATGGTCCTCGCCCTTTCGTCGAACGGAAGCATCCACCATATCGTGGGCGAACCGAACCACATAGACCTCAAGGAGATGCTCAGCTCCCGCCTGCCACCCCGCTCAGTGGGAGAACAGATCCGGTACCACTACCTCTGGTATCGGCTATCCGCCGGGCTCATTCAGCTTGCCGGAGCCGACTCGGAGCCCCGGGAATCGCTCGAAGAGCTTCAAGATATCGTCGAAAACCGGAAGTCCGACTTCGTCAAAGCGCTACGACGCTTGCAATGAGCGGACTATCTGCCTACAATGGTAACCGGTTACCATATATCGTAACGTTTCACAGGAGTCATAGATGCAGGACACATCTCTTTATCGCTACATGAAGATCGGAATCGTCCATTTCAAGGCATTCCCGGAGATCGTACGGGGGGATGGCCCCGTCGTCGAAACGCTTAAGAAACTCGTCGAGGATGATTTCTGGACCGCCGTCGAAGTCGGATGGATTCGAGACGACAAGGTCCGGCAGGAAGTCGCGGCTCTCCTCTCCGTATCGCACATGGAGGTTGCCTACGCGACTCAACCCAGGGTCTTTACCAACGGTTTGGACTTGAGCGCCCTGGATCCCAAGGAGCGGCGTCGGGGCATCGAAGGAGTAAAGAAGGGAATAATCGAGGCCGCGAACCTCGGCGCCACCTCGATAAGGGTACTCTCCGGAAAAGACCCCGGGGACGAAAAGCGGGAGGACGCGAAGAAAGCGTTTGCCGAGTCCCTCGCGGAGCTTTGCGAGTTTGCCCGGGAGTACGGTGATGCGAAACTCTACATGAAGATCTTCGATCGGGATATCGACAAGAAGGCGCTCATTGGGCATTTCAAGGATGCGGCGGACGTAGCGGCGGCGGTCTCGCCGAACTACGAAAATTTTGGCGTCCTCGTCGACATGTCCCACTTTCCCCTTCTCGACGAATCGCCGGAGGAGGCGCTTCCTCTGGTCGAGAAGTTCCCCCTACAGTTTCACTTCGGCAATTGCATCATGCGGGACAAACGGCATCCGCTCTACGGCGACCTGCAGCCCCGGTTCGGTATTCCCGGGGGCGAGCAAGACACCGCCGATCTGACCGCGTTCTTCCGTCTTCTCCTGGAGAAGAAACTCTTGTCTCCGGAGAAGCGGCCGATCGTCAGCGCGGAAGTACGCCCCCTTCTCCCGGAGGAGTACTCCGAGGCGATAATCGCCAACACCAAGCGGGTCATCAAAGAGGCCTGGGCCCTGGTGTAGATCGCCGAAGACCGGCTATCCTTTGGTCGATGGCTCTCGCGTGGTTAATGGCTCTCGCACGCCGGCGGGTACGGAGAATACATCGCAGTCTCTTTGTCGTAGTCCTGGCGGTCGGCATGGCCCTCCCGGTGCAGGCCCTCGACCGTCTCTACGGAGCCGGAGACCGGGAGGTACAAGACCTATCCCGTCTCTATCGGGTGGCCGGAAGGGCCTTTCCCACGGTGGCCTTTCCGGTTTCAAAAAGCTGGCTCCGGGAGGCCGCTCTAGAGCTCGCGAGCTCTCTGCCCCGGGCACATTCGGAGCGTCTCGATCGCTACGTCGCCGCTCTCGGATACAACCCGGAAGATATCCGGACCGCGGTCGCGGTAACCTTTCGTCCGCAGGTCTACCTCGAGACCAACTATCTTCGGGAGAGCATAGCGGAAAAGCTGCGGCGGGAGGCACCGGCTCTCTCCGTGGCGGTATCCGGCGCCCTCGACGACGGTCCCATGCTCTACACCCGGGTGGACGCGATTCGGGAATACCGCCTTACCCGGCCGAGCAATATCTCACCGCCCGTCTCCGGAAATCCCCTCCCCTACGAGTTCAACAACCTCTACGAAGGCTATCTCTACTGGCCTCTGGAATTCTTTACGATAACCTTCGGGAGGCAGAAACTCGACCTCGGTCCTGCCCCCCGGTCGTCGATTGCCCTGGCACCGGACATACCTTACCTGGACGCCCTGCGCCTTACCCTGGATCTCGGGCCTCTGAGGATGCATCACACCATCGCCTCCCTCGACAACAGCGAGGCCCGGCAGGACGTCGAGCTTCCGACGTCCGATAGCGAGCTCTATGCCTTCGACCGGAATCAAATCTTCTTCAACACTCACTACTTCGAATATAGATTCGACGCCTGGCGCCTCGGCGTCGGGGCTAACCTCGTCGTTTCCCGGGAGATGAACAACTTTGCTCTCTCGGACTTCTTTCCCGTCTTCAGCTGGCACAATGCCAACATTCTGCCCCGGAATATGTCGGCCTTCTTGGATGCGACGGTACCCCTTGCACCGGGCGTAGAGATTTACGGACAGGCGAGTTTCGACGATATCCGCACCACCGGCCTCGGAATCGGCGACGAGCCGATTCCAACCATTCCCGCGTTTACCCTCGGAAGCCGCTATTCACGGATACAAGGGAGCACAATGTGGGATTTTGCTCTGGACCTTGGGTACACCCACTACCTCTGGGGCAATTTTCCCCGGGACACCGGGTTAAGCCGGGCGATCTACCGACTCCGAACCGAGGGGGGCAGCTACGCCTTCCCCTTGACCTCTCCCTACGGGCCGGGAACGCTTTACGGCATTGCCGAGGCGAAAGCGACCGGCCCCCGGTTCGAGGCATCGGTTTTCTACGAGTTGGTCGGTCGAAAGCCGGGGGCCGATCTCTTTACGACCGAACAGCGGGAATCGGACCGTCTTGCCTCTGAAGCGTACCGCCCGTCCCACCGCATCGAAATCGAAGGTAGCTACGCCCTTACCCCCCGGCTTTCTCTCATGCTCCGGCCGGGGCTCTACGCCTCGGGCACGTCTGTCGACTTCTATCTCGACCTCGGGGGCAACGTCAGCTACTCGTCTTCCCGGGTCGTGGCCCAGCGGCCTTAGCCCCCGGCCCCCTCCGTAAGAGAGGCATAGAGCCGCTCCACGTCCTCCTCCCGGCAGAGCTCCGTCCCTTCGGTAATTACCGCGGCGCTTCCGGCGGCGATTCCGTACCGCGCCGCGTCGACGATCGACGCTCCCGCCGCCAAACGGAGCACCATCGCCGCCGTCATGCTGTCCCCGGCGCCGATCCGGCTCTTCGCCGGCACCGTCGGTGCCCGAAGTCGGTTCCAGCCGTCGGAGGTTGCGACCACCGCACCGCCGGATCCCAGGGACACGACGACGTACCGGGCTTTCCCCTCGGAAGCGAGGCGTCGGGCTTCCCGGCCGACCTCCCGGTCTTCGAGGCTCTCGCGGCCTACCAGATTCGCAAGCTCCCGAAGGTTCGGCTTTATCAGGGTGGGCTCCGCGTCGAGGGTCGCGGCAAGGGCGGACCCGGAGGTATCGACTGCAAACCGAACCCCTGCGTCTCGAGCCCGCCGTCCAAGACGGGCGTAGAAGTCCTCCGTTACTCCCGGTGGCAGGCTTCCACTTCCAACGATCCAGTCCGGTTTTTCGGGACCCTCGAAGGGAGCATCCAGAGCCCGTCGAACCTCTTCCTCCGACAGACGAGGACCGGGCATCCCAAAGCGGTATTGGTGCCCCCGGGGCGTTTCGATAACCGTCAGGTTCTCCCGAGTCTCTTCGGAGATCTCGACTCGCTTTTCGGGTACCGATTCCCGTGACAAAAGCTTCCTCAGCTTTTCGCCGACAAACCCTCCGGCGCAGTAAACCGCGAGCGTTTTGCCTCCAAGGCGGGTGAGCACCCGGGACACGTTGATCCCGCCTCCTCCGGGATCACTCCTTGGGTCCCGGCAGCGTAGCTTGTCTTCCCGGACGACCCGCTCCACCCAGGCCGACTTGTCGACCGCAGGGTTTACCGTAACGGTAATCAATAGCTTTCCCTCACTCATGGGGAAGAAGCTAACGATTCCTTCGTGTCAGGCCATAATCCGGAAAGGCTATGCTCCAAACCCCGGTAGGCTCTTCTCGAGGCGCCCTGCGAGGCGGTCTACCGGACCCCAGAGCCTCGGCACGCAGTAATAGACGGCGAGACCAACGGGGATACCCGCCAAGACGTCCACCGCGTAGTGGGCGTAGATGTAAACCGTCGAAAAGCACAACAGTAGAGTAGGCAAGACAAAGGCCGCCGCGAGTCCCGGGTTGTGCTTTCGGTTAAAGAGAAGCGCAGCCGTCGCCATCGCCACATGCGAAGAGGGAAACGCCGCCCCGGCGAGGTTCGTGTTTTCGAAGATGGTTGTCATGATAGAAGTGAAGACGAAGCCGGAAAACTCGGAGTACCAACTCTGCCGCAACGATTCTATGGCGTACTTCGGACCGTGTACCGGAAAGAGAATGTAGAAGAGATAGAGAATCGCGAAGCCGCCGGTGATCAGAAAGAGTCCCCGGATAGCCTCGAGCCTCTCCCCCCGGAAGAACAGAATCCACGGTCCGGTCACGATCAGGGCGTAGTAAAAGAAGTAAGAGAAGAAAAAGAGCTCGTTTACCACGGGGGAGGCCGAGAGTAGCTCGGAGAAGAGCAACGCCGGCTGAAAGCCGAAGAGCAGCTCCTCGAGGTGCAGAAATAGTCGATCGAGGGAGCGTCCACCGTAGAGATACTGGGACAGGCGGATGCAATCCGTGAAGAAGAAGATGTAGAACAGCTGCACGTAGAAGATCCGAAGAAAACCAAGCAGACGGTTTCTCGGAGCGCTACCGTAACGAACCAGAAGCAGGACGCCGGGAGCCGCCAAGAAATAAAACACCGCAGAGCCCCAGGCTTCTGCGTTTCCGAGAACTCCGAAGAGCAAAAAGAGAAACCCGAACTGAAGGTTCAGTACTACCACGATGAGATCGGTCGGCAGCAATCGTGATATTCCATGTCTACTAACGAGCACCACCGGTGAGTCTACCGGGGTCGCCCGAAGTGAGAAAAGCCCCACGTATTGATTCTTCTGGTTCGGCGCCGCATCTTATCTCCAACGTTATGGTCGATCGACGCCCCGACGCGGGGCCTTTTGTGCGCACGTTCTCTGTGATGGGGCTTCTTGTTGGTCTCTTTTTTTCGGTACCGGCTCTCTCGGCGGACACCGTCTCCTGGTCGCTGTCCGAGGCTCTCGAAGCCGCCCGGGCGGCGGATCCGGCCCTAGAACGCGCCCGGATATCGCTGGTAGAGGCCCTTGGAGAGAGGGAATCGGGCTGGAACCTGTTTCTGCCGGAGTTGCAGGTGGGCACGTCGCTCGCCCGCTCGATGTTCGACCAAGGAAGCTCTCCCTGGACCTCCTCGCTGAGCGCTTCGGCGTCCCTCGGAATAACTCCGGGAACTGCAGACCGCCTCCGGCGCCGGTCTCTGGACTATGAGGTCGCCCGGGTAGCCTGGCTGCGGCGGGAGGTCGAGCTCAGACAAACCGTCCGAGAACAGTTCTACCGGGTCCTTCTTGCCGAGGAGCGATTATCAATTGCCGGGCGGAACGCAGCGCTCGCCGGGCAACAACTCGAGCAGGTCGAAGCCCTCTTCGAAGAAGGGCGAGCCTCGGAGCTCGATCTCCTCGAGGCCCGTGCCGCAGCAATCCGTGGCCGACCGGAGGTTCTTTCCCGGCGCCAGGCTCTCGCCTCGGATCGTGCGCGCCTCAAGGAGATCACCGGACTCTCCCCGGAAGACGAGATTGTCCTCCGGGGAAGCATCAGGATCCCGGAAGAGAGCATCGCGTCCGACTTGGACCCGGAGAAGCTTCGAAGCCTCGTTCTCTCTGAGTCCCTCGAGGTCGAAGCCGTCCGGCTGGATCTTGAGCACCGACGCGTTACCGAGTCCGTCGTCGCCGGCGATACGCGTCGTCCGCGCCTTTCGGCCGGCTACTCCTATTCCCCGAGCTTCTCACCGCCCTTCGACCCGTCGGAATGGGGTGCTACGGAGTCCTGGCAGACGGGAAGCCTTTCGTTCCGGCTGACGATGCCCCTCGACCCGCTCATTCCCCGGTCGGAAGCTGACAACACCATACGCGCTGCCCGTTACGACACCGAACGGGAGGAACTCCGCCTTCGGGAGACGGAAACCAGCGTCCGCCGCCAAGCCGCGGAGCTTTCCGACTCCCTGGTCTTTTCGACCGAGCGTCTGTCCATTCTGGAGGAGGCCCTCGAAATAGCCCGGGCGCGTTACACGGGGATTCTCTCGGCATTCGAGTCCGGCGGTGTGGATCTCTTGGACGTCGAAAACGCCCGGGGCTCCCTCGAGGATAGCGAGGTCGATCTGCTTCAGGAGCGATTCAACATCGTTACCATCATTCTAGAGCTCGACGCCCTCGCCGGTGGGGCTCTTCTCCGGGAGTAATCAATGCAGTATGTCTACCGGCCCCTGACTGCCGCTCTTCTCTTGATCCTCCTTGCTGCCGGCTGTGCCGACACCGCTGACTCCCCGGGGGAAGCATCGGGAGGAGCCCCTCCCGGCCGGTCGGCTGACGGTCCCCGTCACCAACCAACCGCGAGAGCGGTTCGGGAGTCCCGTAGCAGAACCATCCAGGTGGCGGGTCGCCTCCGGCCTCGGACCCGGATAACCCACGAAGTCCCGGTGGCGGGAGTGGTCCGCCGGGTCCCGGTGGAGCCGGGTGACAGGATCGCCGCGGGAAGCCTGCTCTTTACGGTAGAGCGCGACGAGGTTGGGCAGACGTTTCGGCCCGTTGCCGCCTCGGCGCGTCTCGATGGAATCGTCTCCGAGGTATACGTGCAAGAAGAGGAACAGGTTCGCCAGGGTAGCCCCGGTGTCCTCGTCGTCGGGGACGACGGCTTCGTTCTCGAAACGGAGATAAGCGACAAGGACGCCGACCAGGTTTCCCTCGGGCAGCGGGTCACCGGCCGGACTCGTGAGGGGGCAGAGGTAATCGGTACGTTGACCCGGCGGTCTCAGGAGCCGGATTACGAGACGGGTCTCTTTTCGCTGACGTTTCGTTTTCCACCGGAAACGCCGGGAGGAATCGGCGGCTTCGTGATTCTCGAGCTTCCGACCGAACGGGTAGCCGGGGTCTTCGTTCCGCGGGACGCAATAGACCGACGCTACGGGCGCAACTATCTCTGGACGATCGACGAAAGTGAGAGCGTTCTCCGGCGGCAAGAAGTCGCCCTGGGTGAGTCTATCGGGGAATCGGTGGAGATTACCTCGGGCCTCGAACCGGGAGACCGCTATCTTCTACGGCTAACCGGAAGGGAGCGAGAAGGCGCCCCGGCACCACCCGAGACAGAGGCTCCGGGAGATTAAGATGCTCGAAATCATCTTTCGGCGGCGTAAGGTGTTTCTCCTCTTTGTTCTCCTGCTTTCGGGTCTGGGCCTCGCGTTGGTAACCCAACTCCCGGTTCAGCTCTACCCACAAACCCAACGGCCCCGGGTTTCGGTCCGGATACCCCACCCCGGTTACTCCGCCCTGGATTTCTCCCGGGAGTACGGCGAGGAGGTGGAAAACCGGCTCCTGGCCCTCGAAGGGGTCGACACCCTCGAGGTAGAGTACGAAAGCGACAACAGCGACTTTACCCTGACCTTCGATTGGAATACCGATAGCGACGAAGCGAAGGGGGACGTCGAAACCGCGATGAACTCGATCCGGGCCATCCTCCCGTCCGAGATTCGGGACGACTATTCGATTCGTTTCTTTGCCGGAGAGAACGCCGGGTTCCTACTTCTTGGGGTCCAATCTCCGAGTACCGCTCCGGAAACCCTTCACAGAATTCTCAGCAACTCCCTCGACGCGGAGCTCAGCCGGGTCGAAGACGCCGAAGAGGTCGAGGTGCTCAACATCGAGGATCTAGAAGTCGAGGTCTTTTTGCGTCCCGCGGCGATGCTCGACCACGGGCTGACGATCGACGACATCGAAGGCGCCTTTCGGCAAGGCTACCTCCCGGAGCCGGTGGGCACCTTGGAAGAGGGGGACCGAGATTTCTCGGTCCGGTACCATCGCGGGTTGGATTCGATCTACGATATCGGCGGTATCGTTGTCGCCGATCGGGGTAACCACCTGCTCCGTCTCGAAGACGTCGCGGATATATCCATCTCGTATACCCTGCCCTCCAGGGCTCTAGTCATCGAAGGGCGGCCGGCCGTCCGGATAAACGCCACCCCGAAGGACGGGGGCAACATCCGGAAGATGTCCGAAGAGATACGAACCGTCTTGGAGACCGCCCGGAACAGGGGCGTTCTTCCGGCGGATACCGAGTTCCAACTCTACGTCGATCCGGCGGAGTACATAAATCGGTCGATTCGCAACGTCGTTCGAGCGGCCCTTATCGGGGCGGCCCTGGCCATGCTGATTGTCTTCTTGACCCTCGGCGAGCTGCGCAACACCCTCCTCATCGGCATTTCGCTTCCGGTCACCCTGATTCTCTCCTTCATTCTGATGCACACCTTCGAGGTCAGCCTGAACCTGATCTCCCTCGGGGGGATCGCCCTCGCCGTCGGCATGGTAATCGATTCGGCTATCGTCGTGATGGAGAATATCCACCGCCACTACGAGGAAGCGAAGTCGGTCCCGGACAAGCAGGAGATCCAACGGTTGATTCTCCGGTCCGTCGCCGAGGTGCGCTCTCCGGTAATCGCTTCCACGCTGACCACCATCTTGGTCTTTCTTCCGATCTCCTTTACCGCTCCTTTGGCAAACGCCATCCTCGGCGATCAGGCGAGCGCTGTTATCTTTGCCTTGGTGTTCGCCCTCCTGGTCGCCCTGACGCTAATACCCGTCCTCGCCCTCGGATTCTACCGCCCGAAGCAGCATGAGGGAGAGAAGAGTCCTCGGGGCCTCGCCCGAGCCTCCGCCCGGGTTATGGGGAGCTTCGTTGGGGCTTACGAGAGGGCCCTCCGCTTCTGGCTTTTCAAGAAGAGAAGGTCAGTCCTTCTAGTGGTTGCTTCGTTTCTGCTGCTGGGGCTGGTACTCTGGCAGGTATTCCCGCTCATTCCCAAGGAGATTATCTCTCCCCCGTCGAGTGACCGGATCGTCATCTTTTTTCGGAGCAACCAGATTACCGACCGGGTAGAGATCGTCGAGAACGTCGTTCCGGAGATGGAGCGGCGGGTGACGGAAGTTGCCGGAAACGATGTTCTCGAGACCTATGCCCTGGTCTCCGGGCGCTTCAATATTCTCTTCGTCAATTTGAGAAGCACCGAGGTGGCGGACGAGGTTCTCGGAAGGCTGCAGCGGACTTTCGTGTCCGACAATACCTTCTACTACAACGCGTCGATGTGGGACCCGGCCCAGTTGCCTTTGCCCCGGACCAGCGACCTGCAACTGAGCGTCCGAGGAGAAGACGAAGCAGAGGTCGTTCTAATTCTCGAGCGGGTACGCGATCTGGTGAACGAGTCGGATCTCTACGGCCGGGTGTTCACCGACCCCCCGACCGGATTCAACGACGAGTTGGCCCTCAGTGTCCGGCGAGAGGTCCTCGAAGGCTTTCCTGACCTCACCGAGACGTCACTTGTCGCGACGGTCCGCCGTATACTCCAGGGAACCTCGGCCATCGAATTCGAGGAAGACCAACAGCAGGTTCGAATCTCCGCGGAGTATCCGGAATCGGCGATCGGCGGCCGGGAGGAGCTCGGCAACTTTCTCCTTACGACCGGCGGAGGCATCGTACCCCTCAAGCACTTCTTCGACATTTCCCACGAACAAGGGATCGCGGGCATAGCGAGCGAGAACGGTGAGCGCATCTTCCGGCTCTACGCGCGAATGCCGAGCGGCAGTCCCGCAGCGGACTCGGAACGCTCCGAAGAGCGGATTCGCGCCCTTCTCGCGGCGCAACTCGAGCTCCCGGACGGTTATTCCGTGGTGTTCGAGAATCCGCAGTCGGAGCTCGACGAGGCAATCCGGTCGCTCTTTGTCGCTCTCGGCGCGTCGGTGGTGCTTATCTACCTCGTCGTCGCGTTTCAGTTCAACTCCTTGCGGATTCCCCTCGTAATTCTGATTACCGTTCCTCTCGGGTTTATCGGGGTGGTCGTCAGCCTCTACGTCTTCGGCTCGACGTTGAGTCTTAATTCTCTCTTGGGGACGATTCTTCTGGCCGGCGTCGTGGTGAACAACGCCATCCTGCTTATCGACTTCTACCTGAAGATGGCACACCGTCACGAAAGCCGGGTGGACGCCCTCGTGCGCGCCGCAGGACTTCGGTTTCCGCCGATCTTTATCACCATGATGACTACCATCCTGGGGATGCTCCCTCTCGCGATTGGTCTTGGAGAGGGGTCCAATATCGTTCAGCCTTTGGGCATCGCCGTATCCGGGGGCCTCCTGGTCTCCACCGTCTTCACCCTCTTTGTGGTTCCTGCGGTCCTCCGTCTCATGAGGGGGCCCATCGGCGAGAGCTGAGCCCGGACCCGGAACGGCGCAGCGAGGGCTACGTCTTGCTCTTCCGACAGACCTCCGCCGGCAGGACCTACCACCCGTTCTCGGGTCTGTCCTCTACAAGCCAGGGGAAGCCGTCCGTCTCGCGGTGGTGGCAACCGGTCCCCTTGAGGCCGGCTCTCTTTCACACCATAGTGTTCCTGCATACTGGTACAAGGAGAGCATGATGCCGGAACAAGACGGAAAAACCCTCAAAGGAAAGGTCGCCTGGGTTACCGGGTCGTCCCGGGGAATCGGAAAGACCATAGCCGAGCACTTCGCCGCCTGCGGCGCCGAGGTGGTTATTCACGGAACCCGCCAGGACTCCCCGAAGACCTTCAACGAAGGCGACTCCCTCGATGAAAGCGCCCGGACTCTCGAGGAGAACTACGGCACCCGGTGTATGGCGTTAGCCGGAGATCTGACGGACTATGGTGTCGTCCGGGACGCCGTGACCCAGATTCAGCGGACCCTCGGTCCCATCGATATCCTGGTAAACTGTGCCGGTGGCGATGTCGGAACGAAGGGCATCCACGCTGCGATGGCGGGAAAACCCGATCAGAACGACGCGGTCAACGTCTCCCTCGAGGACGTTCACACCGTCCTGAACCGAAACCTATTTACGACCATCCACTGCTGCAAGGCCGTGTGCCCCGACATGATGAAGCGAAAGAGGGGACGCATCATCAACATAGGTAGCATAGCCGCCACCCTCGGGGTTCCAAAATCGGTTATTTATGCGACCGCTAAGGCGGCGGTTCACGAGTACACCCGGTGTCTCGCGGTGCAGTTGCGGCCCTACGACATTACCGTAAACGTCCTGGCCCCGGGGGACACGGTTACCGAGCGCTTCCTCCACTCCCGGGAAACAGAAGAGGCGCGGAAGGTGCTCTCGGGAACCCTCGACCGATACGGGCGCCCGATCGAGGTCGCCCGGACCGCCGAGTTTCTCGCTTCAGAGGCCGGCAGCTTCGTGAGCGGACAGGTCATCCGGGTCGACGGGGGAAGCCAAACCTGGGCGTGTTAGCCCCGGTGGAGGATCGGTGTAGTCCGATCCGGGCCGCCAACCGGCTCGGATAGAGCCGGGGACTCCGGAGGCGTCTTCGGGCAGCTTTGAGTCGACGAAGTCGCGGCCCAACGATCGGCCGTTCGGCGTACAGCTCTTCCTCTCCGAGGCTGACGAGAGACTGAAGGGCGCCCGCCGCCCGGGGGACGAGACCTGAAATCCGGCGTGCGTATTCCGCAGCGGTCTCGGATGGTCGCCGTGACAATCCGGACCGGCGGCCCCAGGTCAGAAGAACGCGGAATGCCTCAGGCCTTCTCGTCGAACCACCGACGTTGGCGCGTTGAAAGCGCCGAAAAAAAGAGACGAGACGACCGAGTAACACCCGAAGTATCTGCCGGAAATCTGCTTTTGGGGATGTCCCGGTGATCCGCTCGCCGAGGTAGCGCAGAAGCTTCCTCAGAAGCATAGCAAGCAGGACCAAGGCGAGTACCGCTAGCACCAGAACCATCCCCCACCCGAGAATCCTGGCGACGATCCCCGATGAGGGTATCGGTTCATCTGCAAGGGGCATTTCCGTCTCACCCGGGGAACCGGATACCGGGGCAAGCCTTCCGCGACCGCGACCGAAGCCGAGAAGAAAGCGTAAGACGGCAACGACCCAGGGTCCCAGGGGTGTTACCAATGAAACCACGGTTCCTTGGACGTGGTCGGCCGCCCGGCCAAAGATGGGAAAGAGGAGCACAACCGCGCCACCGAGCGTAAGAAAAGCGACCACAACCGAAAACAGAAGCCTGACCGAGGTCCGCCGTCTCTGGAAGCGGAGGTCGACGGTCAGGTCCCGGGCTGCGCTCAGGGCGAGCATTCCGAAGAGGAAGTAGGACCCCACCAGGGGTAGCGACAGCGGCTCATCAACCCTCAACCCGATGCCGAGCAAGGAGACGCCGAAAAGCAAACCGACGCCGATGTCGAACCGGTTGACGGTGGTCTCGTATGAGACGGGGGCGGTACCAAACCAGGCGCCCCTGATCCATGCAACCACAAGAATCGCGGCGACGGAGGAGAGGAAGAACCAGCCGGCGGCTCCTTCCGGAGGCCACCCCGAAAGCGACGTCGTAGTGAGAACCAGGCTTACGCCAAACCCCACAAGATGGACGGCGGCCCCCGCGATCCGGCGCCGGGTAAGAGTGCCGAGGGAGAACGACAAGAGCAAGGCTCCGAAATGAGAAAGCGCCACTGCGAGAGCCGGAAACCGCCTGCCGGGGAATGCCTGGGCGACAAGGAGACCGACCGCCGTGAGACGGCAGAACTCCATACCTGCGGTTGCAACCCGCAAGAACCCACCGCTATTTCCCGGGGACATCGATAAGCTCGTCAGTAAGGTACGCACGGTTACCACGCCAGCGGTTGCCCCGTACTTCCTCCCCGGCCCGGCCCCGGGCGAATACGAATATGGTTCCGAAACCTCTCGAGCTGCCCCCCGAGTAGAGGCGTGGCAAGAGGTTCCGCGGCTCGGCGCCGAAGTAGATCGACCCCATGGCGCTCTGCGTGGCTTTCTCGAAGAGGAAGGCCAGTTCCGCGGCAACCGACATTCTTGCCCGGGCAAGCATTTCAAGAAGGTCTCCGAGATGCTCGGGCCCCCGCCCCAGCGGCAGAAGCGAGGCAGAAGCTTCGAGTCCGCCGGCGTTGGTAACGAGGCCAAAGGAAGCCCCGGTCTCCATAAGGGCCTTCGCCACCGAGGCCAGGACCTCGACCGTCTCTTCGAAGGGACCTCGGTCCGGAATCCCCTCTTCGAGGCCGAAGAGACCGGCATCCAGCACCAGAAGCACTTTTCGGTGAGAGGTCGGCTCGAAGAGCTTTTCCTGTAATACCCCAAGCCTGGCACTCGCCTTCCAGTGAATGTTTCTCGCCGGCCTGTTTCCGGAGTACTCCCGAGTTCCTGCGTACCAGGCGGGGTCTTCGACAAGCCCTTTCGACGCGTGAATGCCCAGGTATTCCTGAAAGGGAATCGGAAAGGATCTAAAGGGTCGGATTCGGGGGAATACGACGATCTCTCGGTCGCTCGGGTACCGTCGCCTCCGGCTATGAAGACCGAAGATATCCCCCGCGACGACCTTCGCGGGTCCAAGGGGAACGACGCCCCGCTTTACCGCGACAAGACGGAATACGCGAAAACTCTCCTCAAAGGGAGAAAGGCGGGTCTCCCCCTGGAGGGATTCTTCGGGTTTTAGGGAGCCGTGGAAGCCGATTTCCAGACGGAGCCGAATCGCTAGCGGCTTGTTGTTCTTGAGCTCTACTCCGATCGCCACGTCTTCCCCCGGGAAGACGCGGTCCCTTTCCGGAGAGATCGTCAATTCCAAGCGTCGCAACGAGAGAGCCGACCAGAGACGGGTCGCGTGCATCAGTAACAAAACCCCGGCGGCAGGAGCCGCGAGGGTGAACTCCCGCCGGAGAAGGGCGAAGAAGAGAAGCAGCCAAACGAAGAAGAGGCTCAGTCCGAGAGAAAAGACGCTCGGGACCCCGAGGTCCTCCGAGGGATCCACGGCGAGACCCTAAACCGTGACCGGGACGTTCGCGAGAACATCCTCGAGCACCGCCTCCGCGGTTGCACCCCGGGTTCGTTCATCGTGTTTGAGGATAATCCGATGGAGTAACACAGGCCTCGCGAGCTCCTTGACGTCGTCCGGAAGGACGTAGTCCCGGCCTCGAAGCATGGCAAGCCCCTGGGCACTGTGGATAAGCGCGAGAGAGCCTCTGGGGCTTACGCCGAACCGGACCGTTGGGTGGCTCCGGGTAGCGGCAACAAGGTCGGCCACGTATTCCCTGACGGCGGGGGACACGGTTACCGATCCCCTCTGCTTCTGCAACGTTCCGACGGATTCGGGATCCGTCACGGCGTGGAGCTCTTCCAAGGGCTGGTCCTTCTGGAACCGGTCCATGATGGCGATCTCTTCTTCTTTCGAGGGGTAACCGACGTCGATGCGCATCAAGAAGCGATCGAGTTGGGCCTCCGGCAGCGGAAAGGTGCCGTCCATCTCTATCGGGTTCTGCGTTGCGATAACAAAAAAGGGCTTCGGCAGCACGATGGTATTCCCGTCGACGGTCAATTGAAACTCACCCATACTCTCGAGAAGACTTGCCTGTGTCCGGGGTATGGTCCGGTTTACTTCGTCCGCCAAGAGCACGTTGCAGACGACAGGACCCGGGTGAAAAACGAACGCTCCGGCCTTCTGGTCGTAGATTGAGAAACCGGTGACGTCCGCCGGAAGGAGGTCCGGGGTAAATTGGATTCGCCGGAACTCCCCGCCGATGCTCCGGGCAATCGCCTTCGCGATCAGCGTTTTACCGAGACCCGGGACGTCTTCCACCAAGACGTGACCCTCTGCCAGGAGCGCCACGATCATCAATTCGAGCACCCGTTTCTTTCCGACGATTACCTTGCCCGCGTTTTCGGCGATCGCGGCACACTCCGAGTGGCCCACAGTTCCCCCTTCTCTCGAAAGTGAGCACTATGCGGGATAAACGCCTTAGCTTCAAGGTACTCTCCGCTCACAGTCGTGGGGCGATCCCCGACGCCACTACCGAGGGGTTTGTGCTCCTCGGCTGAGCTCCTCCAGCTCTTCCCACCGTTCGTACGCCTGAGCCAGTCGCTCTTCGGTTTCGGAAAGCTCGTTCGCGATTTCGGCGACCCGGTCACCCTCGTTCCGATAGAGCTCCGGGTCTCCCAGGGTATTCTGCAGCCCGGCGATCGATGCCTCCAGCGCGACGATTCTCTCGGGGAGCGCCTCCAATTCCCGGGCCTCGTTGAAGCTGAGCTTCCGATCCGACGTGCGCGGGCGAGTTGCCCGAGAACGGCTCGGTCGAGAGACCGTCGAGGCCACCTCCGTCGGTACCCTTCGGTCCCGCCAATCGGAGTAGCCCCCGGCAAATTCCTCGATCCTATGATCCGGGGTAAAGACAAGGCAGTCGGTTACGACGTTGTCGAGAAACTCTCGGTCGTGGCTTACCAAGAGAACCGTACCGGCGTACCCGGCGAGCAAGTCCTCGAGAAGCTCGAGGGTCTCCATGTCGAGGTCGTTGGTGGGTTCATCCATTACGATCAAGTTCGACGGCTGGGCGAAGAGCTTTGCCAAGAGCAGGCGGTTCTGCTCGCCCCCGGAGAGGGTGGCCACCGGCGATCGTCCGCGGTCCGCTTCGAAGAGAAAGTCCTTCAGATAGGCCATGACGTGCCGCGATCTTCCGCGGACCAGAATCATTTCGTCGCCCCCGGTCAGGTTTTCAATGACGGTCTTCTCCGGATCGAGGAGACCTCGGATCTGGTCCAGGTAGAGGGGCTGAAGATTCGTCCCCAGTCGGACCGTTCCGGAGGTCGGCTCAAGATCCTTCAGCATCAGGCGAATCAAGGTAGTCTTTCCGGCGCCGTTCGGTCCGACGATGCCGACCTTATCGCCTCGCATGATCGTTGTGGTAAGTCCTTGGATCACCGAAGGCCCCGAAGCATAGGAGAACGAGAGGTCCTGAACCTCGATGACGATATTTCCAGAACGGCCTGCGTCGTCTACGCTTACCTTTACGGAACCGCTCCGGGTCCGCCGTTCCCGGTAGGCTTCCCTCATACGGAGCAAGGCTCGTACCCGACCCTCGTCGCGAGTCCTCCGGGCCTTCACCCCCCGGCGGAGCCAAGCTTCTTCGGCGGCAAGCTTCTTGTCGAACTCGGCCCGCTGCCTCTCTTCGGACGCCAGCTGGGCGTCCCTTCGGGAGAGAAACTCTTCGAATCCGCAGTCGAAGCTAAAGAGCTCTCCCCGGTCGAGGTCGACCACCCGGTTTGACACCGCTTTCGCGAAGGCGCGGTCGTGTGTAACGACGATAAACGTTCTTACCTGACGCCTAAGGTAGTCTTCGAGCCAGAGTGCCGTGTCAAGGTCGAGATGGTTGGTCGGCTCATCGAGGAGCAGGACATCGGCCTCCGAGGCCAAAGCGGCGGCGAGCATGACTCTCCGTTTCTCCCCGCCGGAGAGCGTTTCGAACCGCGCTCCCGTCTCCATTCCCAGGAGTGTGAGGTACTTCTCTGCGCTTACCGACGATTGCGCCTCGACAAGGCAGTACTCCAGCGACGACCCCTCATAGTCCCGGTGCGTTTCCTGCCCGAGGTAAGTGACCCGGACCTCCCGGCCGATCGACACTTTCCCGGAATCCGGCTGCTGTTCCCGAGCGATCAGCCGGAGCAACGACGATTTACCGACGCCGTTGCGGCCGATCAGGCAGACCCTGTCTCCCTGTTCGAGGTGAAAGCTGACCCCGTCGAGAAGCGGTGGCCCTCCGAATCCGAGAGTTACTTCGTGTAGACTGATAAGCGCCAAGATACCTTCCTGCCGCCTAATATAGCGAAAGTACCCGACAAATTGCTGCCCCGACGCGGTCGATTGGCTCGGTCAAACACGCTATAATCACCCCGCCGTGATCGAGACAGTGCGACTTATCGAGGAAACAGGAGCCCTTGGGCGTTATCAACGGGACGAGTCGTCGGCCTTTGCCGGCAGGAGCACCCGGGCCCTTGTTCCGACCGACGTTGCCGGCGTATGCGAGGTTCTCCGGTCCGCCCGGCAAAGCCGGGAACCGGTAACGGTCCGGGCCGCGGGCACCTCGATTACCGGAGCTCCGGTACCGACCTGCGGCGGGTGGGTTCTTGCCACCGAACGGATCCGAGATCTAGAGAGCCTCCCCGACCCGACCGCGGTAATCGGGTCAGCCGAAGCAACGCTGATTCGGGGACCCGACTACTCCTTCTCCCTCCTCGAGGACGAACGCCTCGCCGTGGTTCCTCCGGGCTTACGCCTCTTCGAGCTATCTGCGTCCCTCGAGCGCTACGGACTGACCTATCCCCCGGATCCGACCGAACTGTCGGCGATGATAGGGGGCACCATCGCGACCAACGCCAGCGGCGCCCGGAGCTATCACTACGGAGCGACTCGCGATTGGGTCGAAGGTCTCCTTATCGTTTTTTTCAACGGGCGATTCCGGTGGATCCGCAAGGGCGACTACGTCGCCGAGGGGCACACCTTACCCCTCCCACCGGAAGCAGGGATCCCTTCGATCGAGCTACCGCGGGACTACCCGGCCATCGAGACTAAGAACGCCGCCGGACTCTGCTTACGGAAGGGAATGGACCTGGTAGATCTGTTCGTCGGTAGTGAGGGAATTCTTGGAATAGTCGCCGGAGCTCTTCTTTCCCTCGAGGATCGTCCGAAGCGGCTTCTCCAGACTGCGGCGTTCTTTCCGACCGAGGATGGGGCCTTTTCCTTTGCCGACCTTCTCCGGGAGAAGGAAGACGTCCTGTCGATTGAGTATTTCGACGCCTCCTCCTTGGGGTTCATGCGGGAGCACTACCCCGACTTACCGACAGGGCCACATAGCTGCGTTCTCTTCGAGGTTGAACCCCCGGATTCCGCCGGCGGTAACCCGTATCCTCCGCCGGAGTACCTCGAGACGTGGACTAAGCGCCTCCGGACCGCCGGAAGCTCCGAAAACTGGAGCGTTTCCGCCGAAGACGTCGCCGCGATGAAGGAGTTTCGTCACAGCCTCCCTGAAGGGATCAATCGATGGGTCTCGGGACGCACAGGAAAGCTGGGGACCGATCTCGCGGTTCCGGGGGACAAGTTTCCCGAGCTCCGGCATGCCTACGACGCGGTCCGAGCCTCGGGCCTGCGTACGGTACTTTTCGGGCACCTCGGTCAGTACCACCTCCACCTTAATTTTCTTCCGGCTACGGACCAGGAGCTTGCCGAGGCGCGGCGCCGCTACCTGGGGCTTGCGAGAACCGCCGTCTCCCTCGGCGGCACCGTCTCGGCGGAACACGGCGTCGGAAAGAAGTGGTTGAACGACGAGGAGGGTACCTTGCGGCCGTACCTCTACTTTATGCTCGGCAGCGAGGGCCTCAGAGCGATCGGAGAGGTTAAGCGTGCTCTCGACCCGGAATGGCTCCTGAATCCCGACACCATGATCCCGAGGGGCTGACAGAGAGTGGATATCGTCGTTCTCGCGAAGTACGTCGCCGACGTGGAGGATGTCCCGCCGGACGCCTGGGACCTCGAGACGGGAACCCTCAAGCGGGGACGCCTCAACATGGTAACCAACCCCTTGGACAACCACGCCCTCCGAATGGCTGGGGATCTGAGAAAGCGGTCCGGCGGCCGCATCCTTCTGTTGTCGATGGGCCCCGAGTCGGCGGAGAACGTCTGCCGCCGGGGAATCGCCTACGGGGCGGACGAGGCGGTTCTCGTAACCGACCGCGCATTCGCCGGAGCCGATACCCTGGCGACGGCCCGAGTTCTGGCTTCGGCCGTTCGAAAGGCGGAGAAGACTCTTGGCTTTCGGGATCCCCTGATCCTCTCGGGTATGCAGAGTCCCGACGGCGATACCGCCCAAGTACCACCGGAGCTCGCCGCAGTCCTTGGTGTGCCCCTCCTCCCGTACGTCACCGCCGTCGAATCCCGGGATGGACTCCTCGAATTCGGTTGCCTCGAAACCACGGGGCACGCCCGCTATCTTCTCGACAAGCTCCCGGCGTTGGGGACGGTAACCT
This sequence comes from Spirochaetaceae bacterium, assembly GCA_046541715.1. GTDB lineage: Bacteria > Spirochaetota > Spirochaetia > DSM-27196 > PWMO01 > CAYPUT01. Next base: position 21,122 of record JBKHCS010000042.1, read on the forward strand.
CCTACACTCCGGCGCTCCCTTTCCAAACCGACCTCGAAGGGATGCTCCGTGCATCGTCGGCTCGGGTTCACCGGTGGGGAGCCCACGACCTTGGGGTCTCGCCGGAAGAGGTCGGCCTTGCGGGGTCGGCCACCCGGGTGGTCAACATCGAATCGGTCTCCTCCCGGCGGAACCGGCGGTGTACCGTCACAATGGCGAATGCCACCGAGGCGGCCCGGGGGATAGAAGACTTGGTGCGGAGCCTCGACAACTGGTTTCGGGGCACCGGGGAGCACCGTGGGGCGGAGGGCACCGGGACGCCGGACCCGGGATCGGCAACGGTCTCGAGTAAGCCGGTGAGTTCCGGGTCTCATCGGAGACCCGTCTTTTCGCTTATCGAGGAGGCGGCCGACCGCCCGACGGTGGTGAGTCTCGAGCTCCTCGGTACCGCGCGGGGTTTGGCGGATTCTCTCGGTGTTCCGGCGGTAGCCGTCTGCCTAGACACCCCTCCGAGTTCCTCGAAGACACTCGCCGATGCCGGCGCCCATGTAGTCCTTACCGTCACGGCGGAATCTTCCCCGCCGGAGTATCCACCGCACCATCGCCGGGCTCACCTCCTTTCCGAGGCGGTTCGGAAAGAGATGCCCCAGATAGTCCTGGCTCCTGCCTCCCCAGGAGGCCGGGTGGTAGCGCCGCTGTCGGCGGCTTCACTCGGGGCGGGACTGACCGCCGACTGTACCGGCCTTTCCATCGGCGATTACTATGAGAAGAAGACAGATCGGCATTTCCCCGGCGTCTTGCACCAGACCCGGCCGGCCCTGGGGGGGAATATCCTCGCGACTATCGTGTCCATCCACGGGGATCCATCAGCTCCGCAGATGGCCACCGTTCGCGGCGGTGTCTTCCAGCGTCGATTCTACCGGAACGATCAGGCCGACTCCCGAAAGCTCGAGGTACCCCCACCCGCCGGTTTGCCGGGTCTCCGCCTCGTCGACGCTGCACACGAGGCCCCGGCGGCCCAGGTCTCCGGGGAAGTCCCGCTGACCGACTCGGAGATCGTGGTGTCCGTCGGCATCGGGATCGGCTCCCGGGAAAAGGTCGACGAGCTCGTAAGGCCGCTCATCGCCGCGATGGAACGACGGTGGAACCTTTCGGTAAGCTTGGCGTGTTCCCGAGCGGCCGTGGAGGCCTGGATTCTCCCCTACTCCTACCAGATCGGGCAAACCGGGCGCACCGTCAGGCCGGATCTCTACGTCGCGATTGGGATCTCCGGAGCCATTCAGCACCGCCTCGGGATGCAGGGATCAGGGGCCGTTCTCGCGATAAACCCGGACCCCGAGGCGGAGATTATGGCGATCAGCGATTTTGCCGTCCTCGGCACCCTCGAGGACTCCCTGCCGCTTCTTATTCAGAAGCTCGCCGACCTGGGGCAGGAATAGACGTGCTCCCGCCCCGGCGGGCTCCTATCCCGGGAACGCCAAAACCAGCATGGTCTTGCCAAATACGAGAATACCGTTACACTTTCGCCGAACGATTTTCTTAACCATGTTGGGAGGTTTCCTTGTTTGTCCTGAGCAAAGACGATATCGAAAAGACCGAGCGGTATGTAAATTGGGGCAATGGGACCAGCCACCGGCTTCTCGTCGAAGCGGACAACATGGGTTTCGGCGTCTGTCACACAGTCGTCTACAAGGGAACTGAGTCTCTTCTGGAGTACAAGAACCATCTCGAAGCCTGCTACTGCATCGGGGGAAGCGGCGAGGTGGAAGACATGAACGGTACGGTCTACCCCATCAACCCGGGGGACATATACGTCCTGGACAAGCATGATAAGCACTATCTTCGGGCTTCCAAGGATGAGGATCTGATCTTGGTCAGCGTCTTCAATCCTCCCCTTAAGGGAACCGAGAAGCACGATCTTCGTAATCCGTCTTCCTCATCTACCTACTAGGAGTCGTACATGAACCTGCAGTACCTCGGTTTTGGGCTGTACCTTGCGGCAATTTTCGCCGTAGGTATCTATTTCTTCTTCCGGACCAAGAGCATGGGGGATTTCATCCTCGGAGGCCGGACCCTCGGCGCCTTTCCAAGCGCCCTAAGCTCCGTCGCGTCCGACTTCAGCGGATGGCTCCTTCTCGGACTCCCGGCCTTTGCCCTTACCGGAGGAACCGGCGCCTTTTGGATTGCCTTCGGACTCCTTTTGGGTACGACGGCAAACTGGACGTTCATTGCCCCGAAGCTCCGGGAGCAGAGTGAGCAACTCGATGATGCCCTGACCGTTCCGACCTTTCTCGAACGGAAGCTCAAGGACCCCACCGGCTTCCTCCGAGTAGTTCTCTCGCTTGCGATCCTGTTCTTCTTCGCCTTCTACACCAGTAGCGGTTTCGTCGCCGGTGCAAAGCTGTTTAACGCGGTATTCGGGCTGAACTACCAGACAGCCGTTGTCGTCGGTGCGGCGTTTGTTCTGGTCTACACCTTTCTCGGGGGCTATCTTGCGGTCAGCTGGACCGACGTTATCCAAGGTTTGTTGATGCTCGCGGCCCTTTTGATAATTCCGGTCGCTGCGGCCTTCAGCCTCGGTGGATTCGGCGAGACCTTCTCCCGGCTCAGAGAGCTGAGCCCGGATCACTTCTCTCTGACCCTTAATCCCGACGGCACCTCGATTACGATTCTCGGGATTCTCTCACTGATGGCCTGGGGGCTCGGCTATTTCGGACAGCCCCATATTCTGGCGCGCTTCATGGGTATCGCATCGGTGGAGAAAACGGGGCCGGCACGGATTATCGCGGTTGCCTGGACCGCGGTGGCGATGGGGATGGCGCTCCTGGTCGGTTACGTCGGTGTGGTCTTCTTCCAAAACGCCCCCCTCGCGGACGCCGAGCAGGTCTTCCTCGAACTGATCAAGGCCTTATCCCGTCCGTGGATCGCCGGTTTCTTGTTGGCTGCGGTCATGGCGGCCATTATGTCCACCGCCGACAGCCAGCTTCTGGTTTCAAGCTCCGCGCTTGCCGGAGATCTCCTTGGGAAGAACCTGAGTCCGGGACTCTCTCTCAAGATTAGTCGTGCCACGGTCGTCGCCATTGCGATTATCGCCGCCGTGCTGGCGTTGGACGAAAACAGCACCGTCCTCGGAATTGTCTCCTACGCCTGGGCCGGTCTCGGAGCCTCGATTGGGTCCGTATTGCTGATGGCGCTGGTGTGGCCCCGGACGAGTTTTATCGGCGGAATCGCCGGAGTCATCGTAGGGGGAGTAGTGACGGTTGTATGGAACCAGGCCTCCGGCGGAATCTTTGAGTTGTACGAGCTCCTGCCGGCGTTTCTTGCCGCGTGTATCGCCATCGTAATCGGTAGTCTCACAAACCCGAACCCGGCGGAAAGCGCCTAGGCCGATTCCAACCGCCTGAGTTTCCGCCAGAGGGTCGTCCGGCTCATCCCGAGAGCCGCGGCGGC
>JBKHCS010000005.1:0-63346 GCA_046541715.1 Spirochaetaceae bacterium
CCCTCGGTCGTTCCGGACTCCAAGACGATACGCTTGGTCGTAAGCGCCGAGGAATGGACCCAGCCACTCACGCCGGCATCCGTATCCACACGGAACCAGGGGCCCTGTTCTTGAAGAACTTCGACGCGGTCGCCGTAGGCAAGGACGGAAACAACCTGTCCGAGGAAGGCCGGGTTGGCTCGGAGCTGAGTTTCCCGGACGGTAACGCTCATCTCATTCGACAAAGCCAAGGTGGGGAACAATAGCATCAGCATGACGGCACAGACGACTACCCGATGTATGGATCTCATAATCGGGAATTGTACCACAGGATTAGACTAAAATGCCTGGCCGTCAACGAAACAGTTGCTTCGTCCGCTCCCCGGCCAAGGTCACGTACACACCGGGTCGCCGATAAGGTGGGGGCGTACGAGACTCAGAGCGGCCTTGACTAGGTCGTAGGTCCAACCTCCTTCGGGAGTACTTCCGGTTAAGGCGATGGGTAGGATGCGTGAGATGGTCATAATGCGGCTCCTCGACGATAGACGCTTCTTCCTGCAACAACGGTTTCTAGAACCACCAGGTCCTTAATTGTGTTCGACGGGACAGTCAACGGGTTATCGGAAAGGACGACGAAGTCCGCGTAGGAACCCGGAGAGAGGGTCCCTTTTTCGGCCTCTTGGCCCTCGGCGTAGGCGCTCTCGACGGTGTAACAGCGAAGAGCCTCTTCCGGGGTAATCGCCTCGGGTCCCGGCCGGTTTACCGCCAGGTGAATGCCGTAAAGCGGGTTTACCGTGTCTTCCCCCGGGACGTCGGAACCGAAGGAAAGGTGCACTCCGGCGTCGAGAAGCGAGCGATACGGGTAGGCACGTTCGTACCGGTCCCCGCCGAGAAGGGCTTGGTCCTTGGCCGGGTTCCACATTGCGTGGGGTTGGGCTGCGATAAGAACACCGAGACGCCGGAGCCGCGGCATGTCGGTTCTTCTGATAAGTTGGGCGTGCTCGAGGCGTAAACGAAGGCTCGTGACTTCGGGATAGGTCTCTGCCACCGCTTCCACCGCGTCGAGGAGGGTTGACACGGCCCGGTCGCCGATCGCGTGAAAGGCGGTCTGCCGTCGTCTTTCCGCGGCTTTCCGCACCAGCCCGTAGTAGTACGCACGGCTCCCTGTCGGGCTCCCGGTGTTCTCTGTTTCTCCTTCGTAGGGCTCGTGGAGCCAGGCGGTTCTGGTCGAGAAGGTGCCGTCGAGAAAGTACTTCCAGGGACCGATCCGGATAAAACGCCCGCCGGAACCGGGGGTGCCCATCATCCGAGCCATCGTCGGAGCGGGGCCGTAAGGCCAACAGGTAAAACGGCAGGTAAGGGCACCGACACTCCGGAGGGCACCCAAGTGGAGAAGGGTAGTGGGAAACCAGGTGTTATCTTGTACGCTGGTAATCCCCATCCGGGCGTAGGAGCGGAGAGCCCGGACCAAAAAGCGGCGGTTCTTTCGCGGGTCGGCGTGAAGGGCGACAAACCGCCGCCGGTGAAGCGGAACGATGGCGGCGTCCCGGAGAACGCCGGTCGGTTCTCCTCCGGCGTCCCGAATAATGACGCCTCCCGGGGGATCCGGCGTGTCCCTGGTGATGCCGAGTGCGGCGAGCACCCGACTGTTGACCCAGGCCCCGTGACCGGAAAACTGCAGCAGTACTACCGGGTTTTCCGGAAACGCCTCGTCGAGGAGCTCCTTCCTCGGTTCCGGGACGCTGTCGTAGTCCCATCCCTGGGCCAGAATGGTCTGTCCCCGGCCGACGTCGCGGTAGCGATCCGCAAGAAGTCGCAGGATCGACTGCGCGTCCATTCCACCGAGACGGACCCGGGAGAGCATGTCGCCGTAGGCAACTGTATGAATGTGGTTGTCATTGAATCCGGGAACGACTACCCGACCGCCGAGATCGTGAACCATCCGTGGGTGGAAACCGTCCGGTATGCGCGCCGAGACCTTTCGCCACTCTTCCCGGCTCCCGGTCCGGAGAATCCGTCCCCGATCGGTTTCGACGAAATAGGCTTCCGGTCGGCCGGAAGCCAAGGTTATAAACCGTCCGTTTATCCAGTAACGTCTTCCCACAGGCTTGCCGTCTCCCCCTTCTGACCCTATCATACACAGCAAAGGGACAATGGCTAAGAGGATAGGAATCGCCTTTGGTGGGGGAGGGGCCCGGGGTCTTGCCCACGTTGGGGTCATGAAGGCTCTCGAACCGCACCCCGAACTCAGACCGACACTCTTCGCAGGGAGCTCCGCCGGTTCTATCGCCGGAGCCTTGTTTGCCGCAGGGCTTTCGTTGAGCGAAATCGAGCGGGCGACGGGGGAGATGGAGTGGTTCCGGGATGTTATCCGCCTCTCGGATACCGTGCGGCATATTTTCGAAGGGTTCCAAGGCGGGTTGGTTTCCAACGAGAAGCTCGGCGAGACCCTGAACGACCTCCTCGGTCACAGGACCTTCGATCAACTTCCCTACGACCTCGCCGTGGTAACGAGCGATCTGGAGAGCCGCGCCCGGGTTGTCTTTACCTCGAAACGGGTGGTCGCCCGACTGGACCGCAAACCGCTGACCGACTTTCTTCCGCCGCCGGATTACGCCAAACCGGGGGTTCAGACCGTTATCGTCTCGGACGTGGTGGACGTGGGTCTGGCCGTCCGGGCAAGCTGCGCGGTTCCCGGGGTCTTCGTTCCGGTTAAGATAGCCGGTATGCATCTGGTTGACGGCGGCGTCTTCGACCAGGTACCCGTTGATGTCGTAAAGGGGATGGGTGCCGATCTCACCATCGGCGTAAGCCTCGGACTCGGCTATCAAGGGCGGCAGTCAGGCAGCGCGATTCAAGTTCTCGGAGCGACCATCAGCTACTTGGGTCTCCATCAGATACGTCGAAGCCTGGATATGGCGGATCTGGGATTCCAGGTTTCGGGGATCGACAGCCGCAGTCCCGTCCGAGAGGGGCAGAGAGACCTAATCGCGATCGGAGAAAAAGATATGCAGGAACGGATTCCCCTCCTCAGGCAACGGGTCCGGGGCCCCTGGGCCGCTCTCTACTGAAGGTCGCTCATCTCGATAGGCCAGGTGTACGCCTGCCGGCTGCTGTTTAGCTCCACCCGGAACGAGTAGTCGTCGGTATCCTCGTCGACGGCAAGTACGTCGTAAGAGACGGTAGAATCGGAAACGGGTACCGCAAGGGAGAGCTGATCGTCCGGCCCGAGTATCGTCCGGGCGTCCAACATGTCGACACCCCACATCTCCGAGTCACTTGGGGAAAAGAAGACGAAGTACATCTCGTAGGGTGTGTCGTTCGTGAGGGTAACTTCGGCAAAACTAAAGCGCCCCGTTCCGTTCGGGTCGTAGTGGTCCAGGCTAATCTCTATGGACCCAGGCTTGCCGTCGCAGATCTCGTAGTCCCAGACAAAGTAGGTGTCACCGTCTTCGTCGATCGCCATAAAGTCGAAAGTGTTGCACTGCTCCGGGTAGTGGAGGTAGAAGTCGATTTCCTGACCGTTATCGAGGGACCGGGTGCTGCCGAGGATGTCGGCTCCCCATTCGTCGCTGTCTCCCGGGGAAAAGAAGAGATACAGGATATCGAACCCGGAATCGTTGTAAAAGGTAATCGAGTTGAGCTCCTCGGGGTTCATCGCCGCCAAGGAGCCGGCCAAAAGCGTTGCCACGAGGAACGTCAGCAATGTACGTTTCATCATCAGCCTCCGGAAAAGCGGCAGTAAGTTCCTTATTACTATAGTCCATTTCGTCCGGATGACAACGCAGGGAGACCGAATAGTGAGCGAACTGTCAATATGAACGGATCGGATAAGCAGCGTCCAAAGTGGTCTCGCGTCGAAGGGCGACTTGTCCACTATCTGACGGCGGGTCCCCTGGCGCTCGCGACCATCGGGGTCTCAATTCTTATGCTCTTGGCCGATACGCCCTATCTGGTTGTCCAGGGTTCATACGCCCTCCGTGACATCTTCGGCGCACGTCCCTTCGACAGGGTGCCGAATCCTTCGGAGTCCGAGGAGCTTCTCTTCTCCCGGGCGCGGGATATCAGAAGCTTCGGTATCGGCGAGCTCGGCCTAGCGGACACCGATAGTTATACCCGGTACCGGCGAATAGAGCGCGAGGCCCTGGTCTGGGTTGTATCCGGAGTCAGACAGACTGCGTGGGAGCGGCACCTCTGGCGCTATCCCTTTGTCGGCGCCCTCCCGTATCGCGGTTACTATCGTCCCGAGGCGGCGCGCCGGGAGGCGGAGCGCCTAAAGGCCGGAGGCTACGATACCATCGTGCGACCGGTTACGGCCTATTCCTTTCTTGGGGTGGTTCCAGACCCGCTCTACTCCTTTGCGGTAGGCCGGCCGCACTCTTCTTTGGCCGACCTGATTCTCCACGAGATGGCCCACGCCACGCTCTTCGTATCGGGCTCCGGCGCGTTTAACGAGAATTTTGCCACCTTCGTGGGGCAGGAGGGTTCCCGGAGATACATCGTCCGAACGTACGGCGCCGGTTCTCCGGAGTATGAGCAAATGCTCGCTCGCCGGAAAGACCGGGACGCCGCCCGGCGGCTTCTGATGGGGCTCCATGAACGGCTGGTCGTACTCTTTGAAGAGAAAGGGCGAGTGGACCTGCTTGCCGCGAAGGAGGAGATATACCGAGAGTTCCAGTCCGACCTGCAGGCGAATTACCAACGCTACTTCCAGACCGACGGCTACCGGTGGCTTGCCGAGAGGGAGCTGAATAACGCGGTGGTGGACCTCTTTATGACCTATTCCGGGGAGGTAGATCTGTTCTACCGTCTTTTGGATGCCCGGGGGGGCTCCCTCGAGGCGGTTCTCGAGGAGCTGAAGAGCCGACGCCGGGAAATCCGACGGAAGGGCCTCGACGCCGTGCGTCGTTTAGCGGAAGTCTCTGCTTTCGACGGGGGTGGGAGCGACGGATAGCGCCGGCGAAAAGCACGCCTCGACGATAAGATGGGGTAATCCTTCGCCCCGTTCCACCCGGCCGGAGACCCCCAAGAACGAAGAGCTCAGAATGATGTTCCGGTGCTCTTCGAAGGTTTGTCGCCGGATGACGAGATTCACAAAGCCGCTCTCGTCCTCCAGGGTGATAAACACGGTACCGCCGGCGGTATCCGGCCGCTGCCTGCAGATCACGAGCCCCGCGTAGCTTACACGACTTCCTTCCGGAGACGACCGGAGTGTTTGGGCGTCGGGGAATCCCTGGTCCGTAAGCTCACTGCGGTAAGGCTCCAAGGGGTGACCGGTGGTGCTGTGGGCACCCCAGGTATAGTCCCACCGGATTTCGTCGGCCCGGCTCAAGAGGGGAAGCTCGACCGGCTCGGTTCCCAGATCGAAGGCGTTTGCCGGCACCCCACTCCCGGCTCCCCCGGAGACGCCCCAGAGGGCCTCCCGGCGCTCCCTTCCAAAGCACCCAAGGGCACCGCTTTGCGCCAGGGCCGCTAGGGTATCTTGCGGAAGCCGGGTCTCTTGGACGAACGCTTCGAATCGAGGTGCTTCTCCGGTGCCGGATAGACCTTCGCGGTAGGTGTGGATGCGCTGCCAATCACCCTTTCCGAGTCCCTTGACGAATCGCAAGCCCATCCGAAGGGCGTACCGAGGCGCGTGGACCCCGGCGTTCCGAGGCCGGGGTAGGCGCAAGCTCTCGGGGACTTGCCTTAAGGGTACCAACCGGCAGTCCCAATCGCTCGAGAGAAGGTCCATCGGCAGTACCGTAACGCCGTGGCGCTTCGCGTCCTCGACGATGGTAGCCGGTGCGTAGAAGCCCATGGGCCAGGCGTTGAGAAGGGCGCAGACAAAGACCTCCGGGAAGTGGTAGCGCATCCAGGCGGTACAGTAGGCAATCAAGGCAAAGCTCGCGGCGTGGCTCTCCGGAAAACCATACTCACCGAATCCCTTAATCTGGTCGAAGACCCGCTTGGCAAACTCCTCCGGGATCCCCTTGGCGACCATCCGGGAGACCAACTTTTCTCCGTGGTGTTCCATACTCCCGCTTTTTCGCCAGGCTGCCATGTCCCGCCGGAGCTGATCCGCCTCACCGGGGGTATAGTCCGCGGCGACGATTGCCAGTTTCATCACCTGTTCCTGGAAGAGGGGGACTCCGAGCGTCTTCTTGAGAACCGGCTCCAGCTTGGGGTGAGGGAAGGTGATCGGTTCTTCGCCGTTCCGGCGCCGGAGATAGGGGTGCACCATGCCGCCGGTAATGGGCCCCGGCCTGACGATGCTGACCTCGATAACCAAGTCGTAGAAGGTTTTCGGACGTAGACGGGGAAGCATCGCCATTTGGGCCCGGCTTTCTACCTGAAAAACCCCGACCGTATCCCCCCGGCTGAGCATGCCGAAGACCCCGGCGTCCTTCGCCGGGATGGTAGCCATCGAGAGGTCGACGGCAAAGTGCTCCTTGAGAAGACGAAAAGAGTAGTCGAGGTGGGTCAAGGCCCCGAGACCGAGGAGGTCTACTTTAAAGAGCCCCATCGCCTCGACATCGTACTTATCCCACTGAATAACGGTTCGGCCGGGCATGGTGGCGTTCTCCACCGGGACGATGCGATGCACCGCCTCGCTTCCCAGGAGGAATCCCCCGGGATGAATCGAAAGATGCCGGGGGAAGCCGAGAATCTCCCGGCAGAGCCGGCGAAAGAGGGAGACAACCGAGGGGCCGTGCTTTTCCCGGGAAGCGTCTTCCGGCTCTTCGATAAGCGTCGCAAAGGCCTCCTCCAAGCTGCTGTCCCGGTGGGAGAGGAGCTTGGCCATGCGGTCGAGGGTGGTCTCGGGAAACCCGAGGACCTTCCCGACGTCCCGGACCGCCGACCGTGGGCGGTAACGAACCAGGTTCGCGACCATGGCCGCCCGGTCCCGACCGTACTTCCGGTACATGTGGGCGATAACCTCTTCCCGACGGCGGTGCTCGATGTCGAGATCGATGTCCGGTGGCTCCGCCCGTTCTCTGGATAAGAAGCGCTCAAAGAGCAAGTCCATTCGAACCGGGTCGATCGCCGTAATACCGAGGCAGTAGCACACAGCCGAATTGGCCGCAGAGCCCCGGCCTTGGCAGAGAATACCCTCTTTCCGGCAGTACTCCACCAGGTCCCACATGGTCAAGAAGTAGCCGCAGTAGTCCAGTTCGCCGATAACTGCAAGCTCTCGTTCGAGTTGGGCGAGAACCGCTTCCGGCACGTGCTCTCCGTAGCGTTTCTTTGCCCCTTCGTAGGTAAGCTCCCGAAGACGGTTCTCGGTGGTATATCCCCCGGGGAGATGCTCCGAGGGGTAGCGGTAGGTAATCTCGTCCAGAGAAAAGGTACACTCTGCGGCAATTTCCTCGGTTCTCCGGAGAAGCTCCTCCGATTCCGGATAGCGGTTGCGGATTTCCTCGAGGCTCGGCATGGCGTAGCTGTCGTTAGGGCGAAGCTCCGTTCCGGTTTCCGTCAGGCGGATACCCCGGCGGATACAGGTAAGGGTGTCTTGGAGCATCTGTCGCTCGGCGTCGTGGTAGAGAATCTCCGGAAGCGCCACCGCCGGAATTCCCAACAGGTCGGCCACCTCGAGAGCCTCCGACGTGGAGCGCTTCTCCTCCGGGGTGTAGTGCCGGGAGATACCCAGGTAGAGCTTTCCGGGAAAGCGGGCCTTTAACTCCGGAAAGAAGACCTTCGGCGGCGGAGGGTTTCCGGAAGAAGCCTCCGGAAGGTCCGGCGGCAAGATAACGGCGATAAGGTCCCTCCCGTGGTCGCAGATCTCCTGCAATTCTACCGAGCTTTCCCCCTTAGGGCTCCGCATACGTCCTCTGCTAATGAGGGTCGAGAGGTCTCCGTAGCCGGAGGCATTCTTTACTAGGAGCAAGAGGGAATGAGCCTCTTTGACGGTAATTTGGGAACCGACGATCAGCTTTATTCCGTATTCCTTTGCGGCGAGATGGCCCCGGACCACACCGTAAAGCCCGTCGAGATCGGTTATTGCGACGGCGGGTAGGCCAAACCTCCCGGCGGTTTCCACCAACTCCTCCGGAGTACTCGCCCCGATGAGGAAGGAGTGGTTGCTCTTGCACCAGAGGGGAACGTAGCCGGAGCTCATTGGATGGCTCCCTGGAGCATCCAACGCCCGGCCCTTTTGTCGTAGTAGAGCCAGAGGGGGGTGCCCCTGTCGTCGTCGACGTAGTAGTAGGCCCGGTGGTAACTCTTGGACCACCACCCGCCGCTATAGAGGAAGGGCCCGGCGCTAAAGCTTCCCCGGGGCTCCTCTTTCAAAAGAAGGGGGGAAGCAAGAATCCGCCGGACGACCGTAGGCACTCCGGGAATCGCGATCGATTCTTCCGGCTTTCGAGGGAGCAAGCGAAAGCGCGAGAGATCGTCTACCCAGACGTACTGTTCTTCCGGAAGATACCCCATTTGTGTTTGGGCTACGGCGACGCTCCGGTTGCCGAACTCTGCCTGGATGAGGGAAAAGGCCTTAGTCGCCATAGCCCAGTCGTGACGATGGTTCTCGCCGCCGAAGAGAGCCCCCTGGGTGTTTCTAGCCTCTCGGGTATCACAACGGAGGCGGACACCTTCTATGCGGCTCGAGAAGGCAAGCCCCCCGAGGCGGAGCCGGAGAAGCCGGCGAAGGAGAGCCGGCCGGGTGGTGGCCGTGGCAGGGGCAATTTCTTCCAGCTCGGAGGCACCGTCTTCGAAATAGAGTCCGACCCACAGCTTTTGGACCGCAAGCCGCGCCTCGGTTACCTCTACGATCAGCCGTTCCAAGAGCTCATCGAGGTGGACCATTATCTCGTCGAGTCCCGAGAGGGGGGCGGTAAGGTTCTTTGTGTAAGAGAACTCCTGTTCCTCTTCGAGGCTCTGGAAGGGGAGCTCGAGATCCCCGGATGCAAAGTGATAGACCTTGGCGGCCTCGGACCCAAGGCGCCGGGCAACCTCACTTCCCGGCAGCTGCAAGAAGTCCCGGACGGTGTATAGCCCCAGATCCACCAGGCGCCGGCGGACCTTTGGGGGCAGGGGAAGGAGCTCTAAAGATGCTCTCGCCGCGGTCCGGCGTTCCTCCAGGGGCTCGTGCAGAAGCGTCGGGGCCGTGCTGCCGGCGGCAACGAGGTAGCTACCGAAGCGGGAAAACCCGACGGCAATACGCGCATCAAGTCCTTCCTCCTCCAGGGTTTCGACGATTGCGTCCATCCAGGCGGAAAAGGAGTCAAACAACGGAAAGAGGCCTGCAGCGTCTATCCAGAGCGTTCCCAGGTCGAAGTCGCAGAGCTCGATCTCCGGGGCGAAGCGACGCAGGCGCGCGACAACTCTTCCCCGATGTTCCACCAGCAGAGATTCGGAAACGACACCCGCCTGAAGACGGGGCTCCAGGGTAAGCGCCGTGGCGTAGCGCATACCCCGGCGGACACCCCGATCCCTCGCTTTACCGTTTATCGAGAGGATATGACCGTTTGGGCTGTCCGCGGATATAACCGCCACGGCCTCCCGGCGCCATGGCGGGTGTTGCATCATGAGGATCTGGAGCGAAAACTCCGGAAGGTTAACGCAGGCCAATCGGGGCATGGTAGGTGATACGCCGTCGCCATTGAGGAGCCGCACGCCGGTCCCTTTCGGCGGTCAGGGTTAAATCGAGGCGCCCCTCGCCGGCAGGCTCGAGGCGGGTATCGAGCCGGAGGGACGTTAAGCTGCCGAAGATGCTCCGGAACGTACCCTTGAGGGCCGAAAGGGCCACCACTCCACACCGTACCTTTCCCGCGAGCCTCATAAGACGGCCGGCGATACCGTCCGGAATTCCCGGGTGCTTTGACATATCGAGAACAATCAGACCAAAGGCCTCGCTCCGGAGAAGATACTCCAGGGCCTTCGTTGCTTTCGTGGGCGTATCGATCCAGAAAAAGGTGAGAAGCGAGAGGTCGACGCCGTTTCTTTCGAGATCCGGGGGAAAGACGGTGTGGAGGGTCGTCGAAATCCAGCCGCAGAGCTCGCCTTGCTGCTGCGCTTCCGCCAGCAGCGAAGAAACCAGGGAAAGTTGGCCGGATCCGGAAATTTCTACCAGACTACCGGCTATCCGTCGGTAGCCGAATGTCGGGAGATCCGATGGTGATGGGAGGTCTTTTGCCGGAAGAAGCATCGAGAAAAGATTACTATACAGACGTGTAGCTGTAAAGAGCCGTTTTGCTTCTTAGGATAAAGGGGTGAATGTTGGCTCCGGATGTCTCCCTTGGACCGCGACCAAAGATACCCATCACCCCTTGATTCTCGCTCCGATGGCGGGTATCTCCCATGGCGCCTTCCGGCGGCTCGTCGAAGAAACCGCCCCTTTCGATCTCTACTTCTCCGAGATGATAAGCGCCGGTCCCCTTCTGTCCCAGGGACGATTCGAAACGTATTACACGGACAGCTACCCGGCCCCTCATCGGGTTGTCTACCAGCTTCTCTCACCCCGGGCCGACCTTCTGGTAGCCGCCGCCGGACGACTCGCCGAGCTCCGTCCCGGGGGGATCGACGTCAATTTCGGCTGCAGCGCCCCGGAGGTCGTGCGAAACGGTGGGGGCATAGCCTGGCTCCGGCGGCCCGAAGAGGCTCTCGAGGCGCTCCGGGGAGTCGCTTCTGCGATAACTCCCTTGCCGCTTTCGGTCAAACTCCGCCTTCCGGAGGGGTACCGACCGGAGACGATGGAAGCCTTTCTCTCTGCGCTGCCGGAGTCCGGCGTCGCGGCGGTAACGATCCACCCGCGGCACCAAAGACAGTCTTACAGCCGGCCCTCCCACCGCTCGATATTGAATCGCCTCGCCGCGGCTTCTCCGATTCCCGTTGTCGCCTCGGGAGACATCTGCGACCGGTCCTCCTTCGATGCGGTCCGTAGAATCCCGGGAATCGCCGGAACGATGATCGGTCGGGGAGCGATTGCCCGGCCCTGGATAACCCGGGTGCTACGAGGCACGAACGGCGAAAGCGTGCCCCGGTGGGAACTAGCGAAGCGGTTCTTCGGACTTCTCGAGTCATATCAGCCGGAAGAGTTCTGGGTATCCCGGTCCCGGCGCTTCTTAACCTACTTTCTCGGGGCCGTTCCCTTCGGGCGCCGCCTTGCGGCCCAGCTTCAAGAAGAATCGGAATATCCGACGATACGTCGAGAGGCAGTTGCTTTCCTCCGGCGGCAGGTCCCGGAGACCTCCTTGTGACGAACTCGACCGACCGCCGCTTCCGGCAACTCTTGGTTGCCTCTTTGATCGTCTTCTTTCTGATTGTCCTCGGAACGGGAGGGTATATGCTCCTCGAGGGATGGTCTTTAGTGGAATCGTTCTACATGACCATTCTGTCGGTGAGCACTACCGGATTCAGAGAGGTTCGCCCCCTCTCGGTCGAAGGACAGCTGTTCACTGTGTTCCTGATCGTCTTCGGTTTGCTCTCGATTGCCTACGTAGCCGGTCGGGTGGCTCAGTTCTTCCTCGAGTACTACTTCTTCAGGAGACGCTCCATGGACGCGAAGCTAAAGCGCCTTAAGCAACACCACATCGTCTGCGGGTTCGGAAGGATGGGGCGGCATATCTGCTCGGTTCTTTCGGAAGCCCATCGGGACTTCGTCGTCGTCGAGCGGAGCGACTCCGGACTCGACGAGCTCCGGGACTTCGGCTACCTCCACATCATCGGGGACGCGACCTCCGACGAAGTGCTGCTGAAAGCGGGCGTCGAGGTGGCCGAGGGACTTATCGCCGTCGTTTCGTCGGACCCGGAGAACGTCTTTACCTGCCTTACGGCTAAGTCTTTGAATCCGCAGATAAAGATTGTCGCTCGGGCTCTCGACGAGGGAACCGAAGCAAAGCTCCGGAAGGCCGGCGCCGACCGGGTTGTCAAACCGTACGAGCTGGTCGGGCGCCGGATGGCCCAGCTCGTTCTCCGGCCCTCGATTGTCGAGTTTATCGAATCGATCGGGCAAACCTCGGGGCAGGACATCAGTATGGAAGAGATCGCGGTACAGACGGGATCGGGCCTCGCAGGGCTCAACCTGGCGGAATCACCCCTCCGGCGAGAGCTCAACATTATCGTAATCGCGGTGCGAAAAGCCGAAGGCGAGTTTCTCTACAACCCGCCGTCGGATACGGTCATCGAGGCGGGGGACCGTCTGATGGCCGTCGGTGACATGAAGGCGCTCCAAGGGCTGACGGCTCTCTGCTCGGAACGGGGAAGGTAGCCGGATGGGAACCCACGTGACCTGGAATGCTCGGCTCTTGGACCCCGACCGGTGAGATTGGCCGTCCTCTCGGATCTCCACCTCGACGGCTACCCGGACCCCGAAGAGCTCTTGAACGCGGTCATCGTGTCGGCGATCGAGGGCGGCGCCGCGGGGTTTCTGCTGGCCGGGGACATTTCCGGAGACTACGAGCTTACGTTGGAGACGCTCCACCGGATGGACCGGGCCTTCGACCAGGGTTGCTTTTTTGTTCCGGGGAATCACGATATCTGGAATCAGAACCATCGGCGTCTTACTTCCTGGGACATCTACCATCGCCTCTTGTCCTACCCGAAAAACTTGGCCCGGGGTCCCTTCGAGCTCGGAACGGGGTGGAAACTGGTCGGAGACATTGGGTGGTACGACTACACCTTCGGGTCGGCGGCTTTTACCCGGGAAGAGTTCGACCGTATGGAGTACCGGGGACGGGTCTGGCAGGACAGGACGTTCGCACTCTGGGGGATGTCGCCCGCCGACGTTCACCGGCACTTCTTGGCAAAGTTGCAACGGCAACTTCTTTCAGGGGCGAGGGAGCGCCGGACAGTCATGGTAACCCACGTCGTTCCGGTGAGGGAGTTTACGGTTCCTTTTCGTCCGCGCATGTGGGACTACTTGAACGCTTTCATGGGTGGGGAATCGTATGGAGAATTGGCTCACCGGGCAGGAGTCGATATAGCGATTAGCGGACACGTTCACTTTCGCCGGCAGGTGGTTCGAGAGGGAACCAGGTTTATCTGTAACTGTCTCGGATACCGGTACCAGTGGAGGAGCGGCCGGAACCCCTACGTCGAAATCCCCGGGGCGCTTACCTACCTGGAGCTCAGCTAGGGGTTCGGAGCTACTGCGACATCGAGAGGATCTTCTTGCTGCTCCGCCTTAGAGCCATTTCGAGGAGCCCCGGAAAGAAACGCTGAGCCAATCGCAAAAGGGGCCCGTAAACGGTGAGATAGGCGCGCTTTTTCCGGCGGCGGACCGCGGAGAAGACCGCTCTTGCCACGTCGGTTTGGCTGCTCCGGGCGGGCCGGGTAATGGCTTCTTGGCTCCCGTCCCCACGGAAGACCGTCTTATCCGGGTCGTTCTCGGTAAAACCTACGTAGACGATTCCGACGTGAACGCCCGAACCGACCAACTCGACCCGAAGGGCGTCGGCAAAGGCGGTTAATCCCATCTTGGCGGCGGAGTAGGCGGCGATGCCCGGAAAACCCCGGAGCCCCGCGAGGCTCGAAATAAAGAGAAGGCTCCCTTTGGATTCTCTCAAGGCGGGTAGGGCTGCCCGTGTCATGACGGCGCTTCCTACCAGGTTTGTCTCGAACATCGCCCGGAATACCGTGGCTTCGGTGTCTTCGAAGCGTCCCCGCATGGATATCCCGGCGTTATTGATAAGGACGTCCAGGCGGCCGAAACGGTCGAGAGTGCTCTTGAGAAGGTGACTCGCATCGTCCTCTTTTGTAACGTCCCCGGCAACAGAGAGGAGGCGGCCCGAACCGTCGTCGAGTTGGCTCTGAGTAACGCCGAGCTTGGCGGTATCTCGGCCGTTTATCACGACGCCGTAGCCGTTACGGAGAAAAAGGCGGGCCGTCTCCCTGCCGATTCCCTTGCTTGACCCGGTAACAATGGCCACTCGAGGGCCCCTTGGACGTTCCATCTTGTCTCCTCCGAGGGGCCTTAGGTTCTCGGGTTGAAGGTAGAGACCTTCGCGAGACGCTGGAATAACTCCCGCTCCTCCTCGGAAAGCCGGGGAGGAACGGTTACCGAGACAACGGCGTAAAGATCCCCGGCTCCGCCTCCGGCCTTCTTGAGACCCTTTCCTTTCAGACGAAGCCGCTTGCCCGATGGGGTTCCCGGCGCGAGGGAGACCGAAGCGGTTCCGCCGACGATGGGGACGTCAATCTTGGATCCAAGGGCCGCTTCCCAGGGTGTTACCGGGACATCGACCTCGATATCGGAACCGTTTACCCGGAAGGTTGGGTGTTCCGCTATCTTGATGACGAGATAAAGATCCCCCTTCGGGGAGCCCCCGCCCCCTTCGCCGCCCTGGCCGGCAAGGCGTAGGCGGTAACCGTCTGTTACTCCGGCGGGTAGATTGACCTCGAAGTTGCGCCGGCGGCTCCGGGTGCGGCCGTAGTCGTCGGTTTCCCTCTGCTCGAGATTGATACTCTTACGGCCCCCGAAGTAGGCATCTTCGAGGGTGACCGTAACGATGGCTTCCTGGTCTTCTCCCTTGCGGGACCGGGGCGCCCGGGTAAACCCGTCGGCGGCGCCGAAACCACCGAAAAGCGACTCGAAAAAGTCGCTAAAACCACCCCCGAGGTCTTCGAAGTGAAAAGAGGTAAACCCTCCGCCGGTACGCCCGGCGGTCCGGCCGAAACCTTCCCACCCCGGGGGTGGGGTGAAGTCTTCTCCCGCTTGCCAGTTGTTCCCGAGGGTGTCGTAGCGTTTCCGTTTCTCCGGGTCCTTGAGCACCTCATAAGCCTCGTTGATCTCTTTGAAACGGTCCTCGGCTTCTTTGGTCTTGTTTATATCCGGGTGGTACTTCCTCGCCAGCTTGCGGTAGGCGCTGTGAATTTCCTCCGGGCTCGCCTTGCGGTCGAGCCCGAGAGTCTCGTAGTAATCATGATACTTAACCGTCAAAGGCTCTCCATTCCTACAACGATTCTATTTCCCTGCCGGACGATTCTAAAGAGGATTTCGTCCCCGGCGGAATTATTGATCTCCTGGTAGAACTGCCGTACCGAGTCGATCGCATTATCGTTTACGGAGACGATAATGTCTCCCCCCCGGACGCCGGCAACCGCCGCCGGGCTTTCGGGGACGACCGAAGCGACGATAACGCCCTCCACGTTGCCGGGCACCTGACGCTGTTCTCGAAGCTCGTCGGTAATTCCTATGGCCAACATTCCCGGCCAGAGATCGCTGGACTCGGCAACCTCCTCCTCGGTTCCTCGTCGCTCGAGGGTTACCGAAGCGGTC
Organism: Spirochaetaceae bacterium; assembly: GCA_046541715.1. Taxonomy (GTDB): domain Bacteria; phylum Spirochaetota; class Spirochaetia; order DSM-27196; family PWMO01; genus CAYPUT01. The sequence goes on from JBKHCS010000005.1 coordinate 15,176, forward strand.
TGCTCCTCGCCATTACGAATATAACGGAAAGAGACGCTGCGCCCGGGCTCGATGTTGCCGATAACCCGGGTAAGCTCAATCGAGTCGTCGACGTTGGTATCTCCGACCCGAGTAATGAAATCCCCGGGGCGGAGCCCCGAGCGCTCCGCCGGAGAACCTCGATGAACGTTGAGCACCAGAGCGCCCCCGGTACCGTCGATACCCAGGTCCTCGGCGAGGTGCGGCAGCACGTCTTCCGAGACATCCTGGATGCTCACCCCGAGCCACCCGTAGACGATTCGTCCTTCGGAAATAAAGTCTTCAATAGCCCGTTTGGCATTGTTTATCGGTATGGCGAACCCGATACCGACACTCCCGCCGGTTCGGGAGGCGATCCACGTGTTGATACCGATAACCTCGCCGTCCAGGTTAACCAAGGCGCCCCCGGAGTTCCCGGGGTTAACCGAGGCATCGGTTTGAATGTAGTCGGTAAACCCGGAGATCGACGAACCGGGAGCCGCCCGGCGCCCTAGGGCGCTGACGATACCGGCGGTTACCGTCGACTCAAAGCCGAAGGGGTTTCCGATGGCCATTACCCAGTCTCCGACCCGGAGATTGTCCGAGTCTCCAAGGAGAGCGAGGGGAAGGTCCTCGTTGGTTTGGAAGCGGACCAAAGCGAGGTCCGTTCTAGCGTCCTTACCGACGATCTCGGCGTCGAACTCCCGTTGATCGGAGAGGGTGATCGAAATTTCGGTCGCGTCTCCCACAACATGATTGTTGGTCAGAGCGTAGACCGTGTTGTCGTCCCGCCGGACGATGACGCCGGAACCGAGGCCCGGTCGGCGGAATTCTCGCTCTTCGTTCTGATCGGGGGGGCTAGGGCCGAAGAAGAAGTCGAAGGGGTTCTGCGGATTCTCCTGGGTGACTACCTGGACCGTATTGACCTGAACGACGACCGGAAGGACATCCTGGGCAACCCGACGAAAGGTATTCTGAAGGGAGCGGGCGGCGTTGAGGTCCCGGAGCTCCTCGTCGGTGAGGTTTGATTGGCGACGCGGAGGAGCATCCGACTGTTCGGTCTCCGCCCGGCCGCTGACGAGTTGGTAGTCTTCCTCGGCATCGTCCTCCGACGACCGGCCGGCAAAAAACGCCGCCGCCGCGATTATCAGGACCACGAGCAGGCCGCCACCGGCAAACAACCCAATCCTTGTTTTCTTGTTCATCTGAGTCCCTCCTCCTTGGTAGAATATAGTAACGCAGGGCCAAGGGTACCCAGCGTTATACGCAGGAACTGTGCCAGGGTTGCGGCAAAAATCGGCCTCTTTCGGGGCAACGGATGGGTAGCCGTTATCCACTCTTCGGGTGGATGGGTCGAATAGTAACAACCGGCGCCGGTTACTCTGGAAGTGGCGTCCTATTTCTACTAAGCTGTTGCCACCCGATGAGCAGAGAGAGAGCCAAGATCGTCGCAATAGGTTCCGGTAAGGGTGGGGTCGGGAAATCGACGACGGCGATAAACCTGACGCTTATTCTGGCAAAGAAGGGACTCCGGGTCGCCTTGGCAGATCTAGACCCCCTGTCGAATCTGAGGACCATTCTCGACCTTCCGGAGATCGAGGTCACCGGTGACGATTCCCCGCGTCGGATCGCGGCATTCCCCCGGGTCGATCTTCTCTATCCGGCTCCGACGCTAAAGGGGGAGGAAACCCGCCGGCAGCGGAGCGACTTCGCCCTTGAGCTCTCCGACGGAATGGCCGGACGGTACGACGTAATCCTTCTGGATCTTCCGGCGGGCATCAATGCGGAGGAGAACCTATCGTACTTGCCCTTGGTGTCGCACCTTCTGGTGGTGGTTCAGCCCGAGCCCACCTCTCTGGTTTCCGCCGGGGGCTACATTCGAGCGGCCTGGGAGATCGATCCCAATCTCCGGATACACCTCTGGTACAACAAATTTGCCTTCGAATCTGCCGCCGAGACGCTGACGTCCGGGGTCGTGGAGACCTACAACCGGTACGCACCGGAAGAGCTACAACTCCCCGAAAAGGTTGGCGACGCGATCTCTGCTCTTGCGTATATCCCGCCGGACCTCGCCTTAGACCTTCTCGAGACGTCGTTTACCCTGGAAGGCCACGCCCTCTACAAGACTCAAGGAATTCTCTCTTTTCTCTTCGACCGTTTGACCCCGTTACCGAGAGGTCTCGACACCCCGGAGGCCCGACTGATAAAGGCCCGGATGCAGCGGGTGTACGTCGTACGGGACGTTGGCGAGACCGCCCGGCGTCTGGTGGCAGAGGGGCCCGAGGGCGTGTCGTTGGAGGGATACGTCGAGACCCTCAAGGCTTTTTCGGTTCGCCGGCGTACCGGGGCGGCCCTGGAGTTTATTTCCCAGCGGTTGGAAGAGATTCACGGGGCACCGGGTGGTTACGACGCACCGACTGCTTCCCGCCGGCAACGGCAGGCAGTGGACCTTATTCTTCGGCTCCTCAAAGAGGTCGCCGCTTCTCCCGCGCTGCTGCGAAACAGCGACGTACGCAATTCGGGAGGGGTGCTCCTGTTCTACCTGGCGGTGCTAAAGCTGCTTTCCCACCGCACCGTCTCCGCCGCGGTAGAAGGGTTTCTTCCGGTTCGAGAGGACGGCCGGAGAAGCGTCCGGGACCGTCGCAGGCAGATCGCCTTTCTCGTCGAACGGGATGATGAGTATCACCGGCGCTTTTACTCTCTTGTTCAGCGTCTCTTCCCGCTCCTGATGAGGCAGACCGCCCGGTTGTCGGACTCCTTCGGCCTCGGCCCCCTGCTTCTCCGGGACGCCTCGGGCGCGGTAAACCGCTCGGCTTACCTAAAGCTGCTGACCCGATACCTCCACGATACCCTTAACAGCGGGCTTGGTGTCCTCGTCGGACTCACGATGACGCCCGCGGCAGTGGCCTTTTCCAAGGGGGTGGAATCATTGCTCGATGAGATGTACCCAAAAAGGTAACGACCTCGCGTCATGCCGCAGTTTGGGGTATACTAATCTGTCTTTGGGAGGGGACGATCTAGCATGGCTTCACAGCCGGACCTCGAAGCTAAACTAGGGCGTATTCCGAACTGGCGCAGCGTCTCCTTTAAGAGCAATATTCTCGCAAGCCTCGACAGAGTCCTCGACGACGGTGAGGAGATAGAGGACCTCCTCGAGGGTTTCTATCGAGGGGACCATATTGTTTCCTCCGGGTCCGGCGCCCCGGGAATTCTCTGTTTGACGAGCGACCGCTTGATATTCCTCTTGAGCGGTGGGAGCAAAGGGATCTGCGACGTTATCGCATTCGAGGATATCGATACCCTCCGCGCCAAACGGCGGGAGACGACGACCAAGATTACAATCCTCCACAAAGGTGGAGAGAGTATCCTTACGTCGACCAAGAGGGCAGGGCAGGCCCGTTCCTTTTTACAGAAACTCGAGGAACACCTCGATAGCGACCGGGTTGCTGCGGAGGTAGACGTCGGTTCCGGCGACAACGGAGTCCCCGAGGCTGATCGCCTGGAGAACCTCGCTTTTCTCCATCAAGAAGCGCGGAAGATCATCGAGACGGTAAACGAGTACAAGCAGTTCAACAAGGAGCCGACCTTTCTTTCCCGGCTGATCGACGATGTCTTCGGCGTGATGCGGGCGAGCCTCAAAGGGGTCCCCCGGCAGGTGGAGGAGACACGCCTCTTTGTTTCGATGGTCTTTTCCTACCTCCGGCAGGACGTCGTTCAAGACCGGGAGCTGGTCCTCGACATCTTGCGTTACGATAGCCTCCCGTTAAAGCATCGCCGGAAGCTTCTGGGATACTGGGATTCGATTTTCAACTCGATTCAGAAGACCGGGAGGCGCGACCCAAAGGAGTTGCCGGCCCTTGCTTACCTCAAGGAGTACGACTCCCGGGAGAATACGCGGCATTTCGACCGGGTTGCCGCGGTACTCTTGAGTTTATCTCAGTTGATCGTCAAGGCCGACGGCAGCGTATCGGACCAAGGTACCGAGACCCTCAAGCGTATACGGGAGTTGATCTACGGCGAGGAGGCGACGAAGGCTGCGGCCGCCCGGCAGGTCGCAAAATCCCCCCAGAAGAGACAGGTCGGTCAGGCTGTCGCGGAAGAAAGTCTAGAGGAAGTTCTCGAGCGTATCGACGGGCTTATCGGAATGAACCGGGTAAAAGAGCAGATCTATACCTTCGTGAACTTTATGAAGGTGCACAAAGAGAGGGAGCGACGAAACCTACCGGTTACACCAATTTCGAAGCATGCGGTGTTCTACGGCCCTCCGGGAACCGGAAAGACAACCATCGCGAGGTATCTCGGAAAGGTCTACCGGTGCCTCGGGTTGCTCGAAAAGGGGCACCTTGTGGAAACCGACCGGGCCGGTTTGGTCGCCGGGTATGTCGGTCAAACGGCGATCCAAGTCGACGAAATCGTCCAGGAGGCCCTCGACGGTGTCCTCTTCGTCGACGAAGCCTACACCCTGAGCCCCGAAGGGACTGGGAACGATTTCGGTCAGGAAGCCGTGGATACCCTCCTGAAGCGCATGGAGGATTTCCGGGACCGACTTGTCGTGATCGTGGCCGGCTATCCGGACGAGATGCACCGCTTTATCGACAGCAATCCCGGACTCAAGTCGCGGTTTAGCCGCTACTTTTTCTTCGATCACTACGAGCCGGACAATCTCTTGGCGATTCTCGACCTCTTTCTCGAAGGTGCCCGACTTACTCTTACGCACCCCGCCCGCCGGGAGGCGCGGAATCTTCTCGTTCACTTCTACCGCCGCAGGGATAAGAGCTTCGGTAACGGTCGATTCGTCCGCAATCTCTTCGAACGCATCGTGGAGAAGCAGGCGAACCGGATTTCGACGGTTTCGCCGCTTACCGACGAGGTTCTCTGCTCTATCACCAAGCCGGATATTCCGACGATAGAAGAGTGCAGCACCACGATTATGTGACGCCATTGGGAGGACAGATCCCAAAGTATGTGATATTTTGGAGATCGTGCGGAGTAGATAAATGAGCATTAGGGTCAAAATTGTCCTTGTCGTACTGCCCCTCCTCGTCGTTACTCTGGTTCTGGCGGGAAGTGCTTCGTATTTTATGGCGTCGACCGGGATTACACGGATCGCGAAAGACTTTCTCGGTTTCAAAGCTTCGGAGTTGGAGAAGTACGCCGCCGGGCAGTGGCTTCTGTTGGTGCAAAACGACCTGACCGGCCAATCGGAGATGGTCGAGGCGACCCAAGCCGCGGTAGCCGGTTTCGCCGGGGGCATGGTCCGGAGCGAGACCGAGTTGATGTTCGCCCTAGGCCCTTCCGGGGATACTGCCTTCTCGACCCAACCGTTTGAGCTTTCCCCGGGAGAGGGGCGGGCTTTGAAGGAGCTCTTTACCGGCGAGCGTCTCGAATTGCGTACAATCGAGCTTGCAGGCGTACAGCGGGTGGCCCGAGGTTTCTACTTCGAACCCTACGACTGGTACGTCTTCGTTACCGAAACCCGGGATGCCTTCTACTCCGACGTCGACCGCATCACCACTCAAACCATCTACATCGTCGTCGGAGCGAGTCTCGTATCGGTTCTTCTCCTGTTAGTTTTTGCCAATCGCCTGATCCGGCCCCTCAGCAGAGTCGCCGACACGATGAGGACCATCATTACGTCTAACGACCTTTCGTCCCGGGTGCCGGTCGAGTTCAAGGACGAAACGGGGACATTGGCACATACCTTCAACCTTATGGTCGGTGAGCTGGATAAAGCCTACTCGCAGGTCAAGAACTACGCGCTCCGGGCGGTTATCGCCCAGAAGAAAGAGGCAAAGATTCGCCAAATCTTCCAGAAGTACGTGCCCCAGGAGCTTATCGACCAGTTTTTTGAGAACCCGGAAGCCATGCTCGTCGGCGATAACCGGGTTCTGAGTATCCTTTTCTCCGATATTCGAAGTTTTTCCAGCATCTCGGAAGGCATCATGCCGGATCAGTTGGTGCAGTCTCTCAACGCGTATTTTTCGGTAATGGTCGACATCATCATGAATCGCCGGGGAATCGTCGATAAGTACATCGGCGATGCGATCATGGCTTTCTTCGGGGCTCCGGTTAAGCGAGAGGATGACGCCCTTCAGTCGGTCCTCGCGGGGATAGAAATGATCAAGGGGGTGGAAACGTTCAACAGGAATCAGGAGGCGGCGGGGCTCCCCCCGTTCCACACGGGGGTCGGAATAAACTACGGCGTCGTCACGGTCGGAAACATTGGGACCGACCGGAAGATGGACTACACGGTAATCGGCGACATGGTCAACCTTGCCTCGCGTCTCGAGGGACTGACGAAATACTACAAACAGCCGCTGATTATCTCGGAGAGCCTCCAAGCCAAAGTCAAGGACCAGGTTCCGTGCCGCCTCCTCGATACCGTCGCGGTTAAGGGAAAGAAGTCGGGAACGCGCATCTACACGGCCAAAGACGATCTTACCGCCGGCGAAGAAGAGCTTTGGAAGATCCACAACCGGGCGATGGATCTCTACTACGAGCGCAATTTTTCTGAAGCCGAACAGCTCCTCCTGCGGGCCTTATCCCTGGCCCCGAAGGATAGCGCGGCTGCTCTTATCCTCGAGCGTTGTCGAATATACGCAGAGAATCCACCGGGAAAAGAATGGAATGGCATCCACATCATGGACTCGAAGTAGGGGTCTACCCTTCTTCCACGCGTTTCTCCATCTCTCTTTCGCCCTTGGGATAACCCTTTCGGCATCGAGCCAAGAGCTGGCTCTCCCGCGACCCGTGCTCCTCTATAACGACGACCCGTCGGTAGACACGAAGCCTATCGAGGACGTTGTTCTCCGGGAGTTGGAGCGCCGGCTCTCCGAAGACCAGATTGAGTACCTCGTCCTCGACGACGGCTTTTCTACCGAGGACACCCCGGCGGAAACGATTCTGGTGTCGGAGTTCGGTATCGCCGAGGATCGGCTCTACCTCTTTCTGACCCTGAGAAGCTTTGATACCGGCGCGACCCTCGGGGGTGCAGCCGGCCGCTTTACCGTAGATATCGGTCTCTTTAACCAGGTAGCCCGGCTCTACGAAGAAATCAACCCAAGGGTCGCGCTGCAGAGTTCCCCGGCCGGCGATGAGACCGCCGCGGCAGAGCCTGCCGAAGAAGGCCCGTCCCTGGTGTCCGCGGTCCGGTTTGTCTCTCCCCAAGATGGAGTAGAAGTCCGCCGAGGGGGGGATGGACAACTCTTGGGAATTACCGACGGCGGCGAGGTGGTAACCGACTATCTTGTTCTTGGGGCCGGCGAGGAGTTGCCCTTGCTCCTCGAGCGGCGGGGCTTCTATCCCAAGGAGATTACGGTGAAGCTTGGTCCGACGCGGGAGGATCCCATCGTGCTGCCGGCTCTCGATCGGGCCACCAGGGTAGCGACATACCTTGGGTGGAGTCCCCAACAGGTCCTTGGTCTATCCCTCGGAGCTCGGTACTACCTGCAACCCGACGTGTCGTTTCTACAGCTCGAAGCACTCTATCACCTCCAACGGGATTTCAACGCTGAGTCGACCGGAAGCAGCTCCCATTTCGACACCCGCTTGGCCGGCGGCCGTTACCTTCTGCTCGGTTATTCGTCCTGGTTTCGAGTCTCCCTAGAGGCGGCCGTCGGGGTGATCTACACCTCCTTTCCGGCCAAAGAGCTCGAAGCTTACATAGACCCGTACGTAACCCCCGTTGCACTCTCTTTAGAGGCGAACGGGTCGAATGTCTCGGTTTTTGCGCGCTTCGAAACACGCTTTGCGCTTTCCGGAGCGAAGGCATTCTTTCCTCCGGGCGTTATAGAGGTCCCTGGGCAGGACCTGCCGATTATCTCGACTCTAGGGGTGTTGTCGAAGTGGTAAAGAAAAGGGCGACCTGCCGCGTCTTCTTGCCGGCGTGCCTACTCCTGTTTCTCCTGGGGACCGGTTCCTACCAGGCGCTGGGGGCGTCTCCCGGCGGTACGACCGGAGGCAGGGTTGTTGCGGTGTTCTTTTCGGTGGATACGGAGCAAGAGGTTCCGACGACCCGGGGAACCGAAGAGGCGAATCTCTTACGTTCCGGGCTCTTTACCAGCTTGGCGGCCAACCTCGACGGCTACTCCTTCGTCCTTCTCGGAAACACCGTCCCGGAACGACGGGACGGAGCTGCGGTCGCTGCCGGAAGCGATGCCTGGATTGCGGCAACTCTCGCCCGGGGACCGACGACAATCGACGTCCGTGTCACCGTAAAGGATCTCTACTACGAGAATCCAGGGGCGGCTCTAGAATACCAGATTCCGGTGGGTGCCGCGTTCAGAGGAAACACCGGTCGCTACTGGTTTCCGGCGGTAGATTTTGTCGAGTCCCGTCTTCTTTCTTCCGAGTACGAGACGCTGCTGGTCGTTTCCGGCGTCCCGGGTACCACGATAACCGGCCTTGGTAGAGAAACCTTGCTCATCGGCGACAACGGAAACCTTGGAGTACATCTTCCTTTTGGGGAAGTATTCGATTACCGTAGCGATGCCAAAGGCTATCACCCTGTCGACGGGGAGCTTAGGACCACTTCGCCTGAGGCCCGGCTTTTCCTCAGCCAGCCGCCGAGGGGAAGATTTACCTACGAGGCGTTCCTGACGGGGTTCAGTTACCCCGGCGCCGGGGCGTCCATCCATCTCGTGCCGGCCTGGAGCATGGTTCGTCTCGATCTCTTTACCTACGCGTTCGGTATCGTTCCTTACGCCGAAGTGGGAGGCGAAGAGGGCAGACTCGTCGAGAGCGATCCGGTCTCCCATTTGACTGCCTGGCTTCTCCAACACCTACTCCCGACGGCAAGACGCTTGCGTCCCTATGTCGGGGTGGGGGGCAGCGTCCGGATGTTCCACACCGGTGGCATGTTACGGCCCGAGCCGGTCTCGCCCTACGGTGCTACCGCGTTACTTGGGCTCGAGGCCCCTGGGGGATACGGTGCCTGGTTTTTCGAGTATGCGCCGCTTTTCTACTTTGTCGACGAGCCGGATCTGTGGAACGATCAGTTTTCCAGCGGCCGGCTGGGTTACCTGAGAATAGGGGATAACGCACTGGATTTAATGATGGTTCGTTTCGGATTTCGGGTTACGCCTCCGGGATGGCGATAGAAGGCTATTCTTCGACGAAGGAGAGAAGCTCTCGAATAAACTCCTGCATTCTGGGATCACTACTGTTCTCGAGCTCCCGGGTCAGATAGCGCCGGCGTTCTTCCTCGTCGGTCATGCTGCTCAGGTTGAACACCAAGTCGCCGGCTTCGAGGAGGGCATTGCTTCGGCCGGATGCTTCGAAGGCTCGATCGTATTCACGGATAGTATCCCCGAGGCCCGGAAGCACTTCGCGTACGGTTTCCTCCTGAAGAAAGTCGTCGAGATAGAGCTTCGCGGCGATTCTTCCCGCCTCTTCGTCTTCCCGGAGGGTCTCTGCCTCTCGTTCTCGATACTCCGTATAGGCGGTCCGGAGGCGCTCGAGACGCGCCGCCGCGGCCTCGGCCTCGGGAGTAGAGCTCTCTACCGCGGACGGCGGCAGTTCCGTGACCGGGACAGCGGGCTCCTGGTTGTCCTGTTGGAGGGACGCCACTTCGGCTTCCATCCGGTCTAAGCTCTCTTCCAAATCACCTATCTGAGCTCTCAAGCGTGACACAAGGTCCTCGTTACTCCGGAGCGCGATTCGCTCGGAGGCAATGGCCTCCTCCAAACCGCCGAGGGCATCGTCCCGATAGGCGCTTTGGGGATACTCCTCGAGAAGCCGAAGAAAGGCGGCGATCGCCTGCCGATTCTGTTCATCTTCAAGGGCGGTGCGTCCGTCTCGGAGGAGAGGCTCAGAAGAAGCGGTCTGCACGGCCACTGTCTGCTCTTCGTTGAGGAGAAGAGAGAGCCGTCCTATTTCCGACACTACCGACCCCAGACCCGGGTCGTCGCTCGGCAAAAGAGAAACCGCGTTCTGGTACTCGGCGAGGGCCTGTTGATATCGCTGTTCCGCCGCAGCTTGTCGAGCCCGCTCGAGAGCAGCGCCGGTTCTCTGTGCTTCTTGGAGGTCCGCCCTCCGCAGTTCGGCCTCGAAGCCGGCTTGCCGCTGCGAAAGTAAGTATTCGTGTCCCTCGGACAGGGCGGGAATTACGTTCAAGGCTTCCACATAGAGGCTCTCAGCGGTGGCACTATCGCCGTCGATTGCCGCCTGGTTACCGCGGTTCACCAATTCGGTAACCTGCTGTATCTGTCGCGCCGCCGCGAGGACCGAACCGCTTGACTCGGAGCGAGACTGACGTTCTTCGACGAGCTGACGGAGGGAGTTGACAACAAAGCGTTCGGTTGCCTGCCGCTCTTGAATTAGGGGAATCTCCTGAAGGGTAGGGTCGTTCAGGTAGGTCTCGAGAGCATCGAGCCTTTCGAGGGCGCTGTCGTATTCTGCGGCGCGAATATCATCCCGGATACTACTATAGAAACCGACGATTTGCGCCGAGACTTGGCTCTCTCTCTCCTGTAACTCCGCGAGGTTCGACAAACGACCCTGCGCCTCCGAGAGCTGTGCCTCTTGGGCGGAAAGAGCCTCTGCGGCCTGAGCCTCTATCTCCGCCTCCCGGGCGGCGACCTCTTCCTGGAGCGCGGCCCGCTCCCCCTCGAGGGCGGAGAGCTGCCGCTCGAACTCGTCTTCGAGGCGCGAAAGATTCTCTTCGAGTTGCCGACGTTCGGCGGCGGCTTCTGCTTCCAAGGCCGCGAGCTCTTCTTCGAAGAGGGCTTGCCGGGATTCCTCGAACCCCCGTAATTCTTCCTCGAGTTGGGCTTCCGAAACGCCTTGGTCCAGGAGACGTTGCCGCTCGGCGCTCAATTCCGCATTTAGTCGTTCCCGGAGAGCCCGTTCCCGGGAGGCGATCTCCGATTCGAGATTCGCCTCGAGAGATTGTCGCTCCGCCTCCATCCTGCTGAGGCGGAGCTGAATATCGCCTATCTGTGCCTCCTTCGCGGCGAGCTCTTCTTCGGACTGCCGGCGAAGGGCCTCGATAAGCGCGTTTTCCGCAGTCTGAAAGGCCGAGGGCTCGGAGACCAAAGTACGTTCCTGCTCTTGAAAATAGAGGGATAGACCGTAGACGCCCCCGAGGGCGATAAGGAGACCAAAAAGATTGACGAGAAGCGGAAGAAGGAGGCCCCGGCGTTGAGCGGAAATTCGGAAAGTGTCCTCGTCTACCCGGATCTTGTTTTCCGCGGCAATCTTATCTATTTCGGAGAGAATCTCGTCCTCCCCGGCAACCGGCGCCTCGGAAGATGGCTGCGCCAATTCCTCGGGATCGAAGGTGCCCGGTAGGCGATGAGTACGGCGATAGTGGTCTGAACGCTTAAGAAGCCCCGACACAGCCTTAGTTATACCAATTAATCCAATATCTAGTAAACATCCGAGGAACTACCTCCCCGTATTGATCATCGGCCTGGTGGTCTATGCGCTGAAGCGGCAGTTCAATCGAAAATGTCAGTTAAGGCTTATCTCTTCACCGAGAGAAAAGGTAAAGACATCCTCGTCGAGAGAGGGAATCTCCGGTTGCTCATCGTCCCCGAGTAGAACTTGCACCAGGGCGTCGTTTACGATTCTCTCGATGATCTCCTCGGCCTTCGGAGAAAGACGGACAAAACGGATGCCAAACCCGTCTGGGAGCGTGCTCGAGGCTTGCCGGGGGTTTAGGATCTCGCACTGGGTAGAGAGGGAAAAGTTACCGAAACGGATGGTAATCTCTTCGACGGATCCGGGGTCCGGATTCCGGCCGCTTCGCTCGAGAAAAGCTCCCCCTGCGCTCAAGGCTCGTATCCGGTGGGTTGCGTGTTGTGAAGGGGCCGGTCCGAGGGTGGCCTGGAGCGGCCAATCGAAACGGTTGAATTGCCGACGGTCGGGTTGGGCTCGAGGAACGATGGCCTCTCGAAGGGAGTTTAGTATTTGCTCCTCCGACTGCTCGATAGGTACCAACACCGCCCCCTTTGGGAGTGGAAAGGGAAGCTCCGCCGGGTCGGTGACCACCGCCACGACGATGGTTGGGAAGAGCCGCACGAAAGAACGTAAAAGCCTGCCATCTTCGTCGATTGCCCCGTTAAGCTCTACAACAACCGAAACAACATTCTTCCGGTGGACGACGTGCTCAACCAGACGCGCTGTGGTTTCTGCTACAACTACTTCCCGTTGCGGCGCGGCCGCCTTCACGATTTCCGGGGAAATGGCCCGGGCGTAGAGGATAACTGTTTCCATAGCTCGATTATACACGATTCGGTGCTTTTCGTTCCCGGCCGGCGAAGAGCAGGCCACCGCAAAACAGAGCGAAGGCAATCAAGAGCGCCCCGCCGAGGCGTCGGAGAAAGGACCCTCGAGCCGGATCCGGAGTAGCTTCTTGAGCTTTCAGAAGGATGACACCGAGAACCTCTACACTTCTCGACCGTGAAAAGCTGAGAACCGGCTGCGCGAAGTAGACTTCCGTTGCGGTCCCGGATCGCCCGGTGGGTATTTCGATTACCTGCTGAAGCGACGTCGAAACCTCGGCGAGTCGCGCGTTCCCCGCTTCGTAGAGAAGCTTGAACTCCCGGTCGAGGCGCTCGAGGCTGGATTGGTCTTCGTTCCTCCCTTCGACGACGACCTCGACAATTTCCGCACCGAGCTCCCGAAGGCGTTGTGCAGTATCGCCTACGAGGTCATTCGCCTCCTCCCGCGCGACGGAGACAAGGGGACCCAAAAGGTCGTCGAACTCCGAGGGATCCGGGAGCGCCTTGCCGGGGGTAGCATAGGAGAGCTCGAACTCCGGTAGGCGGGCGTCCCCCGGAGACCGGTAGAAGAGGAGGACCGATTCAACCTCCCGGAGGTCGTCGACCCTGCGTCCGACCTCGAAGAGCTCGGTTCTCGAAAGCGTGGGGCGGGAGAGTATCGGCTCCGAAACGGCTGCCGTCGCCTCGAGAACGAACCGCCCCTTCTCGGTTACCTGCTCTTGGGATGCGGTCTCGACGAAGACCCGGGCCTCCTTAAAGGCGTAGGCAAGGGGTGCGAGGGGCAACAGTATCAACAGGAGGGTAAGCAGACGACGCATGGGGGTAAACGTAACGCTTCTTATCGACTCCTCCAATATCCCGTGTCGCTTTTTGAGATTCGTGATATAAGGTGCCATGCCTCCGACCACGCGGATTCTGCACTGCAGTGACCTCCACCTGGTTCACGCCGGAGAAGCCAAAGAATACGGTCTGGCGGTTCTTGGAGAGATTCTCGATCTCGCCCGGGAGGAGTCGGTAAGCATGGTCCTGGTGTCCGGCGACCTCTTCGACAGCCGGCGCGATTTTGAAGCGTTGCTTCCGAAAGTCGACTTTCTTCTCGGCGAGAAGCTCGAAGACGTTCCGATGGTCTTGATTCCCGGTAACCACGAGGAGCTCCTGAGAGGCTCGGGGCCTCTAAAGCCCTTATCTTCAACCCGTCAGCTCCACATTGCCCGGGAGCTTCCCTTCGGACACCAGGTCTTCGACGGCTTCGACCTGATTACGATTCCCTTTCAGAGCGGGTACGGGGGATTCGAGGAGTGGCCGATTCCTCCGAAGGGGGACAGACCGAGGATAGTGGCCGCCCATGGGTCGGTTCTCGGTGCTTCGATACCCGAGGGCTTCGTCGAGGAGAGGGACAGCGTCCTCGACGGCGAGCTCTTTGCCCGGTGCGGGGCGGATTACGTCGCCCTCGGCCACATCCATCAAGGGCGGGAGCTCATACAGGACGGGATCCCGGTTGTCTACCCGGGCTCGTCCCGTGTCTGGCGCCAGGGGGAAGTCGGGCCTCGGGGAGCCTACCTTATTGAGATCGGGGAAGAAGTGGCGTATTCTCGCCGGACCCTAGAGTCCGCCGGGCAGTTCCGGGAGATTCACTTGCTACTCGACGATAGTGTTTCTCAAAGAGTTGCGGAGCTCTCCCGGAACTGGAAACCGACGGATTGGGTCCACCTTTCCTTCTTGGGACTAATCAGCAGCGAAGAGGAAGCGGAACGAGAAACCGCGGGTCGCGCGGAGTCCCTCGCGGGAGTGGTTCGCCGTGTCACCGTCGACCGAAGCGAACTCTTGGTAGTTCCGGAGGCCAAAGACTCCCCCTTGGTCGCGCGTTTTCTTTCGGAGTGGGAGCGACTCGGGGAGGAGTACCGGGGAACCGAGCTCGAAGACGCGTGGGAAGAGTCGCGGATCGTCGGGCTCGAAAAGATTGCGAGGGCTCTCGGATGATTTCGAGAATTTTGCTCCCGAGGTACGGCTGTTTTACCGACGCCTCCTTCGACCTCGGTCAGGTCACCGTGTTTACCGGGCCGAACGAGAGCGGAAAATCGACCATCTTCGACGCCCTCTTCGACGCGATTACCGAAGCGCCCGGCACCCATGGCAAGGTCAAGGCGAACACAGGGCGTTACGGAAAGGAACGCCGTGTTGTCCTCGAAGGTTCCCTGCCTTCCCCGGCGATTTCCCCGGAGGAGTTTCTTTCTATCCTTGCGGTCGACTCGGGAGACCTTACGGTCCCGGAGGGACGGGGCCCCTGGCTCGACCGATTGAAGGCGCAGCTCTTTACGGATGGGGTGGATCCCGGCGGCTTAGCCAGGGAACTCGCTGCGGAGGCAACGGAGCGAAAGAACGCCCGCCATATGCGGGAGCTCCAAAGCCTTATCGAGAGGCGAGGGGAGCTCGTTGGGGCGCATCAACGAGCCCTCGAGCGGCGTAGCGAGATGGTGCGCCGGCGCAAAGAGGCGGACACAGCAGCCTCAAGGCGGGGTAGCCTTGAAGGGCGGCTGACGACGGTGGTCGCGGCCCGGAAGGCGGCCGAAACAAGCCTGGCGGCCGTCGAGCAGCAGTGGCGGCGACGACAGATTGGCCGGGCCCTCGGCGAGATAGGTGACCTTACGCGGATCGAGGGCGAGTTGGCCCAGGCTTCCCTTCCGGGTGAAGAGGCGCTTCGAGAGTTGGAGGCTCTTTCCAAGCGGCGGGACGACGCCCTATCCGCCCTCGGCGAAGGAGCCCGGGAAGTTGAAGCATTGCGCACCCGGCTCGATGAGGCGACTCTCGAGCTTACCGCCCTGGAGTCCGAAAGCGGAGCGTTGAGGCATCAGATAGCCATTGCCCAAAATCTCCGGGGCATCCTCGAGGCGCAGTACGGCTCGAGGGCCTTGATCCGAAAGACCGTTACCACCGGCGGCGGAGTCGCTTTAATACTTCTTTCGGCCGCCGGAGGGATTCTTTTTCCGGGTGGTGCCCAAACGTTGTGGCTCTCCGCAGGTGGGGTACTCCTCGGATTGCTCTTGCTGCTCCTCGGACTTCGTCGCCGGGGACCGAAGTTTGCAGACATTCGCGACAGATGGGCCGCAGCGACGGGAAAGCCTCCTCTCTCCGAAGGCGTCGAGGGACTTCGCAGGGAGCTGTCGGGAATAGAGTCGGTCTTGCAGCACCTCGAAGGGCAACTCTCCGAAGCGCGTCGCACGGTTGAACAGTGCTCCAAGAACGTGCGGGACGCCGAAACCCGGGCCCGGGAACTCGAAGAGAAGCATACCGGGGCAACGACACTCGTCGACCGATGGCTTTCCGAGCATCGCGTCTCGACACCCGGAGAGGCGGCTCGCCGTGGTCAAGAGAGGCGAGACCTCGAGCAGCGGCGCTCCCTGCTCCGGGAGCACCTCAAGCCCTGGCAGGAAGAGCTCGGGGTCAGGGACCTCGGCGCACTCCAGGAGGAGCTCCGGGCTCAACTGGGATCCCTCGATCCCTTGTCGGCCCACGGAGGGGTCGACGAATCGGACGTTCCCAACCTTCGGCGGCGTGTTGCCGAACTGGAAAGCGAGGAGCAAACTCTTAGGGAAGAGATTCGGCGGCTGGACACGGAGGAAAAGAGCAAACGCGCCACGTATTCGGAGGTCTACGCCGGACTGCCGGAGCAGATACTGGCGATTGAGCGGGAGCTCGAGGCCACGGAGTCTCGGATAGCGGAGGTTGATCGGAGACGACGCGCCTCGGCGATCGCCTCGAAGATTTTCGAGGGTCTCTCCGCCGACGCGACGATTCAGCTCGGAGGGCTTGCTCAGGAGCTTGGAACGGCGTACCGGGACATCACCGGAAGCGAGGCCCTCGTCGTCCTCGAGAGCATGGACGCCAAAGAGGCCTCGGCGGTTGACGCGGGAGGCATAACCCGGAACATCGCGGACCTGTCGCAGGGTACCAAGGACGTGTTGATGTGGACCTTTCGCGTTGCCATGGCCAAGAAGGCGCGGCCGGAGCCGGCGATTCTAGTTCTTGACGATCCGTTTCTCGCAGTAGATAAGGGACGCATCGGAAAATGCCTTCTCCTGCTGCGGGATAGCCTTATCTCCGAAGGGTGGCAAGTCGTACTTCTTACGAAAGACCGCAGTCTCGGGGAGGCGGCGACCACATTGCATCCGAAGAGCGTCCTCTACGAGCTGAACCGTCCGGGTGCCGGTGCCGATACTTAGACTATCAGAATGGACCGAGGGCAACGTGTTTACTTCTTGTGCGCACTTCTCTTCTCGTTTGTTTCCGCCATGGCGCAGGGACAGTCGCGAGAGATTCGGACTCCCCTCCATTGGGCTGCCCACCATGGGTTGGTAGAGATCGCCGGGCAGCTTCTGGAGGCCGGGGCAGATATCGATTCTCCTGATATCTTCGGACGGACCCCCCTTCATCTCGCCGTACGGCATCCTTCGATGGTCGGTTTCCTGGTTTCCGAAGGTGCGACCCTAGACCCCCGGGATCACTTATCTAACACCCCGCTCCACGCCGCCATTTGGGTTCAGAGCGCCCGAACGGTGGAGATTCTCGTAGCCGCCGGGGCCGACGTCGACGCTCGAAATACCGGGGGCTACACCCCTTTGGACCTTGCGATCCGCAACGGTACTTCCCGGGCGAATAGGCGGCTGGTCTCCTCGTTGGTCGGCGCCGGGGCCCGGTAGGGGCGACTAGACGTTCCTGATCCGCGCAAGGATAATACGGTGGGCTTCCTCCGGATCGTCGACGTCGATCAGCAACTCTTCCGTCGCGCAGAGCACGCGATCGACCAGCCGGTTAAAGGTAACCTCCGCCCCCGCCGCTTCGAGGGCGGATCTTCCGAGGTAGCTGATGGTCTCGGCGTGTACCCTGCGGATTCCGAGACGAAGAATAAGGAGGGCGGCGGCCTTGCCTACTATGCGGTCCCGGACCGACAGGGCGCCGGGGTCTATCTCCAGGTCGCCCGGCGGATTCGAGAGAAAGCTCTCCAGCTCCAGAAGCGGATGGAGCCACTTCCCGTAGCTGGAAAATATCGGCCTGCCGTTCAGAGAGACCGTGAGACTGGGGGTTGATTCGGTAACCACGGTGGCGGAGTATAGCAAGGGGCTTTAAACGTGTCACGGTTTGGGTATCATTTGTCGCGAGCTGCATTGTCAAAGACCGAGCCAAAACCTTGTGGCGCCCA
The DNA here is from genome assembly GCA_046541715.1 of Spirochaetaceae bacterium. Classification (GTDB taxonomy): domain Bacteria; phylum Spirochaetota; class Spirochaetia; order DSM-27196; family PWMO01; genus CAYPUT01. The sequence continues at coordinate 32,594 of JBKHCS010000005.1, forward strand.
AGACCTTGGAGCGCATTTCCGTCCGAAATGCTCGGACCATTGCGAAAAAGCTCTACCAGGGGGCACGGATAGAGCTTGGTCCCGGTGGAATCCATCAGTTAGAGGGCCCGACAGAATGTTGGTTGGGCGGTCCGGGATCCCATCGAGAGGGTGGCAGGGGTAAATATCTCGAAACGAAGCGGGCAACTCTCTCGACAGACCGCTTATTCCTCTGTAGCCTGCCGTGATGCACGACGCGAGAAACCTCCGAACAGACGGACTCCTTCTCCTTACCTCCGCTATTTGGGGCTTCGCTTTTGTCGCCCAACGGGCGGGAATGGAGACTATCGGGCCCTTTACGTACAACGGCGTCCGCTTTCTTCTCGGAACAGTGACGCTGCTTCCCCTCTCCGTAATGATTCGCCGGCGGCCGGGAGCCGGAGGACTGAGGATACGCGACGCGCTCATTGCCGGCGTTCTTCTCTTTCTCGGCTCCTCCTTTCAGCAGGTCGGACTGGTCTACACGACCGCCGGTAAGGCGGGCTTTATTACCGGCTCCTACGTCGTCTTGGTTCCGATTGTCGGAACCGTGGCCGGGCTATCCCGGACCGGGTTGGGACGATGGCTCGCCGTCTTTCTTGCGCTTGCCGGCCTCTACCTTCTCAGTATTCGAGAAGGGTTTACCATCGGAAGGGGGGACGCCCTGGTAGCCCTTTCGGCGGTTTTCTTTGCGCTTCATGTCCTCTACCTCGCCAAAGTAGCCCGCCGGAACCCGGTCGTGCCTTTAGCCGTCGTGCAGTTTTTTGTCACAGGAGTCTTCAGTCTCTTTTTTGCCGTTATCGTCGAGGCACCTCAAATCTCGCCGATTCTTGAAACCTGGCTTCCCATCCTTTACGGCGGCTGTTTTAGCGTAGGGATCGCCTATTCCCTCCAAGTGGTTGCCCAACGGACGGCGCATCCAACCCATGCCGCGATTATTCTGAGCCTCGAAGGGGCCTTCGCTGCCCTCGGGGGGTTCCTCCTTCTCAGCGAGCGCCTCTCGGTGCGAGAAGCGGTGGGATGCGGTGTGCTCCTTTTGGCCATGCTGCTCAGCCAACTCGCCGTACCTCGTCGGAATGAGGTGATGCCGCCGCTGTGACCATTCGGCAGTTTGAATCGTATGTAACGACGGTCAGACAGCTGCTTTCGGAGCCATTACCGGGGATAGAAGCACACCTTGTTATGGCGCCGGAGGGGAGGATCGGGAAGGATTACGACCCGCAGCCGAAAAATGCTCGTCGCGGGTCGGTACTCCTGCTTCTCTATCCTGCCGAGGGAGGCCCGACCATCCCCCTTATCAAACGGAGAGAGGGCCCCTCGGTGCACTCCGGACAGATTGGGCTTCCCGGTGGGGCCCACGAGGCACCCGAGGTTTTCCCGGTCGATACGGCACTCCGGGAAACCGAGGAGGAGATCGGCATTCCGGCTCGGAAGGTTGAGGTTCTCGGCGCCCTTTCGCCCCTCTACATACCCCCGAGCAACTTTTCCATCACGCCCGTCGTAGGGGCTCTTCGGGAGTCTCGTCCCGGGTTCGTTCCGGAGCCGGGAGAGGTCGCGGCTATCCTGCCGGTCCGAGTCGGTGTTCTTTCAGAGGGCCGCAGGATAGCGAACTTTTTGGGGAGCAGGGGGGCAGTCGTGGCCCCGTGCTACCAGGTCGGTAAGGAACTCGTTTGGGGGGCGACGGCGATGATTCTCAGTGAGTACTTTACAGTACATATTCAGATTTTGAAGGCCTATTAGAAAGTGTGTTATAATCCGTGCGTGACCCTCACATCCTCTTTAATAGCTCGACGAACATCAACGAGAATTAAGGACCTCGAAAAAGCTCGGATTTTCGGGGAGATTCTTTCATCGAACACTACCTCCCGGACACGACTCGCCCGGGAGCTGGAGCTTCGGCCAACAACGGTCTCTAACGTAATCAAGGAGCTGATCGACGACGGACTCGTCGGGGAATCGACCCGTCCTTCCGAGGGCCGCCGAGGGCGGCCCCACCTTTTGCTTCGCCCTCATCTGAACCGCTTGTCCGCAATTTCGATCTACGTCGTATCTACGGCAATTCGGGGCGCCCTGGTCAACCTCGGAGACGAGCTCGTCTCCGAGCGGAAACGACCCCTCCCGGTAGGCGCCGAAAACGACCAGATCATGGAGGCCATCTTCGATGTAATCTCGGAGCTCGCTCGGGAGGTTCCGGCTAATTCGGAGTTGGTCGGTGTCGGGCTGAGTCTTCCGGGGCGTCTCAACTCGCAACGGAGCGAGTGGTCTCAAACCAGTCGTTGGAATCGGCTGCAGGACCTCTCCTTCGAAAGCATCGAGCGTGAACTGGGGGTTCCCGTTCAGCTCTTCAACAGCATGGACGCCCAGCTCGAGTATCTTCTCAGCGCCCAGGCGTACTTGAGGCGGTCGGGTGTCATTCTGGTACACTGGGGGTTCGGCGTCGGTGCTTCCTACTCGATGGACGGAGAGGTACTCGGGGACCGGACCGGTCATTTTGCCGAGATCGGTCACTGGAGGGTAAACCTCGGGAACGAGCGGCTCTGTGCCTGCGGCTCCGTTGGGTGCGTCGAAACGGTTTCCGCCCTCTGGTCGCTCCTTCCGGAGCTGCGGAATCGTTATCCCGGCACCCCGGAAGACGAGAATGATTTTGCGGTTTTTCTTTTGGATAATCCGATAGAAGAGGACGCGGTCATGGACGAAGCGATCGACACCATGGCGGTGGCCCTGAGGAACCTGTATCGGATACTGTTTCCGGAGTTCATTATGGTTCACGGGCCCTTTACCAACAAGCGGACTCTGTTTACTAAACTATCCCGGCGCTTCTACCAGGAGCTCGGAACGGACCAGACACGAAGGGTTACCCTTAAGGCCCTCAAAATGGACAACCGCCGGGAGATTCTCGGAAGCTGTTATCCTTTTTTTCGTTCCGCTCTCGACCAATACCTGATTGCTCGGTGGGGAAGCGCCCAGAGACCAGAGTAGGCGCAAAATGGCGGAAGCTCTCGGACCGAAGGACGTCGGAGAAGCCCTTCTCCGGCTTGGAAGCAATACCTCGGTCCATCATTTCGACGATCATACCACCACGTCTCAGGACGCAGCCCGGGTTCTCGGAATTCTCCTCGGGCAGATAGCCAAGAGCATTTGCTTTCTCGGTGGTGGTGCGCCGTTCCTCGTCGTAACCAGCGGCGACACCAAGATACTCGAAGCCCGGATTGCCAAGGCGCTTGGAATCGGTCGAAAGAAGATCAAAATCGCGAAACCCGACCAATGCGTGGAAATCTTCGGCTACCCTCCGGGCGGCGTGCCGCCGGTGGGCCTGAGAGACCCCGACATTCCGGTCTACGTCGATCGCACCTTGAACCGGTACCACGTCGTCTGGGCCGCCGGAGGCTCTCCCCACGACAATTTTCCGACCTCTTTTGACGCGCTTCTCGAGCTTACCGGGGGGACGGCGGTCGAGTGGGCGGAGGTAGTACGCTAACACGAATTTGACCGGGGTGCCACTGCACGCCTACTTTAGACGGATGAAGGTGGCAGTTCTTAGCGACATACACGACAACATTTGGAATTTAGAACGGACCCTGGACCAGGTGAAGGCTCTCGGCGTCTCGCGTTCGTTCTTTTTAGGGGATTTTTGCGCTCCCTTTACACTCAAGCAGTTGGCCGAAGGCATAAACGGGCAGATCGATGTCGTATTCGGCAACAACGACGGTGACACGCACCTACTGACCCAAGTAGCCGGGGATCACCCCAACGTATTCCTCCACGGACAGTTCGTAGAGTTGGAGGTGGACAAGCGGCGGATTGCCCTTACGCACTACCCGGACATTGCCCGGGGTCTCGCCGAAGGCAATTACGATGCAGTCTTCTACGGACACGATCACACCGCTTTCTCCGGGGAGGTCGGTGCGACGCTCTTGGCCAATCCCGGGGAGGTTATGGGGCGCTTCGGGTCTCCGAGCTTCGGGGTCTACGACACGAGCGCCCGGAGCTTTCAACACGTTTCCCTTTGACCTACCGTCTCTCCGGGGGCTCTAGGATGTCGTGCACTATGTCGGCTAACTCCCCGTAAGTGGTGCAGCGAAAATCTGGGGCGACCGTCGGTTCCGGACCGCCGTCCGGCGGCACGATCCAACAAGAAACGACTCCGGCTCGCCGGGCGGTTTCTACATCGTCCCGGTAGTCCCCGACAAAGAGTAGGGCGGATGGGCTCACGTTCCAGGTTTCCGCGATGTGGATAAGGGCCTCCGGTTCCGGCTTTCTGGGAAAGGGATCCTCCCGCGTTATAATGGGGACGAACCATTCCGGGCGCAGGCGCACGAAATTGTCGAAGGCGACCGTCAACGAAGCGCGGGTGTTCCGGGTCAGAATAGCGAGGGGAACACCCTGATCCCAAAGGCCGGCGAGGAACTCTTCAACCCCGTCCCGAGGAACCGAAGCGGCGGCGGCGTCCCGTTCGGCTCTTAGGAGTATTTCGAGGGCAGCTGTCCGGCGTGTCGCGTCGCGGATCTCCTCGATCCAGTGAATAATCGACTGTTCCTCCGGACAGCCAATCTTCCTACGGATCGCCCCAAAGTCTATGGCCCCGGGATGAGTCAATGTGCCGTCGAAGTCGAAGACGATACCACGAACCGTCGTCTGTATCATAACGATAAATGTTAAGAACCCGTGATACAATGTTGACGCAGGGAATCAAAGCCGGTACAGTTATAGATGCCAGGAAACATGATACATCACAGCCTAATTCCCTGGTATACGCGCCCGCACCTCCCCGCGGGCGCTTTTTTTTGCCCCTCAGCTGGGGCGGACCCGGATTCGAGATCGGGCTACCCGGGGTCAGTCCCGACCGGGACCGCCGCCCTCTCGCCGGGGACGCGCTTCGTTTACCTTGAGTCGGCGCCCCTCGAACTCGAATCCGTTTAGGGCAGTCTCCGCCGCTTCGGCGGCCGCCTGGTCCGCCATCTCGACGAAGGCGAATCCGCGGGAACGTCCGGTCTCCCGATCCAGGACCACATTGAGGGAAGCCACTTCGCCATATTGCTCGAATAGAGCCTTCAGGTCCGGACCCTGAGTCTGATAGCTAAGGTTTCCGACGTACAACTTGACCGCCATGCACATGTCCTTTTCGCCGACCCAAGTGGCCGGCACACTCGAGATTCCTTAAGATACACCCGCAACTCCGGCTACGCAAGTATCACGATTGACCTCCGGCACGGGGGATTCTACCTTTCCCGGGTGGACACGACTATCTTGGACGAGGCCGCGTGGTACCTCGCAGAGCGCCGGATCGCGGTCTTGACGGGAGCGGGCATCAGCACCGAATCTGGAATTCCCGACTATCGCGGTCCCGACGGGGCCTTGCGGAAACGAACCCCAATAACCTACCACCAGTTTCTCTCGGATCCCAACAGCCGACGGCTTTACTGGGCCCGGAGTGCCGTCGGCTGGCCTCGGGCCGCCTCCGCGGGGCCGAACGCGGCACATTTCGCCCTTGCGCGTCTCGAAGAGACCGGATTGATCACGTCGCTCATCACCCAGAATGTCGACGGACTCCACCAACAGGCGGGAAGCAAAGCAGTTATCGAGCTCCACGGCAGCCTTTCGAGGGTGGTTTGCCTGGAGTGCGGTCATAGGGTTAGCCGACGAAGCGTTCAACATAGGATCGAAGAGCTTAACCCGCGTTGGGAGAACCGGCGCGCCGAGACGGCCCCGGACGGCGACGCCGAGGTGCCGCGATCGCTTACACAGGAGTTCCAGGTGCCCTCTTGCTCCGAATGCGGGGGGCTCCTTAAGCCCGATGTCGTCTTCTTCGGGGAGAATGTTCCGAAAGCGACCGTCGATCGGGCCTTCGCAGCCGTGGATGCCGCGGAAGCGCTCTTGATCGCCGGCACGTCTCTGACGGTCTACTCGGGTCTGCGTTTTCTCGACCGGGCGGCGAAGAAGGGTATCCCGGCTGTTGTGGTAAACATGGGAGAGGTCCGGGGGGCACACCTCGCGGCGATGCACGTGGAGGCGCGCCTCGGGGAGGCGCTACCGGCCCTCGTGGATCGATTGATTAGGAATAACGGCTAAAGAATTCCCGGGGGGCTTCCGGCGTGTTCCGCGATAAGCTCCTCGATACCTTCGACAAGACGGCGCAATCTCCGGTCTCGGACTGCGTCCTCACGCCAGAGGACAAAGCTCCTACGCTGTTTGTCATCTACGGTGATAAAGGTAAAGAGAACCTCCTTGAACTCTTGAACGCGCGTATTCTCTTCACGACGGTCGAACCGTGCACTCTCGACGAGGGACCAGATTGCCGCACCCTCCTCAGGAGACATGGTCAATGGACCAAGAGCGCTCATCTCTCCGGCGCGGGTATGAGTGACGATAAGGGAGTTCCGGCTTGTGATCTCTATGCTCCAATCCGACTGGGAGCCATCGTCCAAGCCAATCGTAAAGAAGCCGAATCCGATCAAGTCCTGTGACGAAGCCCCCACAACGGACAGAACCGCAAGTAACATCACCATTGTAAATCGTTTACCCATGGCTGTTGACCTCCTGTAGTATATGTCTGGTCATAGGCCGATCTTGCAGCGAAAAACAGGTTTGCCGGTGCTCATGCCGGCTACAACGGCCCCTGAGTCCCAAAGCTCACCGACAAGCTCCATACTGCTATTCCCGACGAGCTCCGAAACAAAATTGATGTCGATCGAGGAGACCTGCCTCGCAGAAAGACGCTCCGGGGGAATCAAGGAAAAGGCCCACCGGAGAAACTCCGCATTGTTGACGTGGTTGTTGACGTCTAATTCGGTGTAGGTCACGGGAACCGTCCTCGAAAGCCGTAAAACCTTCGCAGGTTCGGCGCCAATCTCCCCGATCTCCCCGACCTTTCCGGGCACTTGCTCCGGAGTAAACCCGGGAAAGCGCGCCAAATCCTCTTCCGAAAAAACGTTCTCCGGCCTGAGAGGACGCCGAGTGTTGCCGTCGAGAACTACCCAGGCCGAAGATGCCTCGAATACCGGCGTATCCGAGACCGAGCCACCGAAACGCCTGATCGCGAAGGGTCCGGAGACGCCCAGAGGCTCGGTCTCGAGAACCAAATCTTCTCCCCAGAGGGGCCATCTAGCGAAACCAATCGAAAGGCGGGTGAGAGCCCAGAACCGTCCCTGATCCTTCAAGGATGTGTACCCGAAACCGAGCTCTTCGGCGTTCTTCCAGGCCATGTCCTCCAAGAAACTCAAAACAAAGTGGGGCTTGAGGCGCCCGTACAGATCGCCGTGATAAGAACGGACTGGGTATGTATCCCTTCTCCCGAGGGTGCTCTGCATTAGCGGGCGTCCTCGAGGGGAATGGGTGCCAAGGGCCTCTTTCCGGCAACGATATTCGCCGCGATGCGACCGCTCAGGGCGGCGGAAATGACACCACCGGGCCAGAGGGCATAGTGTCCCGCGGTGTAGAGGTTCTTGATCGGCGTTCGTATCATGTTCAGCGTTTTCCGTCGAAAGAGAGGAGAGACGGTATCCTGATAACACCAGCCACCGGTCGAGCCCTCGGAGTTTCGGGTGTAACGCTCCAAGGAGAGGGGGGTACCGACTTCGTAGTAGCTTATCTTTCGAGAAAGGTCAGGAAAAAGGTTTTCCGCCGTCGCCACCAACTCCCGGCCGACGGCCTCTTTGAAGGGTTTGTATTCCGGGCGCCTAGGAACGTCATATCCGCCGTTCTGCCAGTAGTTTTGCCAGGCGGCGGAGCTGTAGGTCTGAAGGGTCATCGTCGAGTGACCCGGGGGAGCAGTTCCGCTTCCCGGGGTTCCGAAGGCGTTCAGGGCGACCCACATCCGACTGTGAATATCCCTCGGAGAACCCTCGTCGGGAAACAACACCTCATAGTTGGGAAAGTAGAAGAGATGTTCCGCCGAAAGACGTTTCCGGATCTCTTCGGGAGGAAGGGAGACACCGAGGAAGACCGTAAGAATGGCCTCGGTAAGCTTGGCCGAGACGACTCGTCGGCGACGCCGGACGCCTGCGTTATCCTGGGGCAGAAGCTCTTCAAAAAGCCGACGGTAGTCGCCGGCGTAGACGACCTTGTTGGCGGAAAGGCTGTTCCCGTCGGCGAGCACGAGCTCGACGCCCGCGTCCCGAGTCGGCCGGACGGCGGTTACGAGGCTCCTGGTCCGGATGGTGCCTCCGGCGTCGACGACCTTTCCGGCGATGCGGTCGAGAAGCGCTTGCATCCCCCCGACGGGATACCAGTAGTCCTTGGCCCATATGTGCCAGAAACCGGCGAAGAAGAGGTAGGGCATCCGGTAGTAACCGACTTCGGTGAGCCAGTGGCGGAGCACCGGGTTTTCGATGACCGAGCACGCCTTCTGCCGGTAGGTAAAGCGGATCCACCGGGCGAGGCGCGTGAACCAGGGAGCCATCGACAGAAGCCGCTTGAGGGAGTAGTCGTTGATCAGGGGGAGCCGGTTAGCGTCTCCCACCGCGTCGAGGAACCGCGAGACCTCGCCGATTTCCCGGAAGAGGGGAGCAAGGCCCCGCTCCTCCGGGAACGCCTCTTGAAGGGCCTCTCGAACCGAATCGACGGAGTCGATGAAGAAATCAAAATCGTCGCTGACCATTCGGTAGCGAACCTTGATCCAGTCCTGGGTGCCGTACACTCCCAGGGCTTCTAGAATCGGGAACACGATGCCAAGGCTTTCGAACGATTGGTCCCCACCGTCGAAGTAGTACCCCCGGCGCCAAAAACCCGACATGTTGCCCCCGACCTGGTGATTCTGCTCGAAGAGGGTAACGTTTCTCCCTTCCCGGGCCAGAAAGGCGGAGCAGACAAGCCCCGAAATTCCGCCACCGACGACGGCGATGTCGCAATCAGGCATGAACGTGATGCTACGCCGCCGCGGCCGGGGCGTCAAGGCGAGGGGTTACAGGTTCTCCTGAAAGAAGGCGACCATCTGGCTCCATGCGGCGCCGGCTTCCCCACCTTGATCGTAGTTTTCGCTTCCGACGAAGGCGTGTCCAACCCCCGGGTAGATGGTAACCGTTACGTCGGCGTTACGACTCTCGAGGGCCGCTTCGAAGGCTTCCACCTCACTCACCGGAATCGAACCGTCCTCGGCGCCGAAAACACCGAGTACCGGTCCCTGACGACCGAGTTGACCCAACTCCTCCGCGTCGGTAATCGGTCCACCGCCGTAGAAGGTAGCTACCGCCGCGAGATCGCTTCGTCTGGTACCGAGGTACATCGAATGAGTCCCCCCGAAGCAGAAGCCGACGGAACCGATTCGCCCTGCGTCCACATCCGATCGGCTCTTGAGATACTCGAGAGCGGCGTCGAGGTCGCCGAATATCTGTTCCCTGGGCGTTTCGGTAACCTGGCTCCGGGCGGCCTGGGGCGTCTGGGCGACGCTTCCCCGAAATCCATCAGGAGCGAGGACAACGAAACCCTCGTCCGCCAAGGCGTCGGCGAGAGCAGCGATGTCCTGATTGAGGCCCCACCATTCGTGAATCATCAGAACGGCCGGAAAAGGACCCGATCCCGAATTCGGTTCTGCGAGGTAGCCGGTCAGGGTGGTGCCGTCGGACGCCCGATAGGAGACGTTTGTCGAAGCCGGGGCCCGGGGATCCGCTTCGTCCCGTTGCCCGAACACCGAAGCCGTCGCAAGCATTAGTAGCAAGGAAACCCATAGTAACCGGAGTAGTTTAGTGCGCATCATCTTGACCTCCGAATAGTAAGATTGGCTTTCTGATCTCCCGGGTCAAGAATTTGCGAAGGTTAACCGCAAAGAAAGGGACTCACCGGGCCAGACGAAACCCGGGGAGAGCACCTTCGATTACCGAGGTGTCTACGCAGAATGCGAGACGAAAGTAGCCCGGGCTCCCAAAACCGCTACCGGGAACCGCCAGAATACCCTGCTCCTGAAGCTTGTAGACGAAAGCGACGTCGTCGCCGCCTGGGGCCTTCGGAAAGAGGAAGAGCCCTCCTTCCGGGGGCAGAAACTCGTATCCCGCCTCCTGCAGGGAGTCGCAGAGCAACGTCCGACGCGCGGCGTAGGTTTCAATGTCTACCCGGGCCCCGAGGATGTGAGGAAGAACACGTTGCATCAGACCGGGGGCGTTTACGAAGCCGAGAATCCGGTTTGCAAGGACGGCAGCCCCGACAAGGTCGTCGTGGTCTCGGGCCCCGGGGTTGACCGCGATATAGCCGATGCGCTCTGCGGCAAGACTCAACTCCTTCGAGTAGGAGGTGCAAACGATACTGTTAGGGTAGGCCGCGAGCACCGGTGGTACCGTAACGTTGTCGAAGGTGACCCCCCGGTAGGGCTCGTCGCTTATCAGATAGATCGGCGAACGCCGGTCGACACTCCTTCGCTCGAGGAGCTCTCCGAGGGCTCTGATCGTCGTCTCGGGATACACCCTCCCGGACGGGTTATTCGGCGAGTTGATAATGACTGCGGCTACACCGTCCAAAGCGGCGTCGATGGCCCCGAGGTCCAGGTCGAAGTCATCCTTCGTCGGCACGACGACGAGGACGCCACCGTGATTAGCCGCGTAGAAGCGGTACTCGACGAAGTAGGGAGCCGACACGAGAACCTTGTCACCGGGGTTGAGAAGTGCCTTCAGGACCACATTAAGGGCCCCGCCGGCGCCGCAGGTCATCACGATGTCTCCGGCGGAAAGGTCGGTACCTTGGAGCTCCGAAGCGCGCGAAGCGACGGCACTCCGGGTGCCTTCGAGCCCCGCATTGGGCATGTAGCCGTGGATTCCCGGTCGCCGGAGCGAAGCCTCGGCGGCGAGGGCGTCGTAGAAGCTCTCCGGAGGAGGTAAGTCGGGGTTCCCGAGGCTCAAGTCGAAGACCGGTTTTCCGGCCCGGCGCATCGCGTCGCCGGCTTCGAACATCTTTCGGATCCAGGAGGAGCTTTCCATTGCCTCCCGGACGCTTTGCGAAATGGCCACTACCGTCTCCGAATCTCGCCGTCCTCGACAATGCGGTCGGCCTGGTCCATAACCTCCTCGGGAATAGAGATTCCCAACTCGCGAGCCACATCGAGATTAAGAATCATATTCATTTGGGCTGGATCTTCGACGAGAATGGTCGGGATACTCCCCGGGTCTTCCCCCTGAAGAATCCGGTCGATCAGTTCCCCGGTAATCCGACCAATCTGATACCAGTCGAATCCCCAGGCGACAAACACTTCGTTCGTCTCCGCCGACGTGGGATCCGCCGACAACACCGGTATCTGATTCCGCATCGCGACGTCGCTCAGGGCGCTCAAGGCCGACACGACCTGATTGTCCGTACTGACGTAGATTGCATCCACCCGACCGACAATCGACTGGGTCGCCTGGCGTACCTCTGCGGGGTTGGTGATGGTCTGGCTGATGAACTCGATACCGAGGTTTTCGCAGGCGCGGCGAGTCTGCTCCGCGAGGAAGACCGCATTCGCCTCGCCGCTCGAGTAGACGTGCCCGAGAGCCCGGATGGGGCGCAAGGACATCATAAACTCTATCTGTTGCTGAACCGGGGTCCGGTGGGAGACACCGGCGATTCCGGCTTCGCCCCGGTCCAAAGATTCCACGAGACCGGCCGAAACCGGGTCGGTGATGGCGGTGTAGACTACGGGAATATCGTCGAGGGCCGCCTTTAGCGCTTGGGACGTCGGCGTGGCAATTCCGACCGCAAGGTCGACCCGATCCGCTTGGAATTTGCCGGCGATCTGCCGTCCCGTCGAAACGTCGGCGTTGGCATTTTGAAGGTCGTATACCACGTTGTCCCGACCGCGGTCGGCGAGCTCCTCTTGTATTCCCATTTCGACGGCGTCGAGGGCAGGGTGAACGACGAACTTCGAAATGCCTATTACAATATCGTCCGACTCCTGGGTGCCGGTCGCCGAGAGCACAGGGATTCCGGTAACCAGCAGGATGACGGCAAGCAATGCCGGAAGACGGCTCTCGATCGGTAGCAGCGTTTGCATTGACTCCTCCTTCTTATTTCAGAAGAAACTACCACGCGACCAGGAACAAAGGGAATATTACTTGACATTTTCGCTTGGCTTGTTACGGTTTTGGCGTGGCCCTCGTTACGTTTTCCCAGTTTCTCTCGGTAATCGAAATACGGACCAAGATCGTTAGTGTCTCTTCCTTCGGGCTGGGGACGCTCTTTGCGGCAACCGTCGTTCCCCTCGATCCCCTTCTAACAACCTTGATGGCTTTGGCCGTCCTCGCGGTCGATATGGGCACCACCGCCTTCAACAGCTTCTTCGACTTTATGAGGCGGGTCGACACCAACGACTTCGCCAGGGAGCGGGAAAAGGTTCTTCTCCACGAGGGTGTGCCCCCGGGGGCGGCCCTGATCATAGCCGGTGGTCTGTTCGCGATCGCGGTAGCCTTGGGCCTGATCCTGAGCTTCTTGGTCGGCCTCGAGGTTGCGGTGATCGGGGCCGTATCGATGCTAGTCGGCTTTCTGTATACCGGCGGGCCCCGGCCCTTGAGTACGACACCCTTCGGAGAGCTCTTCGCGGGCGGATTTCTCGGGAGCGTCCTCTTCCTCCTTTCCGCGTATATTCACACGGGATTCGTAAGCCGAGAACTGTTCCTTTCCTCCCTCCCGTCGCTCTTTCTCGTCGCGTCGATTCTGGCGGTCAACAACGCCTGTGACAGGGAGGGCGACAAGGCGGCCGGGAGAAAGACTCTCGCCATTCTTCTTGGGGGGGAGCGTGGACCCTACCTAATCTACCTTCTCGGGGCTCTCGCTTTTGGGGCGGCCTTTGCGTCCCTCCCCACCGAACCCTTCCACTATCCTATTCTCGGGGTGACCCTCTTCGTTTCGGCAGGGATCTTCGTTTCGATGCACCGTCGAGGCTATCGCCACGAAACAAAACTATCGTCGATGGGTTCGATCTCTCAGATCTTTCTTCTCTACACCCTTGCGGCCGCAATAATTCTGCTCCACCGATCGACGACCGCCTAACGAGACATCATGACCATCGAGACCTTTTCCCTCCAGGACAACGCCTTCGGGAACTCGGGGGGGTCTCCTTAACATCCGGCCGTCAAGCCGGTCGGGAAGCCGGCCGAAAGATAGAGATTGCTGCCGCAACAGGAATACACCAGGCATAAAATAACTGCCTCGCCAGCGATATTACCGCTTCGCCGGGGTCCACTGAGGCGCGGTAATGCGGCTTGACGGGCACTTACTGCTTGCGCAGTTACTGCCAGGCCTGGTATCTTCGAAGGGTGGTTCAACCCGAAACCCATACCCTTGCCTATCTCCTGCGGAATCTGTCGGTCGAGGTGGATGCACAGCTAAACGAGGCCCTCTCTCCCTTCGGGTTGTCCGCGGCGCAGTGGCGGGTCCTTTCCGCCGTCGATTCGGGAAAGGCGTCCTCTCCGGCGGAGATTTCGAACCTTCAGGATATCGACAGCGGTTCCACAAGCCGAATGGTCCGGCGGCTTGAGCTGGCAGGGCTGCTGGAACGGGAGGAGCATCCGGCAGACAGGCGGGCGGTTCGTCTTCGGATTTCGAAGAAAGCAGCGGCGGTGCTTCCAAAGGCTTCCTCTGTAGCCGAAGCGTTCTACCGCAAGGTGGTTTCCGACATGGCCCCCTACGAGATCGAGCATCTCCGGGCGCTCTTGCAGCGCCTCCTAAACAACGTTCGGGCAGGGGCTTAAGGCGTCTAAAGTTCTTGCCGAAAGAGCGACGAGGGCATACTATTTGCCCAACAGAATCGATGAGTCTTCGACCGATTCGTGCGGTCGTAACGCGTGCCTAACAAACCTGTTCTATTTGTCTGTTGTCAAGATATCTCTGAACGTCCCGTGTGCCGTCGATCACGGGAAAACGGGTAAGAACGATGATGCGAATTAGCGGAAGATCGGCAGGAAACCACAGATACGGCTTCTTGCTGGTCGGTTTAGGGCTATCGCTGCTCCTGGTCGGATGCGGCGGCAATCGGGGACAGGAAGAGCTCGAAGAGGGTGACGACGCCGTGTCGGTCCGGACACTCGAAGTAAGTCCCGGCACCTTCTACGAGGTCGGCGAGTACTACGGAACGGCGTCGGGCATCGAAGAGGCCCGCCTCATATCGGTTTCCGGGGGCCGGGTAAACCAGGTTCTTGCCGAGGTCGGAGACCAGGTGGAAGCGGGGCAGCCTCTCGCCCGAATCGACGCCGACAAAGCCCAGAGCCAGTACGAAACGGCGGTTCTCCAGGAGCGCATCGCCCGGGAGGAACTCGACCGGCAACGTCGTTTCTTGGAGATGGGGAACACACCTCAGGTTGCCGTCGACCGGGCCGAGCTTGCCTGGCGTCAGGCCCGCACCAACGTTCTTGAAGCACGGCGCGTCCTCGACGGGGCCTTGGCGATTTCTCCGGTCGACGGAGAGGTGGTAGCGAAGCACATCGATCTCTACGACGAGCTTGCGCCGGGACAACCGACCTTTACCGTTGCGGATCTCTCACGGATGAAGGTCGTTGTCGGGGTGCCGGAAGGGGACATTGCCGGAATCGAATCCCTCGGGGCCGCGGAAGTTACTTTCCAGAGTTTTCCCGAACGCGTCTGGACCGCAGAGGCGACGAGCTTTTCCCGGAAACGGTCCGATAACACGCTCTCCTTCGACGTCGAGCTGGTGCTGGACAACGAAGACCGTGTCCTCCTCTCGGGGCTTACCGCGACGGTGCGGTTGGTCCTCCGGGAACTCGACGATCGAATCGTTATTCCCAGCGAAGCGGTCATCTCCCAGGGGCGCAATACCTACGTGATGGTGGCAAACTCGACTACCGCCCGGCGTATCCCGGTAACCCTGGGGCCTTCGAACACCGAGCAGACCGTTATTGCCGCGGGTTTGGCCCCGGGTGACGAGGTAATCGTCGAGGGCATTAACCAGATTGCCGACGGCGTGCGAGTGCGGACGATAGAATGATCAAGCTCTTCATCCAGAAGTACATGGCGGTCTTTATCTTCTCGTTGCTCATCGTGATAATGGGCGTGATCTCCTACGCACAGCTCCCCCGGGAGTCGACTCCGGAGATAAAGCAGCCCTACATTTTTATTACGACGACCTACGTCGGTGCCTCCGCCCAGGACGTCGAAAGCCTGATTACCGAACCGATCGAGCAGGAGCTCGACGGCCTCGACGGCCTCGACGAGATTACCTCCGAGAGCCGTCAGAATTTGTCCTTTATTTTTGCCGAATTCACCTCCGACGTAACCGTCGAGACCGCCTTGCGCCGGGTCCGGGACCGGGTCGACCTGGTCCGTCCGCAATTACCCGGGGACGCCGACGATCCCTTGGTTCAGGAGTTTAGCTCTTCGGACTGGCCGATCTACTCGGTGGTCATAACGCACCCCGACGGCATCCGGCGAATCGAAGATTCAGCGGAAGTTCTCCGGGAGGAGCTCAAACGGATCGCCGGGGTCCTCGACGTCGATATTGCCGGGCAGGTTACCAAGGAGCTCGCAATCGAGTTGGATCCGGCACGGCTCCAACTCTACGGTTTCGCGATCGACGATGTCGTTGCGGCCGTCCAATCGGAACACGCCTCAATTCCCGGGGGAGAGCTCCAGAGCGATTCGAAGAACTACGCAATCGCCGTAACCGGGGAGATCCAGGATGCCAGGGTGTTCGAAGACGTTTTTGTTACCAACGACGACATTCGGGTTCGTCTCGGGGACCTTGGGTCGGCACGGTTCCAAGAGGCGGATCCGGAGACGTTTTCCCGGTTCAACCGCACCCCGGCGATAACGCTATCGGTTACGAAGCGCCTGGGGGCGAACATTATTGATATCGTCGAGGCGATCGACCGACGGGTCTTCGAGCTCAACCAGATCTTTCCCGAGGGGACGGAGATTGTCGTTTCCTACGACGAGTCCCGGTACATCCGGGATATGATTGCCGACCTGGAAAACAATATGTTTACCGGCTTCGTGCTTGTCTTGGCGGTTACGATCTTCTTCCTGGGATTTCGAAACTCGCTTTTCGTTTCCCTTGCAATTCCCTTTTCGATGCTCCTGAGCTTCTTTGTTCTTCGGGTAATGGGGGTTACCCTGAACATGATTGTCCTGTTTAGCCTCATCCTAGCCTTAGGGATGCTGGTGGACAACGGTATCGTCATCGTGGAGAACATCTTCCGCCATGGGAGTCTCGGAAAGAGCAGAACAAGAGCGGCCCTCGATGGTTCGAAGGAAGTGGCCGGCCCGATTATCGCCAGCACCCTGACAACCTGCTTGGCCTTTTTCCCAATTATCTTTATGCCCGGCATAATGGGGGACTTTATGTCCTACCTTCCGATTACCGTCATCGTTGTCCTCGCGAGCTCCCTCTTCGTCGCCCTCGTTATCAACCCTGTCTTCTGCGCCCGGTTCTTGAGCGCGTCGGAGGAACAGGAAAAGAGAATGTCCGAGGGTAGCGGATTGTTCGTCCGGCTCCAGGGCGCCTACGAATCGGTCCTGGGCAAGACGACCGGCAGGCCGGGGCTCTCGATCAGTATGGTCTTTCTCCTCAGCCTCGCGGGTATGGTAGTTTTCGGTTTAATCGGGAAAGAGCCGCTCTTCTTTCCGTACCTCGACCCGGAGCGCTCCCGAGTCCGGGTGGAAGCACCCCAGGGGACTCCCCTCGAGCGAACGGACGATATTCTCCGGGAGCTCGAGCAGATCGTCCAGGCTACCCCTGCCTCCCTCGACAGTTTCGAAAGCATAGCGGGACGGGACGGAGGGGATACCGAGAGCCACCGGGGCAGCATCAACGTTACCTACAAGCCTTTCGTGGAACGCGAAATTCCCGGCGCCACCGCGATCCGAGAGCTTGCCCGAAACGTAAACGACGTGACCGGCGCTATAATCACGGTGGAGGAGGGAGAACAGGGCCCGCCGACGGGGGACGATATTTCCTACGAGATACGGGGGGCCGACTACGAGGTCCTCGGGGAATACAGCAGTCGCATCCTCGCGGTTCTCTCGGAATACGAAACGGTCCTCAAGGAATTCGACACGGATTTCGAGGCCTCCCGCCCGGAATATCAGGTTGAAATCGACCGGGGAAAAGCCGCATTTCACGGCGTCTCGACGGTTCAGATCGCCCAGACGGTCCGGCGGGCCATCAACGGAGGCGTGATCGGCACCTATCGGTACGACGGAGACGAGTACGACATCGTGGTCCGGTATAACAAACCCGCTCGGGATTCCCTGAACAGTTTGCGGAATGTTCAGGTCGTCGCCCAAGATGGGTCTCGAGTACCCTTGAGTGCCGTCGCCGAGGTTTCCCCCCGGACGTCTCTCGGGGTTGTCAAGCGCAGGAATCTCAACCGAGCGGTTACCGTGTGGGGAAACTTCACGCCGGACATTCCCAATCGAGGGGAGATTGTCGGCGAGATTGACGGCCGGGTTCAGGAGATCGTCAAGGCGATGCCCCCGGGCTACGCCTTGGGGCAGGGCGCAGGCCTCGATATTCGCGCCGAATCGACAGGGTTCCTTGTGCAAGCCTTTATCTTGGCGCTCTTCCTGATCTTTGTCGTCCTGGTCGCGCAGTTCAACTCGGTTCTCGACCCGTTTATCATAATGTTCGCCGTCTTTCTCTCTTTGGGCGGCGTATTCTGGGGTTTCGCCGTGAGCCAAATGAATTTTGTTATCATCATGTCGGGGATCGGATGCATAGCACTCGCTGGAGTTGCGGTAAACAACTGCATCGTTCTGGTAGATTATACGCACCTGTTGGTCCACGAAGGCGTCCATTGGCGGAAGGCGATTATCGAAGCCGGAAAAACGCGCCTGAGACCGGTTATTCTGACGGCCCTCACGACGGTCCTCGCCCTGGTGCCCATGGCCTTCGGGGTGAGTTTTAGCGTCCAGGAGTTTCGTTTCCTCCTTGGAAGCGAGTCGAGCCAATGGTGGACTTCCTTCGCCTGGACGATGCTCTTCGGTCTAACCTTTGCGACGGTTATGACTCTGGTGGTCGTTCCGACCCTTTTGACGGTCAAGTACCGCTTTTTGGAGAAACACGCCCACCGTTTCTCGATGCACTAATCGCGGCGGATCGATGAAACGTCCCGGGGCCGTCGCCGTAACGCTTGTATTCCTTGCCGCCGTCGTTTTCCTAGCCGGCTGTGTCGGCGACCCGGAGGCGGTCCGGCCGGCCTTAGAGGGCGTCGAACCGCCGGAGCTTCCGGATCCGGAGTGGGAGTCTTGGGAGAGGGATATCGCGTATGCGTACCTCCGGATCGACGCCCGCGACGGATCGGTAGCCCTCCATCTTGTCCGGTTTGACCCGGCCGAAGTCCCTTTTTTCGTCGAAAGCCGCCGAAGTAGTGAAGGAGCCGTCCTAATCACGGACCCAAAACGAATTCTCCGGGAGAGTGGTGCCCTCGTTGCGGTCAACGCGTCGCCCTACGCGACCGAAGCCCTCCACGCCGGTGCCGAGGCGACCATTTCCGGACTTTCCGT
The DNA here is from genome assembly GCA_046541715.1 of Spirochaetaceae bacterium. Taxonomy (GTDB): domain Bacteria; phylum Spirochaetota; class Spirochaetia; order DSM-27196; family PWMO01; genus CAYPUT01. The sequence goes on from JBKHCS010000005.1 coordinate 51,023, forward strand.
CGAATCCGGACGGCTGGTATCGCCTCCGTCGGATCGGTTGTGGTCTTTCTCCGTAACCGACACCGGGCGCTTTTACCTCCTACCCCCCGGCGCCCCGCCTCCCGAGGGGGCGTACCAGGGTGCCGGGGGCTTCGCACCCCTCGTGGTCGACAAAAGAGCCCGGGGATACTCGGGACCGAGGGAAGCCCGGACCGCAATCGGGGAGGATGGTCAGGGGCGTCTGTATGTCGCGGTTGTCGACGGACCACGGAGGGGACATAGCCGGGGCGCCACCACGGAGGAGCTCGGACGGTGGCTCGCCCGCTTGGGCATCGAGAACGCCCTAAATCTCGACGGCGGCGGCTCGAGTGTGCTTCTGCGACGGGGACGAACGGTTAACCGTCCGGTTGCCGGGTTACTCTATGGCCGGCGAAGGCCGGTGGCCAACGTCCTCCTGATAGGCGAGGGCAACTTGGAGTAGGGGCGACTCCCGGGCCAAGAGCTCCTCGTCCAACCCGAGAATGCTTCCAAGGGATTCTTCGAGGCCCCAGAATACCGGGAGATAGTACTCCGCCGGCAGCCCAACGAGCCGCCGGCGACCGATTACCGAGGCATCCGCTTGGGTGTGATGCTGGCTCAGGGCAGCTCTCTGAACCTTTCCGAGATCCTCAGCCTGCCCCCGTTTCGGTACGCCGAAGGTGACGGGGTAGTGCTCCCTCTGGAACGGGTCGACCGATACCAGATAGCCGTCGGGGCCCTCTCCCTGGAAGCGGAGCTCTTCAACGGCCCTTCTCACGAGATAGCCGGTCGCCTCGTGCTCGAAATGCTCCCTCGCATCGGAAGCCAGATCCGGAGAAACAATAAACCGGGGTCCAGCCGCCCGGATCAGCGCTACCAGCCGCTCGACCAGGAGCTCTTCGCCTCCCCAGGCTTCAAGGATCTCCTCTAGCCCTCTCTCGTCGGCAATTCCGTTGTACGGATGGTTAGGAAGCCCCATACGGATGTAGTAGTCCGAGCCGAGAACCCGAAGGGCCTGCTCCGCTTCCCGGACCCGCGTATCTCGAAGCGCCCTTCCCGACAGCGGGTGGTCTTCGTATCCGGGCACGCCGGCCCGGTAGGGGTAACGGTCCACCCCGGACTCGCCGTCGGTCAAAAGAAGCGTACCGATGGAGAGCCCCCTCCGAGCGAGCCTCGCCATCAGGACGGCAAAATCGAGGCTCTCGTCGTCGGGATGGGCGTGGATAAAGAGAACCTCAACCGAAGAAAGGCTTTCCGGCAACGCACCCTCTTCGAAAGCTCCCGGGGGAACCTGCACCGTATTCCGGTAGCCGTGCTCCTCGAGGCTCAGGGGAACAAGGTCGCGAATCGATTCGGAAATTTCCGCCGGGAGGCCCGGTGGTGCTTCCGTCGAGGTCGCGTCAGCGGGTGGGAGGTCCCCAGGGGCGTCAGTCGGCCGGGCAGCCGTCCGGGTGTCCCCGTCAACCATGGATTCCCAGGGAAGGACTGATTCGTGGCTGTCGGCAACGGCGGCGCGACGGGTCGGTTTCGGCGGCAGCAGAACTCCCAGGATTGTGGGAACCAACACACAAACAAGAATGACGCCCAGTCCGATAAGCTTCGGTCCCCGGGTGAGGAATCGCAGCTCCGGGTCGAAGCGCCGGCGAAAACCGGGGTACTTCGCCAGCCGCAAAAAGCGGAGGAGAAAGCTGGTAACGGCAAACGCGGCAAGAACAATGACCGGCAGGATGAGAAGTCCGCTGTAAGAGAGGACCGTTTCGACCACCGTCGGTTACCACCAGGTCTTCATCTTGTAGAGCTCTCCCCGTCCCGGGTCTACGTAGTAGTATTCCTCGCCGAAGAGGGAGAACGCAAAGCTCGGATCCCCCGATTCCGTGTCGAGAGGAAGATTCGGACCATCTTCGTAAAGCCGTTCGAGGCGTCTCTCCTCACGATCGTAATAGACGACGCCGTCGGTGGTAAAGGAGACTGAGCCCCTCGCAACGTCTTCAACCCCTTCGGGGAGCGGTGTTACATAGAGATCTTCTTCGATCCAGGAGGTAGCCGGTGTATCAAGGCTATCGGGGAAGATCGCTCCGTCAAAGGAAAAAAGCACGATCTCGTCCGAGGGACTAAAATGAATAGCTACTATTATTTCGTCGGTGTCGTCTATGTAGAGGGCATCCTCGATCTCGATGGTCGTATTCGGGTCCCAGGGCAAGATTCGGTAGTCGCCGGTGGCTCCTGCTGCCCATGCGTCGTCGTATTCCTCGATTTCGAGCCAAAAATGGGCGCCGTCGTCGCTCACGTCGATAATCCAGTTGGTATCCGCGAAATTGCTAAAGCCATGCCGAGAATCGCCCGGTACCAGGGTGCCGGGTGCGGGCGTTCCAAAGCTCCCGTCCGGAGCAATGGAGACATTTCCAATAATCATATCGAATCCGGCGGCGAGCATCATCAGCGACCCAAACTCTCCGGCTACACCTTGCTCGCTCGCGGTTCCGCTGAAGCGGAGCTTGAGGTCGTCGTCGAACATCAGAAGCCTGTTTTCGACGGAGGGCGGTCGGTCGAGAACGAAGAGGTATTCTCTCTCGGTGTCAAACAGAACGCCCATCGTGATGTCGTCGATGGGCCCCTGAAGTTGGGACTCGACGTCGACTATCCTCTCGATATAGGACAACCGCAGCGGAAAGAGGGAAGTCCCGGCGAACCGGCAGCCGGAGAGTATCACGAACGTTAAGGCTGCGACGGCGTATCGGAGTTTCATCCCTTCTTTTTCCAGTATACCACGCGAGCCCCCTGTGCTCCATTGCTGTCGGCTTCGAAGTCGTCTACCATACCATCGACACTAACGGATCAGGAGAGGAGTGGGAGATGGCCGAGAGGATTGTGGTTTTCGCGACGAGTTTTCTCGATGATCTGGTGACCCGCCCCCCGGGGCACGGTGAGGCGAAGAAGAAGCTCGAAGAAGGTGCCGCGGAGCTCGGGTTCGAGGTCGAGTATCGCTGCGACCGGGACCCCTTGAAGGCTCTAGAATTGACGGAGCTAAAGGATGTCGTCGCAGTGATCGCCGACCTCGAAGAGTACTCCCCGGACCTCTTGGCAGCAGTCGGTCCCGCCGGCGGCGGAAGCCTTAAAATAGTCTCCCGCTACGGCATAGGGTACAACAACGTCGACCTCCCGGGGGCCACCAAGGCCGGGGTTGTGCTAACCAACACGCCGGGAGCAAACGCCCGGCCGACGGCGGAGTGGGCGGTCTCTACGCTCTTAGACGTCGCCGGGCGGCGGGTTCTCCACCACCAACGGGCTTCGGTAGGAGAGGGCAAGTCCGGCCCCTCCCGCCTCGACGTAACCCGCCGTACCGTGGGAATCGTCGGTACAGGGAACATCGGTCGCAATGTTGCGGCCCTCCTGTCGGGTTTCGAACCGAGGCTTCTGGTTTCCGACCCGTACCCCAACGAAGAGTGGGCCCGGACGGCCGGTGCGCGGTACGTTCCCGTCGACGAGCTCTGTGGAACGGCTGATTTCATCACGCTCCACGCCGCCACCTCGGATCAGATAATCGGGGAAAAGCAGCTCTCCCTCATGCGGGAGACGACGGTCCTGGTCAACTGTGCCCGGGGTATTCTGGTGGACAACGAAGCCGCCTACCGTGCAGTCAAAGAGGGCCGCATCTGGGGATACGGCATCGACGAGGTCTGGACCTACGACGACCTTCCCCTGGAAAACGTAAACATTATCGCCAGCCCCCACGTCGGGTCGGACAGCGACCTCGGCAAGGTCAACATGCAGCTGGCGTCCACCGAGAACGTTCTCGACTTTTTAAGGGGTAAGACGCCAAAGTACGTCGTCAATAGGGAGGTCCTCGAGTCGTAACCGCCTTTTAGGCGTCGGTGCGTCTAAGTTCGGCCAGGCGGGCGTCGATTTTGTCCAAGAAGTCCCGGGCGAAGGGGGGCGCCGTGGTGAAGAGGCTGACACCGACAAAGAGCAGGGTCGAAAGGCCAAGTCCCCACACGCTCGGCCAAACCCCGAGGGGATACCAACCGGTGGCATACAGCAGCGCGGTGCCGAGGCCGGCGACGATCACCGACGTCAAGGCGCCGGCGGCGGTTCCCCGGGCCCAGAAGAAAGCGCCGATTATCGCCGGGGCCGCGACCAGGAGACCCCCGGACGCCATGCTCGAGAGCACCGTAATCAGCCCCGGGCGCAGGTAGGCGAAGCCGATACACGCGAGGAGAAGCAGGAGCATCGCCCCTCGGCCGATACCGGTCTCCCGCTCTTCCGAGAGCCCCGGCCGGAGGGTCTTCGCCACGTCCCGGGCAAAGAGGGAGCTCAGGGTAAGGACGATGGAACCCAGGGTCGAGCTGGCCGCCGCAAAGATCCCGATAAACAATAATAGTGCCAGTCCAACCGGCACCGTAGTCAAGAGAGCCGGCATCGCTCCGTCGGGGTTTTCGAGTCCCGGGAGAATCGCCGCGGCCTGAAAACCGTAGAGCGTGGTGATTAGGGTATAGACGAGACCGAAACCCGAAAAATAGAGGATCATCCTGCGGATGTTCGCAATCCGGTCGGGCACGAAGAGCCGCTGAGACACCTGGGGGTTCGTCAGGGCGAAAAAGGACCAGGGCAGGGTGATGCCGAGGAAGAAATTGATGTCCCACTGGATGGTGAGTAGCTCCGAATAGTCGAGGCTAATGGTCTCGAAGAAACCGCCGAGCCCCCCAAAGTAGCGAACCGCCACAACGATAAACACCAGAATCGCCGTGGTAAGCATGGTTACCCCCTGGACGGCATCCGTCCAGGCAACGCTCCGCATTCCGGCCCACAGCGAGGTAATCCCCGCGACGCCGGCCATTACGACGACCCCGGCCATGTAGGGAATTTCCCCCCCGGTGAGGCCCTCGACCAGGAGCCCGGCACCGATCAGCTGTACGGCGGAGTAGGGAATAAGCATTACGAAGGCCAGAAGGGCCGTCGCCGTTCCAACTTCCGGGCTGTCGTACCGCTTGGCAAGAAGCTCACTCGGCGTAACGAGGTCGTACATCTGTCCGGCAAACCAGAAGCGCGGGGCAAAAACTACCAGGAAGAAAACGGTAAAGAGCAGGTAGGTCATCTCGAAACCGAGGGCCGCGACCCCGAAGCGGTAAGAAAGCCCGACGAGCCCCACCAGCATAAAGGCGCTATAGGTCGTTGCTGCGTAAGTCATTCCCGAGAGAAAACCCCGGAGGCGCCGGCCACCGATAAAATACTCCGAGGATCCGGCCCGAAGACCCTTTCGAGATGCCCGCGCTACGAGAGCCGTGACCAGGGTCCAGAAGGCGATTGCTCCCCAAACATAGAAGGGGTTCATTACCTATGGCTCCAGGGACGCATATAAAAGGCGGCCGCAATTATTCCGAGGCCCGGAAGAATAGTCCAGAGAAAAAAGCTCCCCATAAACGACGCGGTGTCCCGGAGATAGAGATACGGAATCGCGATATCCACCAGAACCAGGAAGACGCCGATCGCCAGGAACATTTTTCCCTTCATGTGTAAAGAATGTAGTCGGCCGCGCCCCGAGATACAACCGGTTTTAGCTATCCGAGCGGTTTTAACTATCCGACGGTGTGTTCCGGTTCTTCGGCAGCGAAAGAAGCACCGCCGTCTCCTCCCAAAGCTGCCGAAACGCCAAGGACGCCTTCGCTTTCGGGTTCGAAACGACGACGGGCTCCCTGGTTACGCCCATCTTTTCGACCACCGAGGCGTACGGAACGACCGCCGTGATACGCCCCCCGGCCAACGCGACGACCCGGGGGATCAAATCACGGTGGAGTTTCTTGCGAACGTCGGCCATCGACACGAAGGGATGGAATCTCTCCCGTGACAGCTTTTGTTTTTCGGCGACCCGAAGGATTTGCTCGAACGCGTTAATGGAAAGAACGGACGGAATAACCGGTACGAGCGCCAGATCCGCCGCCCGGATGAGATTCTCGCCTTCCAGTCCAATGGACGGCGGAGCGTCGATGACCAAGAGGTCGTACCGCTTACCGAAACCCGCGAAGGAAAGGGAGATTCTCTTTTTCGTGTGACTCTCTTTCGCTAGCTCTCGGTCGAGACGACGATACGATAGCGCAGCCGGAAGAAGGTCCAAATTGCGATAATCGCTCTCGCGAACGCTGTCTCGGAGTCGCTTGCCTCCCCGAAGCAGCGTTCGTACGTTCAGGCCCTTCGGCGGCCGCACGCGGAGGTAGAAACTGGTGGCCCCCTGCGGGTCGAGGTCGCACAGAAGCGTCCGATAACCGGCCTCGGCCGCGAGATACGCAAGGTTTACCGCGGCGGCCGTCTTCCCGACGCCTCCCTTGAGGTTATAGAGCGTAAGGGTCTTCACTTCCGCTTCTCCTTTGCCGGTATAAGCCGCCTGCGGGCGGCCGCGATCTGTCTCCGGTAGGTTTTGACTCGGGCGTCGATCCCGTCCATGAAGGCGTTGCTTTCCTCCGAAAGGGTCGACACCAAGGCGCCGATGGCGGCCGCCACCCGGGGTTGCGTGGTCTCGTCACCATGAATGATCGCAAGTAGGCTCTCTTGCTGCACCGCAACGTCCTGGAGCCTGCCAAGGGCGTCTTGAAATCTCTTTAGCTCCCGGATTGCGCGGTCTACGGATTTCTCCGGGTACACCGGCGACACTGCCTCCAAGAGGTAGCGAAGCTTCTTGCACTCTATCCGAACACGATGCCTCGCGATCTCGGACGCGTCCGCCCCGGAGAGAGAAACCAAACCTTTCTCTACGCGTCTCAATCGCCGTGAAAGGCTTCGGTCCGCCGATTTACGCAAGGTGTCTCCCGCGGGACCGGCTCCAAGTGCTTCGATGAGGGCTTCGATGCGGTTGATCTCCCACTCGTACTCTTGGCCGGCGAGGTACTCTTTCAGCTCACGATAGCGGATCGCTCGCTCTTCGGCCGCCCGGCGGAAGTAGGAATCGATGCCCTCGCGCAATTCCGGGGGAACTCGTTTCGTGTAGGACTGCCGACATAGCAGCAGGACGTCGAGATCCCGAAGTGGACCCGTGGCGGAGGCGACGACTTTAAGGCGTCGAGAAAGCTCTCGGAAGATCGCTGTGTCGACGGCAGATCGGAACTCCGGCAGCAGCGATCGCATGCGACGAAGGGCCACGCGATAGTCGTGGAGGAACTCGCTGTCCGTGTCCGCTATAATGCCCCCTTCGTTTTGTCGTATTACCGCGAGATTGGCTGCGAGAAGATCGGCAAGCGCCCGGCCGGCGCTGGTTTCCGGCGTAAGTGGAACGACAGGGCGGGAGCAATAGGCGTCCGGCCCTCGCCCATGCCATCCGGCGGCCGCGGCGACGATGGAACCCGGTGATTCGGATCGTACTGCTCCGTTCGCCCGGGCAAAAAGCTCGGCAACGTCCCGGTCGTACCCCCGGAGAGGAAACACCAGCAGAAACCGGGCCCCTCCTTCGTTCCCCGTAGCGGACCTTACCTCCTCCAGCTCCACCCGGGCGATGGTCTTTCGGTTGTCGTCCTCGATCCTTCCCCGTCGCCGAAGAATCGTCGCAGTGCCAACCTGCCCGAGGGCCCGTAAGGCGAGCGTCTTCTCTAGAATACCTCGAAGCGGAGAAGGCAGTTCCCACGGCAGAAGCCCTTCGAGCCGTTCAGGTGTCGGCCCGTTGTAACGTATACGTTCTCCGTTGACTTCACGAAGGAACAGCCGACCGTCGTGACTCTCGAGGGCGTACCCCCCGTTGAACAGGCGAAAATCGAAGGTATCGTAATACTCGATACGCTCCCGATGTCCATCGTCGAGAACGATCCTGCAATCGTCTCCGAGAACCTGGTGTTCTACCGAGGCATCGAGGATTCGGTAGACCAGGAGAACCCGCCGCTCTTCCGGAGGCCGGGGGCACGTCATTTCCGATCCTCCAGGGACGGAGGCTTCGTCGTAGAACTGAGCCCGAGTCGCGCGCGAACCAATTCGACGCCGCCTCCGCATTCTCTTACACGCCGGGCAAAACTATTCCGAAGAACCGACGGCGTAACCGAAACAGCGACCCCTGCTTCCCTTCCGTATCTGGCGAGAAACTCTCGTACGTAGCGGTTCTTAAGCTTGTTACCCTGCAAAGTGGTAAAGACCAAGAGGCTGTCGCTCTGTGGCCGGACATAGATCCATTTTTTCAAAAGCGCTATCGTTTCGTCGCAGAGAGGTACCCGGCGTTCACCGTGGCGACGGGCGACGATCGCGTTTTCGTCCCATAGAATATCTCCGATTTGAAGGCCCCCTTGTTCCTCGGGCCGCGAAAACCCGTCCCGGACGGTTTCCTTCCCAACTAATTCCGATATCTTTAGGCCACCTTCGATAAGAATACGCATGATAGCTGCGTTCCGCAGGCCGGTTCGGGTGTGGATTTTCGGCATCGACAGAAGGCGGTCGCATTCTTCTTTAGTCAAGAACTTCCTGGGTGGTTTATTCATGTACCAAGTAAATTCGGAATTATTAGGTGGATCTTAACACTATACTTACATAAGTCAAGCATTTTCGGTACTGTTGAGCGCCGATTATGACGAAAACCCTTGCGATCGGGCTGTACTTCTGGACCCTCCTCGGTGCAACCTCGTTCCTTCTCGTGCCCTACGGGCTGTTGAGGCTTCTCGGTCAAAACGCCGTCGCGTACCGGTATGCCAAAGCGGTGGCGCGGACCTGGGCGCGTCATCTGCTCTGGTTTGGGAGAATTTCGGTCCGTATTGACGGGCTCGAGCATTACCCCCGGGGCGCCCGGAGGGTCTGCATCGTCGGCAATCACCAGGGGTACGCCGATATCCTCCTCCTCGAAGCGCATTTGCCGGAGGTAGGGGGTTTCGTCGCCAAGGAGGAGCTCAAGCTGGTCCCGGTCTTGAGTACCTGGATGAGAATCTTCCGATGCGTCTTTATCGACCGGGGGAGCGTTCGGCGGGGAACCCGGGCTCTCGACAAAGCCGTCAGGAATATTCGGGACGGCTATCCGATGCTCATTTTTCCGGAGGGCACCCGGAGCCACTCCCGCCGGGTCGGGCTGTTCAAGGGCGGGAGCCTGAAGCTTGCCGTCGAAGCGGAGGCCACCATCGTTCCCGTGACCATCGACGGAACCTACAAGGCACTCGAGGAACACCGGCGTATCCGCCCCGCGAAGACCCGGTTGATAGTCCATCCCCCGGTTTCCCCCGGGGAATACCGGCACCTCCGGCGAGGCGAATTGGCCGAACTGCTTCGGAAGATTGTTTCGGCACCTTTGAAGTCGTAGTTTCCGGTCGCGTCGCACTTGTCCAACCGTACCGGGGGCAGTATCGTTGACGAGGCAATTGAGAAGAGAGATGACCGTACAAGAGATCGCATCAGCTACCCAGGGCGTTTTGCGCTGTGGGGAAGCAAACCAGTCAAGAAACCTCACGTTTGCCTTCGCGTCGGATCTTATGAGTGACGTTCTGACCGTGACGGAAGATGGAATCCTATTGATAACCGGCCTTGCGACCGTTCAAACGGTTCGCACGGCCACGATGGCGGACGTCGACACGGTCCTCCTTGTGCGCGGCAAGCAAGCCCCGACGGCAATGATCGCCCTCGCCGAGGAAAACGGATTGGTTATTATCGAGTCGCCGTTTTCGATGTTTCGCGCCAGCGGCGTGCTTTTCACAAAGGGCCTTTCGCCCATCTATTGAAAAGTAGACCTCCTCAGGTATACTTGAAGGAAGAAATGGAAGACTATCGAGAGAACCTTGACGCCGGAATAAACAGCAGGATCCGGAGCCTTCAAGGAAAGCTCAAGGCAAGCCGGGACGCCCTGAGCCGAAAGAAGCTGGTAGACAATATCAGCAAGCTCGAGCAGGAACGTCTCCACACCGAGAACCTCTTTGCCGATGACGAAGAAGAAGAGGGCGGTGAGCTTCCGATTCTCGCTGCCATCAAGGAGCGATACTCAAACGTATCCGAGCAGTATCGTGCCCAGGTTCGCGAAATCCGGGATCTTCTTATCTACATGACTTACTTCGAGGACGAGTTTCTCGGACTCTTTCACGAACGGAAACTCCGTCTGGACGTCAAGTTCTCGGTCGAGCGCGACGGCTTTTATAACCAATTCAATCAGCTCCATCGCCGCGCGTTGACCTACTGCGACGAGTCCAACCGTATCCAAGGTGGAAACTACACCAAGAGCTACGAAGACGATATTTTGCGCCGGATGGTCGAAATGCGGCACGGCGTCTATATCGAGGCCGATCGGTTCTTTCGGCAGGTCATGCGCTTTTCGGCGGATCTCCTCAAGGATATTCGAGGCGACCAAATTCTCTGTCAAAACGCCGACGATCCCCTCGAATACTCCGCTTTAGACCGAGAGAAAGAGTTGCGGAACCTAACCGTCGTCGAGGGAATCGCCCGGCTGAACGAGGTATGCCGCGAAATCGTGGATTTTCTCGACGTCCCCGATTTTCAATCCGGACTACGCTAATCCCTTGTCGATTCCAACATACGCAATACCTCAGGATGTAAGAGTTCTCTCGTCGCAAAGGATCGGCATCGCAGAAGTAAACAACGTCTACCGCTGCGTCGGAGAACGAAACGGAAGGGAGTTCACCTTCTACCTCAAGATTAACCGAGGGACCGACACCAACATGCCGAACGAGCGGGACGTCCTCGTTGAACTAGCCGGAACAGCTCTTCCGACTCCAAAGGTTCTCTGGCACGGAAAGAACAGAAAGGAGTTCTTGGCACTTGAAAACCGAGAGGGGGTTATGCTCCTCGACCTACTGAACCCTGCGAGCCCGTATCACCAGCCACACCTGCGATCCCAGACCTTGGAGAGCTTCGGGGAGTCGGTCGGACGTCTCCACAGCCTCGATCTGGATTGGCCCGCGATGAAAAGAACCTCCCTCTACGGCTTTCTCGGAGAGGAAGAGATTGACGACTGGGAGTTCGGAGAAGTCGTCCTTTGGCTCCGGGCCAATCCGCCTCCGAAGAAGAGCATGGTCTTTACCCACGGCGACCTGAACGACCGAAACATTCTGGTCAAAGGGGGAGAGGTTACCGGTATTCTCGACTGGGAGAGCGCCGGGATCGGATGGCGGGAGTACGACCTGGCCTGGGCCCTCCGGGAACGGAGAAACTACATGAATACGCCGGAGACACGGAACAGCTTTATCAAAGGGTACACGGCGTACAGTAGCTACGATCCGGAGGCCCTGCGGTGGGCAATGGTGATGAACTGCCTCCACGTCGCCTACTGGTGCCGGGAGAGCTTTCCCTATTTCAAGACATTCAACCTCGAACAGGCCAGGCGAGCCATGTTCGAAGGGTACGAGTAGAGGGGGGAAGGAGCATGGAGCTCCAGGCAATACGACACGCGCAAAGCACCGCCCAGACGGGGGGAGATGACTGGCTCGACCCGGACCTCACGGCCCTCGGGGAACGTCAAGCCCGGGCCGCGGCGGACTATTTCTCCGATAAGGAATTCGACTTAGCCTTAATAAGCCCCTTGCGTAGAGCACGGCGGACCTTCGAGTTGGCCTCTCCAAAGGCAGGCCACGCCCGATTCGATTCCCGGTTGGTGGAATGCACCCTCGACCGGGGGCCAGGTTACGACTACCGGGAGATTCTGCCCTACTCAACCCCCGGTTCCGCCGAGGCCGATACCGAGGATATGTGGACAGCCCCGGCGGGGGAACGCATAGCTTCCCTCCTACAGGAGCTTCGGGGACTTTCCTTGGAACGCGTGCTCCTGGTCGCGCACAACGGCATCCTGAACGTTCTCCGGAGCCACATTGCCGGGTCCCCGATTCCCGGAGAGCCGGGGTTGGACGACCTCTTACGAGCGCATCAGACCGACAACACCGGCGTCCACGGCTTTTTTCTCGGCGTGACCCCCGCCGAGGATCGCCTGCTCTTCTGGAATCGGCCGGCGAGCCCCCTGACCTAGAGATACTCGCCGAGCTCGTCGGGAAAGAGCTGTTCTAGGGTTATGTGCACGATAATCTCCGACCTCAATTCCTCCTGGGATCGACGACTTACTCGGTAGGCGAGAACCCGAGGACTCGAAAGAGGTAGCGGAAGGGGACGCGCGTTGACGTCAAGGGGAGGCCCGACGGGGACGGGATAATCGACTTCTTGGGTACCCCCGTCGGGGAAATGCACCAGGTAGGTAGTGTACTTCACCGAAAGCGACCGATGGGAATCGAACCCACATCACCAGCTTGGAAGGCTGGGGTAATGCCATTATACGACGGTCGCGAGCGCCTCAGATGGTATTCACAAGCCGAAGGTTCCGTCAAGCCTTCGGAAGTATCAACGAGCCTGTTGATGCATAAGCATCAAATCCCGGCGGGCGAAGCC
>JBKHCS010000174.1:0-4721 GCA_046541715.1 Spirochaetaceae bacterium
GGCTGATCGCGTAGCCGAACATCACCAGGAGAAAAGCAGGGAGGACCAGGAGCACCCCCAGGGTACGCTTGTCTCGGAGGATCTGCCGCATCTCCTTTCTGAACATCGCCTGGGTTCGGCGGGTCATCGCTCTGCCTCGTCGCTTCTCTGAATCACCCGGATAAAGACGTCCTCCAAGGAAGGAGTAATAACCGACACGCCGCCGATTTCTCCGGAGAAGGCGCCGCCTTCGATTCTCCGGAGGCGCTCTTCGGCCTCCCGGGCGCCGAGACGAGTTCCCACATGGAGAGTTCGGCCGAAAATCGAGGTTTCGACGACCCAGTCCGCCTTCTTCAGCGACTTAGCGAGATCGGTTACCGCGTCGCTTCGGACTTCCAGTATCGTGTAGGTAATCTCGTCGTGCTTCAGGGCAGTCGGGGTACCTTCGGCCACTATTTTTCCCGCGTGCATCAGGCTAACCCGGTTGCAATACTCCGCCTCGTCCAGGTAGTGGGTAGTAACCAGGACCGTGACTCCGGTATCAGCAAGCGTGTTGATAAGCTCCCAAAAATCGCGCCGGGAAGCGGGGTCCACGCCCCCCGTCGGCTCGTCGAGGAAGAGAGCTTGCGGCTCGTGCAAGACGGCGCATCCGAGGGCCAGGCGCTGCCGCCATCCCCCGGAGAGCTCCGAGGTCAGGGTCTTCTGCCGTCCGGTCAATCCCGCCATCGAGAGGACCCACCGCATTCGTTCGGCGATTCGTTCCCGGGAGAGTCCGTAAAGCCCTCCGAAAAACCGGATGTTTTCCTCGACGGTCAGATCGCGGTAGAGGCTGAACTCCTGGGACATGTACCCGATGCGGCGCTTTACCCCCTCGGGGTCTTTGTTTATGTCGATTCCGGCGACCCTCGCCGTGCCACGGGTCGACTCAAGAAGCCCGCAGAGCATCCGGATGGTGGTGGACTTGCCCGCCCCGTTCGCCCCGAGGAGGCCGAAGATGGTCCCTTCGTCCACTGAAAGGTCAATCTCGTCTACCGCGACAAAGTCGCCGAAGCTCCGGGTCAGGCCGGCGGCCTCGATCGCCTTTCCCACGTCAGATCTCCGTCGCCGAGGCGTACATCACCTCGAGCCACGCGAGCTCCCGGCCGACCACCGGCGAAGTCAGTGTCAGCCGTGCCTCCAAGAGATCGACCTGGGCGTCGAGGCGGAGACGTTCGGCGAGAAGATCCGGCCGTTCCCCGAGGCCCCGGGCGACCAGGACGTCGAGGGGCGGCTCGGAAACCGGGATGATGTGGTTTTCCGGGTCCTCTCCGATCCGGACCGCAAGGTCCGCCGAGGCAAGGGATAGGGCGTTTTCCGCGTCTATCAGCTCGAGCTCCGCCGGGGCGCGGGTTTGGTCCATCCGGGCCGAGAGGAGTCCCCCGAGAGGAACCAGTTGGGTACGGGAGAGCTCCGGGAGACGGGACATTTGGGCGGCGGAGCTTGCGGCGTCCGCGGCAAGCGCTCTCTCGAGAGCTTCCTCGACGGACAAGGGAAGCCGGCCCTGGGCTAGTGGGGCTCTCAGTAAGAAGAGGAAGACGAGACAGGAAACGAGGCTTCCGGGACTTCGGTGGCCCTTCGGCCGGCGCCTACATCGTGGATTCACAAGCTACCTCCTCTTTCCGGCGGCGGGGAAGAGGCCGGCGGCGGTGAAGAAACCAGGGAGAGGTAAACGTTCTCCAGGGTAGGGGTAACCCGGCGCAGGTTAACGACGTTAATTCCCCCCGACTCGAGGCGCCGCCGGGCCTCGTCGGGCAAGAGGGCCGAAGCTTCCTCCGCGGTGTTGGTTTCCGCCGGAAGCCGGAGATTGATACGGTCCCCGAGGACGTAGGTCTCGGCAATGCCACGCCCCACCATCGGTTCGAGAAGCCGTCGCGCTCCCCGGGGGTCCGAGCAGACGAGCTCGAGCATCGTCCCGGGCAACCGGTCCCGGGCTTCCTCGGGAGTTCCGACGAAGAGGAACTCGCCGTCCCGCAAGAGGCCGACCCGATGACACCGCTCGGCTTCGTCGAGATACGGAGAGGTTACGAGGATCGTCAGCCCGGTTTCCAAGAGCTCCCCGAGGATCAGCCAGAAATCGCGTCGGGAAACGGGATCCACCCCCGTCGTGGGCTCGTCGAGGAGGAGCAGCTTCGGCTTGTGGACCAAGGCGCAGGCGAGGGCGAGCTTCTTCTTCATCCCGCCGGAGAGGCGCCCGGCGAGCCTCTTTGCGAAGGGCTCGAGACGGGTAAACCCGAGGAGTTGATCCCGACGGCTTTGGAAGTCGGTTACGCCGTAGATGTCGGCAAAGAAACGCACGTTTTCCTCGATCGACAGGTCGTGGTAGAGCGAAAAACCCTGGGAGAGATAGCCGAGGTGTTGCCGTAGTGGCTGCCGGGCCTCCGGAATCGGGTGGCCGAGTATCTCGAGGGAGCCGGCGTCGGGGCGAAGGGATCCCGAGAGAATCCGCAGGAAGGTGGTCTTTCCCGCGCCGTCGGGGCCGACGAGGGCGAACATCTCGCCTTCCGGTACCTCCAGGTCGACGTCGGCCAGGGCCTTCAACGTCCCGTAGGACTTGGACAGGCCGCGTATTCGTACCGCGCTTGCCATGCTACTGCTCCTGGGCATCCAGATATGCATCCGCCGGCATACCGATCTTGAAGACGCCGTCGGGGTTCGAAACCTCGATCTCTAACGCATACACCAGCTGGGCCCTCTCATCGGCGGTTTGGGCGTTCCGGGGTGTAAACTCCGCTTCGTCGGCGATGCGCCGGAGTCGCCCCGTGAACTCCTTCTCCGGCATGCCGTCTACAGCGATCCGCGCCTCCTGCCCGAGGCGGATCCGGGAAAGCGAGGGGCCCGGGACGTAAATGGTCAGAAATACCGTCGAGAGGTCGGCGACGCGGACCAAGGGTGCCCCGGGAACGACGTACTCCCCCGCCTCGACGAACTGGGTGATGACGGTCCCCCCGAGGGGTGATTCCACCGAGGTGTCTTCCAAGCGGTTCTCGAGTCCGGCGACCGCGATCCGAGCCTCCTCAACCTTAGCCTGTCCCTGCCGGACCTCCTCCGGCCGAGCCGCCAAGAGGCGGCGGTACCCCGCTTCGGCTGCCTGGAGTCCTGCCTGGGCTTGGCGAAACTGCGTTTCGGCGGAGTCCCGATCGCTCAGGGTTGCGCTTCCGGACTCGTAGAGGCGCTGCGTCCTCTCGAAGGTACGCCGGGCGAGATCGAGCGTTTCGGTCGCCCGGGTAACCTCCGCCTGCGCTCTGAGAAGGTCTTCCTCCCGGGCACCTTCGAGGAGCATGGCAAGCTCCGCCTCCGCGGCAATCAGCCGTTGGCGGCCTCCGGCGAGCTCCAGCTCGTAGTCCCTCGGATCCAAGCGTACCAGGAGGGCCCCCTTCTCGACCCGGCGCCCCTCCGCCGTCGCCACCTCCAGGACCCGTCCCCGGATTTCCGCCGATACGAGTACGTCGGTGGCCTCGATGGTCCCTGACCCGAAGACGGTCTCATCCGTCCGGCCGCAGGCGGTAAGCAGAAACGCCGCCGCAACGGCCGCAACGACGCTGCCGCCGGAATGCCTGCCGGAATCTCGGTTACGCATCGTCAATCTCTCCCTTTTCGAGGTAGTTTCGGCCTTCCGTCGTGAGGATCCCGACGGTGAATAGCCTCAAGGCGAAGTCGACCACGTCTCTCGGCCCGACCCCCAAGCTCGAGAGCCTTTCCGGGGTGAGCACGTTCTGAGCAATGGAATAGACGGTTGCGACGAAGAGCTCGGAGTTGACACTGGCGTGGACGTAGCCTTCGGAAATCCCCTGGTCGATCACTCCTTTGAGCCTGCTGAGGACCCGTTCCCTGCGAAAGCGGTCGATCTCTTCCCAGACCTCCGGGGCGTAGCGCGCGATATCCACCATAAAGTGGCGCCCGATGGTCCCCACGTGTCGGGCGACAGACGCCAGGATGCGACGAAACTTGTCCGGAAACGGCATATCACTCGCGAAGAGGCTCCCGAGTTCTTCGTCGATGTCCCCCATGAGAGCCCGCGCCGCCTCCAGTACCAGCTCGTTCTTGCTCGAAAAGAGGCGGTAAAGGGTCTTCTTGCTGATACCCAACTCCTTGGCGAGGTCCTCGGTCCGGACGGTGCTGAAGCCCTGGTCCAAGAACTGCCGCCGAGCGTGTTCGACGATACGCCTCCGAAGAGCACCGTCGTTTCCGCTCGATCCCGAGGAAACTCTATGAGTTTCTGAAGTTTCCATACCATCACCATAGCTCCTTGCGGCTTAGTTGTCAACAATGTCCGGCAGACGGCCACGGCCGGTAGGACGTATCTCCCTTAATGCTTCCGGCGAACTGAAGCTGCGCGCCGGACTGGTACAGGGCGCGGGGAGCGAAGTGCCCTTCGCCCTGACAAATGCGAGCCGGTCGGTCCCCTGTGGTTATGATGTTCGCCATCCGGATTCTCCGCGGAATCGTCCTCGGTGACTCCTCGGCCGTCTGCCGGCCCTAGCGGTCCACAAGACCAGGGTGACCAGCGGACTCGCCGTCGACTACGCGAGCCGCGACGGGCGCTGAGAGCACGGCGATTCTTGCCGAGCGCTTCAGCGTTCGTTACCCACTCGCGGCGGGACCCTCGCCCGGTTCGGCCGATGACGGCAGCCTTCGTCTCTGGGGCGGCCACCTCTGGGACTAGGATTGCATGTTGAGCGTTGTCTTCGGCGCGGTAGACCGGC
>JBKHCS010000043.1:0-23988 GCA_046541715.1 Spirochaetaceae bacterium
AGTAGAGCTCTTTCGCGAGGTAGACGTTCCCGAGGTTGTTGTTTACCTCCGGAGAATTCGGCTCTATCTCTGCTGCCGCGAGGAGAAAGTCGAGGGCCTCGTCGTAGAGCTCTTCGTCCTGCAGCACAACGCTCAACTCGACGTAGGCAAGGACGTACTCGGAGTCCTTCTGGATCGCGGTAGTAAACGCTTCGATGGCGTCGTTCGTTCTATCGAGAGCGTGGTACGTCTGGCCGAGGGTAAAGTAGTTCTTCGGGTCGTTTGGTGCCTGGCTTACCGCCCGTTGAGCGAAGGGAAGCCCCTCGGAGGGCTTGTCAAGGTCGAGCTTTACCTGAGCCATGTTGAAGTTGTTCAGGGCCACACTGTTGTTCAAGCTGACTGCCCGGGCAAAGTGGGTTTCCGCCGACGAAAGGTTACCGGAACGGTAGTGGGCCGTCGCCAGCCGCGAATGATAGGTGTCGTTGTTTGAATCGTACTCGACGGCCTGCTCGAAGTTGGATATGGCGTCGTCGAGTTCGTTCTGGGACATCAAGATGTTGCCGATCCGGTAGTACGCCCGGGCATCGTCCGGCTTGACTTGAGCCGCAAAGCGGAACGCCTCAAGGGCCCGCGTGTTGCTCCGGAGCTGTAAGTTGGTAATCCCCAGATTGTGATACGCGTTCTCGAAGTAGGGGTCGATCCGGACGCAGGCCTCGTAGGAGCCCCGGGCTTCCCTAAACTGCCCTGCCCGGAACTGAGCGTTCCCGAGGGCAAAGAGTACCGCTGCGTCGTCGGGGTTCAGACGAGCCGCCGCTTTGAACTGGTCTATGGCGTCGTCGTAGAGCTCCGTCCGGCTGTAGATCCGCCCGAGGGTGTAATGCGGTTCCCAGAGACTCGGGTCCCGGGAGAGCGCCTGGTTGGCCAGCTGAATAGCCTGCCGACGTGCTTGGGCCGAGTCCGGGCTCTCTTCGTAGTGCGACTGAGCCTGCCGAGCCAGGGCGACCGCGTGGTACCGATTGGTCGCCGCGGAGTCCTGGAGGGTAATGTCAAGGACCTCGTCGAAGGTACTCCGGGCATCGTTGTGCCGTTCGCTTTCAAGGGCGTCCTGTCCCGCCTCGATCAGGGACTGTATCTGCTGCTCCTTGGCGCGTTCCTCAGCCGAGAGCCTGGCGAGGCGCTCCTCTTCGGCCCGGCGCCGCTCTTCCTCTTCCCGCTCCCGGCGTTCGGCCTCGGCCTGCCGCTGGGCCTCGAGCTCCCGGCTGATGGCGAGCTCTGCTTCCCGGCGCCGAGCTTCCGCCTCTGCCGCCCGGGCCGCCGAATCGTCGCCCCCGGATTCCCGGCGTTCTTCCTGACGCCGCGCCTCGGCCTCGGCGTCGGCTATGCGCTTCGCCTCGAGGATCTCGTCCTTGAGAGCCCGAGCCTCGTCGTCCGAGGTGTTGGAAATGAGCAGGTCGTCGACCAGGTCGAGAGCCCGTTGGTACTCCGCGTTTTCGTAGTAGTCCCGGGCGAGGGAGAGCTTATTCAGCCGGAGTTGCTCCGCTTCGGTCAGCCCTTCGGTGTCTCCTCCGCGAGGCAGAAAGAGCAGGAGGGCGCCGCCGATAAGAAGAAGGGCCAAGACGACCCCCCCGATTACAATGAGTCTTCTATCCATCATGGTACTTAATCAATCCGCTATGTCTATGGTGTCTTCCGACTGTCGAATATCTTCCGAGCCGCCGGAGAGACTCTGCGTCTCCCGGCCGGCGGAATCCAACGAGTTCAAGACCGAATTCAAGAGGGCCTGCCGTTGTGCCTCCTCCTCCCGTCTTCGGCGCTCCTCCTCGGCAATCCGGGCCTCTTCGGCCTCCAGGGTGCCCTGAAGAAGCGATATCATCCTTCTGATTTCCGGTTCCTGGGGTGCATCCGGTTCGAGGTTCAGGTAAACGGTGTAGTCTGAAATGGCATCCTCGTAGCTCTCGGTCCGGACTCGCAGATTCGCCCGATTGAGATAGGCGTCTTCAAGGCGACCGTTCGCTCTTAGGGCTTCGGTATAGGCCTCTTCGGCTTCCTCCAGGCGCCCGAGGCGGAAGAGGTTGTTGCCGAGATTTAGATGGATGTCGGCGGTATACCCTCCACCGAGGGAGGCCCCCCGGTCGAGGGTGCTGATCGCCTGGTTATAGAGCTCGAGCTGCTCGTAGACCACCCCGAGATAGAGATGGAGCTTCTGGTTGTTCGGCTGCTCCTCGAGGGCCGCTTCTAAGACCGAGGCGGCCTCCCGGGGCTTGTTTTGCATATAAAGGGCCTCTCCTCGGGCAAGGAGGGACTCTTGAGCCCCGGCCAAGACGGCCAGGAGCATTAACAACATTGAAACAGACAAAAAACGGCGGTAACACGTCACGCCGGAACCTCCCTTTGACACACTACACCAAAAAGGATACTCTTTTCCAGTATTGCGAATATCTCAAGTGTGGAAGAGCCCATGGACTTGATCGTCCTCATAATAATCCTCGGCGGTGTCGTCGGTTTTGTTACGTTTATCGTCCTCCGCTCCATCTTATCACCAAAACGCGTCGAAAGCCTGTCGATGCTCATCAAGCAGAACAAGATTCCCCTAGCAATCAAAACGGCAAAGCGCATAATCGAGCGAGAACCCCGGAACCCGGACGCCCGCTTTCTTCTCGCTCAGGCGTATTTGGCAGAAGACAAGCCGGAGCTTGCGTTGATGGAGCTCAAGGCGGTGAATCAGATCGGGCAGTTCGGAAACTACGCCCGGGAGGTTCCCTTCAGGCAGAAGATAGCGGAACTCTACGCCAAATTCAATCAACCGGAGGAGGCTCTCAAGGAATACCTCATCCTCGTGAAGCGTCAGCCGGAAAACGCGGAACACTATTTCCGGATCGGAAAGCTCTTCGAAGACCGGAACAAGAGCGACAAGGCCGCGGGTTACTACAAGAAGGCGATAGAGGTCGACGAAGGGCACGCGGAGGCCTGCTTTCGTCTCGGTTATCTGCTCTTCCGGGCGAAGCGCTTTCCCGACGCGAAGGTCCTTCTCGAACGGGCGGCCCGAAAAGGGGACGGCGCCGAGGCGAGCTACTACCTCGGGCGAATCTACCGAGAGCAGAAGGAATACCAGACGGCCATCAACGTTCTCGAGAAGGCGGCCCGGGCCCCGGAGCTCAAGGTAAAGGCGCTCATCGAGCGGGGCGTCTGTTTTCTTAATGTCGGGGACAACGACCGCGCCACCGCGGAGCTCGAGCGGGCGATTAACCTCTCGGAAGGGGAATCGAACGAGGTTCTCTACGGCCGGTACTTTCTCGGGGCCGCCTTCGAGCAGTCCCGGAGGATGGACGACGCGATCCAGCAATGGGAGCGCATCTACGCCGTCAAGCCGGACTTTAGGGATGTAGCCGAGAAACTGAGCCAGTATCACGAGCTTCGGTCCGACGACCGCGTAAAGGACTACATGACCGTCGGGACCGAGGAGTTCACGGCGGTCTGCCAGGGCGTCTGCGCGGCGATGGGGCTCGCAGTCCGGGACGTCAAGGCCTCCGGGGATATCTGCGAGATCGTCGCGGTCGAGCATCAGTCAAAGTGGCGTAACGCTCGAAAGCTGCCCCGGATGATCCGTTTCTTTCGGGTGACGGACGTTATCGACGAGGCGACGATCCGGACTCTCCACGAAGAAATGAAGAAGCAGAACATTACCCGGGGATTGGTGGTTACCAGCTCGTCGTTTTCTCGGCTGGCGCAGGACTTCGCCGAGACCCGGCCCATCGACTTGGTCGATGGGAGCAAGCTTGCCGAACTGCTTAAGAAAACTCATCTTTAGAAGACCGGGTGCCTTGTGAAAATTCTCTGTGTCGCCGATCAGGTCGATCCGCTTGTGTACTCCGAAAGCGTCAAAGAACGTTTCGGCGACGTCGAAATGGTCATATCCGCGGGAGATTTGCCAATGAGCTTCCTCAGTTTCCTCGCGAGCAGCCTGAACAAGCCCGTCGCCTTTGTCTTCGGAAACCATAACCTGAAGGAGCTCGGCCGCTTCCAGGGGCGCCGGAGCCCCGCGGAACTGCTGAACAACGCCTACGGCATCCCCCCGCGATCCTACGGCTCGACCTACATCGACGGGAAGGTTCGCCGCATTAAAGGCCTCTTGATCGGAGGGCTCGGCGGGAGCATCCGGTATAACGACGGCGAGCACCAGTTTACAGAGGGCGGGATGCGGCGCCGGATTCTGCGTCTTATTCCCCGGCTTGTCTTCAACCGCATCTTTTTCGGAAGATTCCTCGATATATTCGTCACCCACGCTCCACCGCGCTATATTCAGGACGGTGAAGATCTGCCGCACCACGGCTTCGAATGTTTCCGCTGGTTCTTGCGCGTTTTCAAGCCGCGGTACCATCTCCATGGCCACATTCATCTCTACGATATAAACGCGCCGCGGACCACCAACCACGAACAGACGAAGGTAATAAACGTTTTCGGCTACTATGTGCTCGACACAGAGGACGACAGGTAATTGACCGATGGGTGATATATTCGACGTAACCGCCGGCGAGGACTTCAGCCGGGCACGGACCCGGGAGACTTTCTCTCGGGTCGTAAACGCCCTACGACCCCAGAACCAGGAGCTCCTCTCCCTCAGCGAAGTTCGACGCTACCTCCGGCCCCAAAAGGAGACCTATAGGGGGGTCCATCCGGTCCCCGTAGACCGGATAATCGGGAGCGAGGGGCGCTATAGGGACTTCAACAAGGGGTTTCTTCCAAAGCGGGAGGCCCTTCGGGGGCGGTGGACGAGCATCGACAAGGCGCATCTGAGGGACGTGATTCTTCCGCCGATCCGGCTCTACGAAATCGGCGGCGTCTACTTTGTGCGGGACGGGAACCACCGGGTGTCGGTAGCCCGGGCCCAGGGAGTCCTGACGATCGACGCCGAAATAACCGTTCTCGATTCGGAGATCGCGATCGACCCGAGGATGACGAGCCGCGAGCTCAAGCGCCGGGTTATCGATTACGAGAAACAGAAGTTCTACGCCACCACGGACTTCGCCGAATGGACCGGCGGGTACGACCTAAATTTTACCGAAACCGGCCGCTACGACGAGGTGTTGAAGCACATCCACGGGCACAAGTACTTTCTCGATCAGAAGCGGGAATCGGAGCTCTCGCTGGACGAGGCGGCCCGGTCCTGGTTCGTCAATGTCTTTAAGCCGATCGTCGACACCATCCGGCGAGAAGGGATAATTTCCCGATTTCCCGGGCGAACCGTCGACGACCTCTATGTCTGGATCGTAAAGCACTGGCACTTTCTCAAGGAACGAACCAGCGACGAGTACCCGGCGGAGGCGGCGGCCCGAGATTTTTCCAACCGTTTCGGGGCGAGTCCCTTGCGGCGCTTTCTCCGACGAATCGGTATTCGCCGTCTACCGAAAGAAGGGACCGACGACCCTGGGCAGATGCCCGTCTAGCGGGGCGTCGACGTAGACGAAGAAACGGGCGTCCAAGGGAACCTCACCGCCGTCAAGGACGCTCTCCCAGGGATGGCGCCCCCGGTGTATGCGCTTCTGCGCCACCGTCCGCCCTTGAGGGTCCACCGCCTGAAGGACAACCGACTCCGGAGAGACCAACTCCACCTCTGCGTCGCCGAAGATAATATCCGGCTCGCCGACCGCTTCTGAGGGGGCGTCGATCGAGAGAAACTCTTCCTCCGAGTTTCCCCCGGCGTCGTATATCACAACCCGGTACTCTCCCCGGGGAAAGGACCCGAGAAACGGCATGGTAAGCCCTGCCGATCCCATCCAGGCTCCGTCCCGGACGACCACCCAGGAGCTTCGATCGATCCGCCAGAAGAGGCCGGATTCGTCGTTGAGTAGAACAACCTCATCCAGATCGTCGAAACCGTCGGGATCTTCCGCCTGGACGAAGAGCGACAACTGCTCGTACTCCTGCCCGGCGGCCCGGTCGGTTACCAGACGAACCTCCCCTTCCACCCGGAGGATCTCCGGCGGACGGGGGGTACAGGCGGAGAGAGCGAAAAAGAGCGCCAGAACAAGGCCCCGGGCCCCGTCGCGTCGGCCCCTCACGTCCGGCCCCGGTGGCGCCACTTCGCGGTTCCGGCGGCCGTCGAGTAGACGAAGCCCTCATCCGCCATCCGCCGGAGCACGTCCTTGGCGAGGGTCTTAGAGCAGCTCAGGTAGCCGGCGACGTCGTCCGCCTCCAGGGTGCCCCGGAAGCGCTTTCGCAACGACGCCACTGCCGACGAGAACCCGGATGCACTCCAGGCGATGCGCCCGGCGACGACCACCGCGAAGTGCATTGCCTCGAGACGCAAGGCAGCGTCCCGGAAGCCCTTCGGCCGGTCGCCGAGGGTAATGCCCGAGGAGCCGGCGGCGTCGAGCTCCCGGAGTACTCCCCGGCTGATGGGAGAGAGGGTCTTTTCCGGTGGATTCTCTATCAGCCGGTCTCCGAGATCCTTCAGGTAGCCCCCTGAAACGAGGGAATCGACGAAGGGCCCCCGGATAGGGTTCTGGAGCGGCCCGAGCGCCTTATGGACCGCGCTCTTCGGGACGCCCCCCTCTTTCCGGGCGGCCTTCTTCGCCTGTCCCGCAAGCCGCTCGTAGGCAGCCGACGGGAAGAGGACCCCCTCGACCTCGACCCGGCCGGCCTCGCGGTCCGGCACCGCGGCTCCTTCGAGCTCGTCGGTAAGGACGCGGCCGGACCAAGGGCGCTTCGTGACCGGTGCGGATTCGGAAATCGGGTATTCGCCGGACCCGGCTGTTTCGAGCGTGTAGGGAACCCCGGCGTACCAGGGAAGGAGCCGGTTGGCTTCGAGGACAAGATCCGAATCACCCCTAAAGAGTCGGACCGAACCAAGGGAAGAGCCGGCGAGAAGCAGCGTCGCCTCCGCCGGGATACCGGCTACGGTATTCCCGTCACCCGGCAGAGACACCCGGGCCTTGGAATCGAGGTACGCCGCGGCGCCGAAGGGGAGCGCGAGAACGTCGTCCTTCCCGGAACGACCGCCGAGGAGCTTGACGTCGATCTCGTCGGACCGGTCACCGGAGCGGACCTTCCCCGTAACCGCAAACCCCAAGCTTGGGACAAGAAGGAGGCGCGTTCCAGGGGAGAAAAGGGGAGAATCGCGGTGGCCGATTCCTACCAGATTGCGGCCATGACGCCTTAGCAGTAGATAGGGAGGATCCGGAGGTAACACACCGCCTTGCTTAGATCGCGATACTCCGCGACCTAGTAATTCTTCATCGCTTGGATTTTTCGGGCTTTCTTGAGGAGCTTCCGCTCGAGGGCTTTTCGCTTGCGATTCTTGATGGTCGAAGGCTTCTCGAAATACTCGCGCTTTTTCCATTCACGAATGATTCCCTCTTTCTCTACCATCCGCTTGAAGCGCTTAATGGCCTTCTCTAGTGCTTCGCCTTCATCGACGTTGATCTGAGCGATTACAATCACCTCCTTCGTCTACAGTCTGTACCGATCTATGGTCGTACACCCGGTCTCAAGACCGAGTCGTCTGCAATAATAGCCGAAATCTCATCGGTGTCAAGAATGGGACGCCTGACAAAGGCTTCCGGATCCACCGGAATACCGGCTGCCCGTACCTCCCAGTGGAGGTGTGGCCCCGTCGAGAGCCCGGTGTTTCCCAGGGTGCCGATACGGCTTCCCTGCTCCACCAGCTCTCCCTCCTGAACGTCGATTTGATCTAGATGATAATAAAGCGAGTATACGCCCGGCAAATGCTCGATCACTACCGTCTCTCCCGTGATGATCCGGGGCGCCGCAAAGACAATCCGGCCGTCCCCTGCGGCGAGAATCGGTGTCCCGACGGGGGCGGCGAGGTCCAATCCGTTGTGAATCGCCTGGGCCGAGGTGCCGTCGACGTACCGAAAGAGCCGCCGGTCCCCAAACTCCGAGGTCCGCCTTGCACCGGTAACCGGCAACACGAAAGGTGTCGTGTGGAAGAAGGATTCCAGGTCGAAACGCCCGAGAAGGGCGAGTAGCTCTCTTGCCTCCTCGGCTTTGGCCGGGTCCGGAGTCGCCCGGAGCGCGGTCATCGCGGCGTTGAGGGGTATCTCCTCCCGGCGAAACTCCCGGGGCTCTACCGACACGTTCCGGGAGACGATCCGGGCGTCGATCGCGGCTTCGAGTCGGTACGTCCCCGGGGGGAGGGTACTCGGAATTCCGAGGATCGCCACCCCGACGATCCGGCGCTCCTCGGTGGTCGTCGGGAAGCCTTCCGCCCGGACGACGATACCCCCCTCGGGGTCCAGGAGCCGGATCTCCCAGGACGTGCTTTCGAGAAACTCGTCGTCGGTCCGCAGGACGACCCCGAGGGGCTCGCCTCTGGCGACCCGGCTAACCGCGAGAAGCTCCGCCGCCGGTAGAGTCCCGGCCCCGGCGACGATAAGCGCCGTCAGCAGGGCCACGCCCCGGATAAACTCTCTGGTGCGACTCATGCCTCGGTCCTCCGAACATCGATAATTTCCATCTGGAGCGTCTCCCGGTTCTGAAAATAGTTGGTCGTGATGCCGAAAAGAAGGTCCACGGTGTCCTCGGCCTTAAAGTCGCTCCCGACGCGCTCTCCCCCGTTCCAGAAGACCGCCGGCCATTTGTGACGTCCCGCGTCCACGAGCAGTTTGACGTGCTGCTCTTCCTTCCCGATAAACTGGACGCTCCGGAGCTTGAGTCCCCGGGCCATGAATACCAGGGGCGGGTTTCCCTGGCCGAAGGGACCGAAGATACGGACGACCTCCTGAAGCTCCGGGGTCAGGTACTTCTGCGGGAGCTCCGCGTCGACCGAAAGCCGCTCGTCCGCCGCCTCGAGAAAGAGCGTCTCGGCGCTCTCGGATAGACGAGCGAGAAGCTCGTCCCCCCGCTCCTTTGCCAAGAGAAAGCCGGCGGCACCGTCGTGGCCGCCCCAGTCGAGAAAGAGATCTTCGAACTGCTGCAGGAACCGGGTGGCCCGAACCCCCCGCATGGTTCTAAGCGAACCGACGAGTTGGCCGTCGCTCTCGGTAATGACGACGGCCGGGGCGTTGAACAGCCGGGAAAGACGACCGGCGAGAATGCCGGTAATTCCCCGGTGAATGGCCGGATCGACCACCAGCACCAGCCGCTCGCCGAGGCGCTCGAAACTCTCCCGGGCCACCGGTAACACCTGACCCCAGGCGTCTTCGCCGATCTTGCGCCGCTGTTTGTTCATTTCGACGATCGCCGTGGCAAGCTCGTGGATCTCCTTCGGATCTTCGGAGAGCAGCAGGTTTACCGATAGGTCGGGGCGTCCGAGGCGTCCGGAGGCGTTGATAACCGGCGTTACGGAGAAGCTTACGTCTTGGGCCGTGACCGTCTTGCCGAGGAGCTTTTGCAGCTCCAAGAGCTTCCGTACTCCCGGACGAGGCTCCTCGGAAATCTTCTTGATTCCCCGGCGGATCATGATGCGATTCTCGTCCCGGAGGGGCACCATGTCCCCAAGGCTTCCAAGGGCCACCAGATCCGAGACGCTCTCGAGGCAGGTTCCGAGCCCCGGGTAGACCTTGAGGAGGACAACCTCGAAGAGGTTCTTGAGGACATCGACCTCCAAGAGTCGCTCCCCGTGGTAGCGCACCAGCCGGGATAGCTCCCGGATCTGCAGGAGGCTCTTCCCCTCGAGGGCCGGAAAGTGCTCCCAGACCGCGGTCGACAGGTCGTCGAGGTCGACCTCGACGGAAACGCCGAAGACCTCCCGAAGATAACGCTCCTGCACGGGACGGTCGTAGGCGACAAGATGATGCCCCGCGACAAAATCCGCGATCCTCGATTCTTCGGGACGGACCATACCCGGAACGACGGTCTCGACGAGGCGATCCACCTCGACCAGGTTGTTTAAGCGGATCGCCTCGAAAATAATGGTATCGTTTCCCGGCCGAAGGTTGATCAGGCAAATCGGCTGTTTGTAGATCTCGAGACCCGAGAGGGCGACCGCCTGACGGAACTTCAGGGCCACCCCGCAGCCGGCGAGACCGTCGAAGGGATAGGAGCTTTCCGGATCCTTCGGATCGACGATGGCGACCGCCGGGGGCAGCTCCGCCGGAAGATTATGGTGGTCGAGTACGACCGTGTCGATCCCCATCTCCTGGGCCAGGGCGATCTCAGCGCTATTGGTGATCCCGCAGTCGACGGTGATGATAAGGGTCCCGTCACCGTCGGCAAAGCTCTTGACGGCCTCGGCGGTCAATCCGTAGGGGTCGTCTCCCATCGGCACCCGCCAGGATACCTCCAGGCCAAGGCCCCGAAGGGTGTCCACCACGATGGCAGTGCTCGTAATCCCGTCGACGTCCCGGTCACCGAAAACCAGCACCTTCTCTCCTTCGACGACGGCCTGACGGACCCGGTCAACGGCGTCTTCCATCTCGTCGAACAAGAAAGGATTGTGAAGGTAGCGGATATCCTCTTCCAGAAGGAACTTGATTTCTCCGGCGTCGACGAGCCCCCGCCGGGTCATGATGGCCGCGGTCAAAAGGTCGACGCCGTAGCTCTCGCTCAGACCCTTTACCAGGGTCGGGTCGACATCGGTTTTCTCCCACAGCATCAGGAGGCAATCTCGTCCAGGATCATCGATTCCCGGGCACCCCCGCCCGCCGCACCACCGGGGTCGACCGTGTACGCCTTCCGAAGGCGCTGCTCGGCCTCGTCGAGGGCCGATTCGTCGTGGCCGTAGATACGGCAGAGGGCCTCCCCGGCGTCGACCTCTGCCCCGATTTTCTTGAAGGCCTCGATTCCGACATCCGGCAATACATCGTCCTCGGCAGTGCTCCGCCCGACCCCGAGGTAGACGCCGGCCATACCCGTAAGGTAGGCGTCCATGGCCGTTACCACGCCGGCTCTCTCGGCGGGAATATCCCGGGTCTTCGGCGCCCGCCAACTACCGAGGCGCTCGTTGAGCTCTTGGAGGTTCCCCCCCTGAAGCTCTACGTTCCGCTCGAAACGCTTCAGCGCCTCTCCGTTCTCGATGGGCCCCGGGGCCGCCTCGAAGGCTTCGTCGACGGAGGCGTACTTCCCGGCGGCGACGAGCATCCAGGCGACCAGACGCATAATCACTTCCCAGAGATCGAGGAGCCGTGGATCCGTAGGCATCCCTTTCAAGAGACCAACCGACTCCTCTACCTCGAGAAAATTCCCCACCATAATCCCCAGGGGCTCCTCCATCCGGGTGATGACGGCGTAGACGCCCCGGTCGAGGCCCCGCCCCGTTTCCACGAGGGACTCGGCGAGCTTCCGGGCGGATTCGAGGTCCTTCATAAAGGCTCCGGAACCGCATTTTACGTCGAAGACGAGCTTCTCGGCGCCCTCGGCGAACTTCTTCGAAAGGATGCTCGCGGTAATCAGCGGGACCGATTCTACCGTCCCGGTGACATCCCGGAGGGCGTAGAGCTTCCGGTCCGCCGGAACGATGTCCTTGCTCTGTCCGGTCATCGCAAAGCCGGCCTCGGAAATAATATCCCGGAAACGCTCAGGAGAGAGGGCCGTCGAGTAGCCCGGTATCGACTCCAGCTTGTCGAGGGTTCCCCCGGTGTGCCCGAGGGCCCGGCCGCTCATCATCGGGACCTGGATGCCGTGGGCCGCCGCCAAGGGCGCGAGCACCAGAGACACTTTGTCCCCGACGCCGCCGGTGGAGTGCTTGTCGACCAAGGGACCGGCGAGCCCGAGGAGGTCGATGGTAGTGCCGGAATCGATCATGCATTGGGTTAGATCCGCCGTCTCCCGCATCGTCATGCCGGAAAAGTAGGTCGCCATCAACCAGGCGGAGATCTGATACTCAGGAATCGAGCCGGATACGTAGCCGTCGATGAGGAACTTTATCTGCTCCTGAGAGAGGCTCTCTCCGTTCCGTTTCGCGATAACGATGTCTAAGGCACGCACGTTTTTTCCCCTCCGGAAGACGCGGCTAGAATACCACGGAGCGGTGCCGCTGAAAACCGCTTCCGGGCCGCTTCGGCGGAGCACGAGAGCCTCCGCCCCTATAAACGGCCCTATATCTCCCGGCGCTTCAAGAAGCACCCTATCCCATTCCCAGAATCGACCGGCCGCTCCGCCGGGTCTCGAGGGAGGCCCCGAGGGCAGCCTCGAGAAGGGTGTAGAGCACCCCGGAGAGCTGACGGGAATCCTCAGCGCTCAAGGAAGAGCTCTCGAGGGCCCGGCCCCCCGGGGCACCGACCTCCGCAGCCGCGAGGCGGGCGAGGGCATCCGGTGCCGGGAGTAGGAGATCGTAGTCCGTCGCGCAGGCGGCGCAGGCGATATCCCCGGCCCGGGGCCGGACGAACAGAGGCTCCCGGCCGCCGAGGAGCCGGCCGCAGGAGCCGCACTCTCCAAGATCCGGCTGCACCCCGAGAATACCCAGGTAGCGCCAGAGAAAACGGATGGAGTAAAGCCGAGCAAGGAGGGCACTTCCGACGCCGCCGGGGGTGCGACCGCCGGCCGGGAGCTCCGCCTCGAGACCGTCGAGACTCTCCTTGAGAAGCCCGAAGACCTCCGTCGTCTGCCCTCCCCCGGCGAGGGACTTGAGCACCGCCTCGGCCCAACTACTCGCGGTGTACAAGGCCTCGAGATTACCCTTTATGCCTGGATAGAACTCGACCGGATCGAAGTCGGTTATCTTGCTGTACCCTTTGACGGGCTCGGTGTAGAGGTAGCAGACCCCGTAAGTCAGCTGGTCGGCCTTCCCCCGGAGCTTTCCCTTCGGAGCGGAGGCACCGTGAGCCATCGCCCGGACGATTTCGTCCTCCTCGGTAAGGAGCTGAACGGAACGATGGATCTCCCCGAACCGGGAGGTGGCGAGAATGATGGCCGAAAAACGGCGCTGGCGTTTCACTGACGCCGGGCCTCCTTGCTTGACTGGCTTTCGGTGAGAGCTAGATATTTTGGAGTGAAACCCAAGAGAATCGAAGCCCCAAACACGAGGAATCCCGTGGCAACTCCCACAGAAATAATACCTGCCGATCAGATACTACCAAATAGACTGCTCATTGTCCCCCTGAACGGACGCCCTCTGTTTCCGGGCATCTTTACGCCGCTGATGCTTCAGAGCAAGGAGGATCTCGCGGTCGTCGAGAAAGCGATGGCCGGGGACAGCATGATCGGCTTGCTGCTGACGAAAAACGAGGACGATACCCAACCGGAAGCCTCGGATCTGAACGACGTCGGGACCGCCGCCAAGATTGTCCGGAAGATAAACCTCCCGGACGGCGGCGTAAACGTCTTTATTTCGACCCTTAAACGGTTTCGCATCAAGAAGACGCTCTCCAAATCGGACCCCATCGTCGTAGCCGTCGACTATCTCGACGACGACTTCCAAGAAGGCGCCGAAGACGAGATCAAGGCCCTTACCCGGTCCCTGATCAGCGAAATGAAGCAGGTCTCGGAGAACAACCCGCTGTTCTCCGAAGAGATGCGGCTGAACATGGTAAACATCGACAATCCCGGGAAGATCGCCGACTTTATCGCCTCGATTCTGAACCTCCCGAGGGAGGAGCAGCAACGCATCCTCGAGACTACCGACGTCAAAGAGCGCATGGAGCAGGTCCTTATCCATATAAAGAAGGAACAGGAGCTCCTCCGAATCCAGAAGAAGATCCAGAGCCAGATAAACGAAAAGATCGAGAAGCACCAGCGCGAGTTTTTCCTGAAGGAGCAACTCAAGGTTATCAAGGAAGAGCTTGGCATGCCCGTCGACGCGAAGCATTCGGAGTACCTCCGGATAAAGGAAGCCGTCGACCGCCTACCCGTCGAAGAAGACGTCCGGGAACCGGTGGAGCAGGAGCTTGAGAAGTTCTCCCTGATGGAGCCGACCTCGTCGGAATACCACGTTACCCGGAACTACCTGGAGACCATCATCAGTCTGCCCTGGGGCGACCCCGATCCGGTCACCATCGATATGGAGAAGGCCCGGCGGGTCCTCGACCGGGACCACTACGGCCTCGAGGACGTCAAGGAGCGCATTACCGAGTTCCTCGCGGTCCGGAAGCTCAAAGGGGACTTCAAGGGCTCGATTATTTGCCTAGTCGGGCCGCCGGGGGTCGGAAAGACTTCCGTCGGACAGTCGATTGCCCGGGCCCTCGGGAAGAGCTTCTTCCGGTTTTCCGTGGGGGGTATGCGGGACGAAGCCGAAATAAAGGGACACCGCCGGACCTACGTCGGCGCGATGCCCGGAAAGATTATCCAGGGGCTCCGGGTGGTCAAGAGTAGGGATCCGGTCTTTATGATCGACGAGATCGACAAGCTCGGCGCCTCCTACCAGGGGGATCCCTCCTCGGCCCTTCTCGAGGTGCTCGACCCGGAGCAGAACGTCACCTTCCGGGACCACTACCTCGACCTACCCTTCGACATCTCGAGCATCCTCTTTATTACGACGGCGAACACCCTCGATACGATTCCGGGACCCCTGCGGGACCGGATGGAGATTATTCGTCTCTCGGGGTACATCGACGACGAGAAGGTGGCGATCGCCCGGAAGTACTTGATTCCCCGGTCCCTCGACCGGGCGGGTCTCGGCAAGAAGGACGTCAAGTACACCAAAAAAGCGCTCGTCGCGATCGCCGACGGTTACGCCCGGGAAGCCGGAATGCGCAACTACGAGAAGGCCTTAGACCGAATCCACCGGAAGCTTGCGAGCAAGACCGTAACCGAAACGGCGAAGCCCCCTTACTCCATCGACGCCCCGGACTTGCCGGATCTCTTGGGACAGCCCTCCTTCCGGGGGGAGGACGCAGTGCAGCTTACCCGCCCGGGAATGGCCACCGGTCTCGCCTGGACCCCCTACGGTGGACAGACCTTGACCATCGAGTCGGCGGCGGTGCCGGGAAAGGGCACCTTCAAGCTTTCGGGGCAGATGGGTGATGTGATGCAGGAGAGCGCCGGCATCGCCTACACCTACGTCCGGGAGATTGCCGGGGACTTCGGGGTCGACAAAGACTACTTCGAATCGCAACTGGTGCACCTTCACATACCGGCGGGGGCTACCCCGAAAGATGGCCCGTCGGCGGGTATCACCATGGCGTCGAGCCTGCTATCATTGGCGACCGGCAGAAAGATCAAAAAGCGTCTCGCCATGACCGGAGAACTCTCCCTGGTGGGAAACGTCCTTCCGATCGGTGGACTCAAGGAGAAGGTGATTGCGGCCCGACGAAACAAGGTCAAAGAAATCGTCTACCCAAAGGCGAACGAGCAGGACCTGCTGGAGGTCCCGGAGCACATCCGAAAGGGTATTACCTTCCACGCGGTGGAACGTATGGACGAGGTTATCTCCCATCTGTTCTAAGGTCCTTGCCAAGATGCCTCGGGTGGGCTTGATGATCGCACTCCCGGCGCTTCTGACGTTCTTTGCCGCCTGCACCCCCGAGTCCGAGCCGGAAGAGACGCAAGGCGTCGAGACGATGGACGCACTGGAGCCGCTCTTGGCGGGTCTGCCCCTGGAGGTTACGAGCGCGGTTCGGGCCGACCCGGAGGGCTTTGTTCACTCGGCCCTCGGCGTACTCGAATCCCGCCCTCTGGATTGGGTCCTCGTCGACAAGAGCAACGGCCTTTCTCCGGATTTCGTACCCGAAGAGCTGGTGCCTCTTAAGAACTTTGCCGGACCCCTGGTGGTCAACCGGGAGGATATGCTGTTGGAGCGCCGGGCCGCAGAGGCCCTCGCCGAGATGGCGGAAGGTGCCGCAGGCGACGGGGTGACGCTGGACGTCTCTTCGGCGTATCGGAGCTACGACTACCAGAAGGGGCTCTTCGAGCGCCACGTGTCCCAACTCGGTGTAGAGGAAGCCTCCCGGGTTTCCGCGAGGCCGGGGCATTCCCAACACCAACTGGGAACCGCCGTCGATTTCGGATCGATTACCCCGGCTTTCGGCGACACCGAAGCCGGGAAGTGGCTCGCCCGGGAGGCGTGGCGCTTCGGCTTTTCCCTCTCCTACCCCGAAGGCGCCGAAGAGATTACCGGCTACTCCTACGAACCCTGGCACTTTCGCTACATCGGCACCGCCGGGACCCTCTTGGAACGGTCCTACTTCGGCGGTATGCAGCAGTGGATGTTGGAGTTTCTTAACACACAGGGTGAGTATCTCCTGGTTGCCCGAGAGTAGCTTGCCGGATATGCTTTTCGAGTCATGCAGAAGTGGAACGACCTAAACGATAGGGCCGGCCGTTTGGGGTTTCGATTCGGTAGCTACCTGCTTCCGGGGCCCGAAATAGATCCCGACACCTGGGCCGTTATCGCCTGCGACCAACACACTTCGAACCCCGACTACTGGCGGAAGGTAGAGACCACCGTGGGCGAAGTTCCGTCGACTCTCCGGCTGGTTCTTCCGGAGGTCTACCTCGGTACCGGGACCGAGGAGAAGCGCCTCGGGGAGATTCGAAAAAGCATGGAGAACTACCTCGAAGCGGGGCTTCTTCGCGAAACGGAAGTCTCGCTTGTCGCGATCGAACGGGCAACCCCCTACGTGGCCGGGCGCCGGGGCGTGCTGGTTCTCTTGGACTTGGAACAGTACGACTACCATCCGGAGAGCCGTCTGCCGGCCCGGGCGACCGAGGAGACCTTGGAGCACAGGCTCCCGCCGCGGATCGAGATCCGCCGGGAGGCGGCCGTTGAGGTCTCCCACGTCCTGGTCCTTCTCGACGATCCGAAGGACACGGTTATCGGTCCGGTCTTCGCCGCCCTTGGAGGGCGGCGGCCGACCTATAACGCCCGGCTGATGCAAAACGGCGGGGAGCTTTCAGGGTACGTCGTAGAAGACACCGACATCGCCGGCGGCGTGGTCGACGCGCTCGAAGCCATCGCCGCAGCGGGCCCCGAGCGATACCAATCCCAAGATCCCCTCCTCTTCGCGATCGGCGACGGGAACCACTCCCTGGCTTCGGCGAAGAAGGTGTGGGACGAAAAGAAGGGCTCCCTCGGCCCGGAGCATCCCCTGAGGTACGTCATGGTCGAGTTGGTCAACAGCCACGATCCCAACCTAAACGTTCAACCGATCCACCGGCTGGTGCTGGGAATCTCCCCGGCGGAGCTTCGGGGGTTCATAGCAGAGCTCGGGTCGCTCAGCCTCGCTCCGGAAGCTCCATCATCGGGACCCGGGGGCTCCGAAAGATTACGGCTCTGGAGCGACGAGGAATACTTCGGTCTCGGGTCACAACTTCTGAGCCCTACGGAGATTGGAGTTCGCCTGCAGCGTCTACTCGAGGCCCTGGAACGGGACAATCCGAAAGTCCGGGTCGACTACATTCACGGAGCCGAGGAGACCATTCGGCTTGCCCGGGAGCAGGGCGGATCCGCGCTCCTCTATCCGGAGATAGACCCAAAGATTGTTTTCGAGACGGTTGCACACCATCAGGTGCTCCCACGGAAGTTCTTCTCCCTCGGAGAATCGGAGGAGAAACGCTACTACTTCGAGTGCCGCCGGCTGGATTCCCGGTGAGGCGCCTCGACAAAGGAGAGAAGTAAGAAACAGAGGAGGGCGGCGACCAGAGCAATCGATCGAAAAAGCGCGCGCCGGTCAGGCGGGGGGTCGTCTTGCCGGACTACCACGGCGCCGGGACTTAGGCTTGGTGTCTTTCTCAGACTCCGGGGGAGGTAGACGACGACCTCGTTCTTCCCGTAGAGGAGCAGACGCCTCGCCTCCACTTCGATAAGGTGTGGATCGTTCCGGAGACGCTCTATTTGGCTCTCGAGGCCGGATTGCGCAGCCTCGATCGCCTCGACGTTGGCGACAAGGGCCTCTCGGTAGGATTCCAGGTGGCGGTATGCGTCTTGATTGTAGGGTCCACCGATTAGGGTCAGTAGCAGCTGAACGCATAGTCCAAAAGCGAGAGAGAGCAGCAGGGTCTGTAACCTCACATCACCTAGTACGGACAGATTTCGGCTATACTTTACCGCCGAATTTGGAGAATATTGACAAGTGAGTAGGTGCGAGCTACATTGACAGATGGTTCAACAGTCTCATCTCTCGTGCCGATAAAATAGAAGAACAGCGCTGGCCCAGGAGAATATATGGCAGACAAGGATCAGAACCAGAATCTCGAAGACAGCACGAGCCTTGACGAGAATCTCGAAGAGTACGGGGTCTGGGTAAAGGCTGGGCCGGAAGATGTAGACGAAAACGAAGGGGAGTCATTGTTCGGTCTTTCGGACCTCGACGAAGAAACGGAAACCAGTCTTACAAGCGAGGAAGAAGACCTCTTGGCCGATCTCGAAGAGTCGGAACCCGAGGAGGAAGACTCCCAAACGATAGAATCCTTGGATCTCGAGACGGAGGACCTTTCCCTCGACGATCTCGACCTTCCTGAGCCTTCCTTCGAAGACGATCTCGCCGACCTTACTCTTGACCAGGACGAGTCAACGGAAACAGCAGAAGAACCGCCCGTCGAAGCGGCGTCCGACGAATCCCTCGATAGCCTGATCGAGGACGAAGGCCTCGACCTGGAAGGCATTCCGGGTAGCGACGAAGACGGCTTCGAAAACCTGGTGATAGAAGAGGAAGAAGAGCCGGTTGGGGCCGAGGATCTTCCGGAGCTTGAATACGAAGAGGAACAACCAACCTTCGAAGCGGAGACGTCTCTCGACGAGATCGAGCTCGAGGAGCCGGTTTTCGGCGAAGAGACCGAAAGCGTCGAGCTCGACGGCGAGCCTCTCCCGAGCCCCGAGAGTCTCGAAGAGGAGTTCGACGATATTTCGGCGGTCGAAGCGTCTATGACCGCCCCGGTATCCGAGTCGGCTGCGGCCGAGGGACAGAGCCGATCCGAGGCGGATGGGCGGGTCTTGGCGACCATAGAAGAGGAGCTGGCCTCTATCAAATCTGAGCTCCATCAACTGCGGGCGGAGTTGGCTTCTTTCCGGGGGGGGCAACCGCAAGCGCCGGAATCCCCGCGGATAGAGACCGCGCCGTCGGAGGAGGGGGAAGAGGTCACCGGATTCTTCGATGAAGACGAAGACGAGACCATCGCGCTAACCGGGGACGAGCTGGACAACATCCTCAATACGGCGGAGTTCACCGAAGAAGCGGGAAAGCCCTCGGACTACGAAGACTTTGATCTCGCCGCCGATTTCGAAGGCTCGGACATTCTCGGAGAGAGCGAAGACCTTATCCCGGACACGATTGAACTGCCCGAACCGGATGAATCGCCCGAACCGGACGTCGAAGAGCACACCGAGGTAGCCGCGGTGGACTTAGACCTCGGCGAATTCGAAGACGAGCCGGAAGACGAGAGCCCGATCGAGGAGATTACCCTCGAAGATATCGAAGAAGAGACCGGCGAAACCGACGACCTGATGATCGGTTCCGAAGATGTCCCTGCCTTGCAGCTTCCGGAGGAGGAGCCCCTCGGAGGGCATGACGAAGACGTCGCCGCACTCGCCGAAATGGACATCGAATCGGAGCTCGCCGGGATCGACGAGCTAAAGGACGAGCCGGAAGCCGGGGAAATTTCGTTCGAAGCCGAAGATACCGAAGAACCCGGAGAGCTCGTCGACGAGGACGAAATCGAACTCGACCTCTCGGGGATCGAGGAGGGAGAGGTGTCGGGGCCCGAGGAGCTTCCCGACGAAACCGCCACGGACTCTTCTCTGCCGGCGGATCTGAAGGGAGAGATCCGCTCGGTACTTGCCTACATGGATCAACTTCTCGAAGCACTACCGGAAGACAAGATAGAAGAGTTTGCCCGATCGGAACATTTCGAAGTGTACAAGCGCCTCTTTGAGGAGCTTGGACTGGAGCAGCGGTAATGGGTCTGTTTAGCAAAGTGATCGCCCTCGAGACCGTAGAAGCCCAGAGTGCGGGGAATCGCCCGGGGCTTCTGGATCGTGCCACGTCATCAAGACCCACGGACACCGCCAGGGACTCTGAGGCGGCGGCGGCTCGGCCCTCGTCCCCGGTAAAAAAAAAAGTCCGGGAGCTGAGGCGACACACGACTCGCCGGAGTCACCGGAGCCGATAGAGCCGGAACAGGCGATCCGGGAGCTCCTCCGGGGAGTGGAAGCGATTACCCCGAGTATGACCGCCCCGATGCGCCTCTTCGCGCGCTTTCGACAATCCCTCGCAATCAAAAAAGGCGCCCTTCTCCTCCCGGACCCGGACGGGGCCTTCTTCTCTCCCTGGAGCAGCATCGGGTTTGACCGGACGACGGAGCACCGGATGCGAATCCCCGAGAGCAGGGTCCCGGCGCGGGAAGAGGTCCCGGATCTCGTGGAGTTCCGCCCCTACTTCTCGGTACGGGAGTTCTCGATGCTCGACGAGATGTACCTCTACCCCTTCCTCCGGGATAACGCCCCCGTCGCCCTCTTGCTCGTAACCGACAGCCCGTATCTCCGGAGCAACCGACCCTTCCTGTCGGTAATCTGTGCCGCTGTGTCGGACACGGTTTCGGAGCTTATCTACAAAAATCGCGAAGAGCGAATGCGGGGCGCCCGGTTCCAGGCCGCCTTTAGCCTCGAGGAGCTGGCCTCCCATCTCGAGGAGCTCGATCCGGGCGACCGGGGGAAGCTCCAACTGGTGCTCCTCTCGGCGAACAAGGCCGTGGGGGCCCTTGTCCAGGAGGGTGAGGCGAACGACGAGTACCGCATCCGCCAGGACGTTATGCGGGTCGTTTCCGCGATGGTTTCGGGCATTGCGAGCATAGCCGATGTCGGAGAAGGACGGATTCTCTTGGCTTTGCACGACGGTGGGAAAAACGACCTCGACCTCTTACTCCATCAACTGTCTTATCAGGCGGGGGAGCTCTTTCCGGAAATCGCCGACCAGGAGAAGTTTTCGCTCCGGACGCTGCCGACGCCGGGGGCGGAGGGATCGATCGCGGAGCATCTGCGCTCCGTACTACCCTGAGGTTTGTAGCCATTCAGGACGGCAAATCCACACACGGTAGGCTCCACTCCCGCTTCGACCCCGAAAAAGAGGCCCGCCGGTTTCTCGACCGGGAAGTCGGTTCGGAGACGGTCGCTACGGCGGTCTTGGTCGCTCCGGGGCTCAACTATCTTACCGACGCTCTTGCGGAACGGAATCCGGATACCAAGGTTGTCGCCCTCTTTGCCTCGGAAGCGTCCTTCCGGGAAGCAGTGGCCCGTCCCGCTCTATCGTGGCATCCCGGGCTCTCCCGGGATCCGGAGGCGTTTCTCCGGAGTGTCCTCCGGGAGGAGGATCTGCTCAACTTGCGTCTCTTGGTCTGGCCCCCGGCACAGAAGCGGTTCCCCGAGGTCAGCAGGCGGCTGCTCGAAGTCGCCGGGAGCAGCATCGCGACGCTCTCTGCCGGGTTCGCGACGACGGCGGCCTCGGGAAAGCGGTGGATCCGAAACGCCGCATTCCACGCCTCGGTCCTCGATCGACGCCCCGAGGGAGACTCCCTGCTCCGGTGGGATCTGCGGCGGGGTACGAACCCGGTGCTGATCGCCGCGGCAGGCCCGACTTTGGAGGATTCCCTCGACGAGCCGGCTCTCCGTCGGCGGGAGGTGGAGCTCTGGGCCCTCCCCTCGGCGCTCCTTCCCCTGTACCGGAGAAGCATCGTCCCGGATCTCGTCGTTACGAGCGATCCCGGATTCTACGCCCGGAGCCATCTACGCCGGGCCTTTGAATCGGCGATTCCCGTGGCGGCTCCGATTACCGCGGCCCGGAATCTCCGTCGCCTTGCCGGTCCCCTCGCGCTCTTTTCCAATGGTACCCCCCTGGAGGAGCTTCTGTTCTCCGGAGGGGATCTCCCGGTGGTACCGGAAAACGGCAGCGTCGCCGGAATCGCCATGGAGCTCGCTCTCCTTATCGGGCGGGATCCGATAGTCTTTGTCGGCCTCGACGGCTGTACCACCGACGTACGGGCCCATGCCCGACCGTCGGAGCTCGATGCCTACATTGCCGGCGGGGCAACCAGGCTCTTGCCGGAGGAGGCCGTCCGTTTCGAGCGGCTCGCCGGGAGCAGCCGTATCGAGGGGACGACTCCTCCCCTTCGCGTCTCGGCTGCCCTCGGGGAATACGCGAGGTGGTTTCGGTTACGGTGCCGCTCCCTCGGGGGGCGCGTCAGGCGGGTCAATCCGACACCGGTAGACTACGGAATGGCACCGATTACCCTCGAGGAGATTCCAACGATACCCCGGGCGCCGGCTGTAACCGGGGCACCGGTGTCCGGCAACGGTAGCTTTTCCCGTGGTATCGAGAAGCTTGTTGATGAGCTCTTAGCGGTTTCCGACGGCACCCTCGCTGAGCTCCTCGAAAGAGAGCGGTCTCTCCGTCTCTCCGGAGGGCCCCGGAGCCCGGGGGCGGACCTCATCTTTCTTGCGGCAACCCGGAGCTATGCGAAGGCCCTGATCTCCAACGACCCGGAGGACCGGGGGCCCCTTCTCCGGGAGCTGCTGAGTCTCGTCGAAGACCTCCGACGCTATGCCGAGGTCCCCGGATGACACCATTCTTGGAGACGAACCTGGCGGCTCTATCCGAGCATTCGCCGGCGTTGGTGGATATCCTCGCAGACTGGGAGCCGCCTCCCTGGCTTGGCCGGATCGCGAGCCGTGCAGGAGATCCGACGGCGGTCGTCCGGAAAGGCACCGAAGACGTGACGATCCACTCCCGGTACAACCCGCGACGAGAGGGAGAGAAGCTAGCCGGGAGCCTACCCGTAGGCGCCACGGTGGTCGTCGAAGGCTTCGGTTTCGGGTATCACATCGAGGCTCTTCTTGCTCGGAGAGACCCATTCCGGGTTCTCATCATCGACAGAGATGCAAGCCTCCTTGGAGCCGCGGTCCGGGCCCGGGACTTGACGAGTATCTTTCGAGACCCTAGGGTACGGATCGCAATCGCTCCGGAGGCGCCGGATTTCCCCGCCCTGGCCGGCGAGGTCTTTCAACCGCTCTTCTCCCGGACCGTAGAGAGCCTCTCCCTCACCCCTTGGACGCGCCTCGATCCCGAGTGGTTCGCAAGGCGCCGCCGGTGGTTCCACGCGGCCGCGGAGAGCGTATTGGACGATGTGGCCGCCCAGTGCCGCTTTGGTCTGCGGTGGACCAGGAACAGCATCGTCAATCTCGTTACCGCCGGAGGGAGCCCGGCGCTCGATCGGGAGCCGGAACCGGGCTCCCCTGCGCAGCCGGATCCCAAGCGCCGAGCCCTTATCACCGCTGCGGGGCCCTCGCTTCCGGAAAGCCTCGAGAAGCTTCGGCTCGGCGGGGAGTATCTGGTCGCTACCGATACCTCGCTTCCGTCACTCGCGCACCGCGGCGTGGTTCCCCGGGAGGTCCTGTCGATCGACTGCCAACAGGTGTCCTACCATCACTTCTTCCGGCGTCTCCCGAAGGAGTCCCGGGCCCTTTTCGAGGTCGCCTCGCCCCCTTCGCTCCTCCGCCGGGCGGAACGCACCGCCCTCTTTCTCGGAGATCATCCCCTCCACGCGTACATCGGGGGGAAACGCCCGGACCTCCTCCGGCTCGACACAAAGGGTGGTAACGTTACCTCCGTTGCGGTGGACTACCTGCGTCGACGCCGCTTCCGAGAGATCGATATCCTCGGGGCCGACTACGCCTATCCGAAGCTCGCCGGGTACACCAACCCGAGCTTTCTCCACCACTACTTCCAGACCGCGGCAACCAGACTATCGCCCCTCGAAACGCGTATCGCTGGGTTCGCCCTCGACCGCCTTCCGGAGGGGCGGCGTTCGACCCCCCTCTTGGAGGGGTACCGGCGAAATCTCGAGGTCTACGTCGAAAGGCACGGTGGAAAGGTAGACGAGAGGGGCCCGGGACACCTCGGGATCCGCTTTCCGAAGCGGGATCCCTCTCCGGGGGCACCCCACCCGCCGGAGCGGGACGCCCCGGTGCCGTCGCTTACCGAGGTGGTTAGGGAGTATCGACGGGAGCTCTCGGCTCTCGATCTCGAGAAAGCCGCCGGAGAGATTCTGGCCGGCCGGGGAGTGCCCCGGCGGGAGCTCGAGGTTGCCCTGACGCTCTTTCCGGTCGCCCACGCCTTATCGGTCGCCTCTCACACGGAGAACCGGACCGCCGCACCCCAGGCCGCGACACTCCTTCGCCGGGCACAA
>JBKHCS010000044.1:0-23660 GCA_046541715.1 Spirochaetaceae bacterium
TGAAGCACTCTCCGCGGGTCCCTTCAGCCCGGAGCACCAGGGTTCGGACCAGTAATGGCCCTTGTGACGGATTCGCCAACCCGTTAGGCTGAAGCGTGTTTTCTCTCGTTCTCTGCGGGCACCCAGAATGCGACCGACCCCGAGTCCTCGACCGCGACTACTGTTTTGTCCATGCCCCGAACCAGGAGGCTCTCTTGGAAGAGGTCGGCGACCTTCTAACGCGGAACGACTATCATCTCGACCTCAACCTCCCGCACGTCCCGCTCTCGGGGCTTTCGCTTCAAAACAAGCAATTTGTCGCCTGCAACTTCAGCCACACCGTCCTTACCGACTGCGACTTCTCGAACAGTACCCTGAGTCTCTGCTTCTTCGATCACGCGGAGCTTTCTTCGGTACGGTTTCGGGAGGCGGAACTGCAGAACTGCGTGTTTGCAGCATCCCACTTTCGAAACACCGGTTTTCGCGGCGCCGGGGTTATCCAGTGCAACTTCAACGGCGGCGATTTTCGGGACGTCGACTTCTACGACGCCGATCTTCTCCATAGCCGGTTTGTCGCCTGCCACCTAGACCAGGTCTGTTTCGAGAACTGTAACGTAAAGCAGGTCTTCTTTTTCGGGAGCACCCGGCAGGACGTCTCCTTCAAGTATTCGAATGTCGAAGAAGCTCACTTCGAGCTTCCGGGAAGCACCCGGTGAAAGTCTTTACCCACTACTCGGTCGATAACCTCGCAAACACCTTTCTCGTAGCGCCGGAAGGGCCAGGCGCAGCCATAGCCGTGGACCCCGGGGTACTCGATGTCCCGCTGCTTAAGCTGATAGAAGACCGGGGATACTACATCCGCCATATTCTGGTCACCCACCCGGAGGAAATGCACCTCCGGGGTATTCGGACGATCATGCGGGTCTACGACGCCACCATACACGCAGCGACCCCCCGGGTACTCTCCTTCCCGGCGAATCGGGTAAACGACGGAGATACCCTCGATCTAGACGGCTTCGAGGTGGAGGTGATATCGGTTCCCTCCTACCTTCGAGAAGCGGTCGTCTACCGTGTACGTCATGTGTTGTTCCCCGGGAGGGTCTTGAGCGCCGGGGTGATCGGCGAGGTGGCAAACCCCTACGTCCGGTCGCTCCTGGTGGGACTGGTTAGACGCAAGCTGCTCACTCTTCCACCGGAGACCCTCGTCTTTCCTTTTCTCGGCCCCCCTACGACCATCGGCATCGAATCAGAAACAAACCCGGACCTTACTCGGCCGATCGTACGCTAACCGGCATCCTGCCGGGCTTTCGCCGCTAGAAGCCGCAATTCCTCCCGGAATCGGGTCGGAACCGGGGCGACGAAGAGCCGTGGTGAGTCCCCCGACGGCAACCGAATCCGCAGGGAATACGCATGGAGCATGAGCGCCGCGGCAGCCCCGGGCACTGCCCCGGACCCTGCCCTGAGGCCGTCGTCTGCCGGCCGACTTCGGGAACCGTATAGGTCGTCGCCGAGAATCGGAAATCCGAGGTGCTTCAGGTGGACCCGTAATTGATG
Organism: Spirochaetaceae bacterium; assembly: GCA_046541715.1. Taxonomy (GTDB): domain Bacteria; phylum Spirochaetota; class Spirochaetia; order DSM-27196; family PWMO01; genus CAYPUT01. The sequence goes on from JBKHCS010000044.1 coordinate 1,534, forward strand.
CGTTCTCCCCGTTTTCGGCAGCAGCTCGATGAGCGCAGCCCCGGGGTAGCGCCGGACCACCCGGAGACTCGTTTCCGAATACTTCCCCCCGGAAGGGACCACCGCAAAGCGCTGCCGGTGGGAAGGATCCCTTCCGAGGGGCACCGACACCTCGCGCCGCCTCCAGGGAGGGGTGCCGGAAACCAGAGCGAGGTATCGCTTCTCCACCGAACGGTCGGCGAATTGGGCCGCCAGAAAGGAATGGGCGGCCGGATGCTTGGCGCAAATCATCACGCCGCTGGTCCCCCGGTCGAGACGATGGACAATTCCGGGACGGAGGGACTCCCCGGCGAAGGAGTCGCGGATATCCTGGTAGCGGTAGAGCAGCCCTTGGACCAAGGTTGGGCCGGTGGTGCCGCTGCCGGGGTGGACGACAAGCCCGGACGGCTTGTCGATGACAATGACGTCGGCGTCTTCGTAGATGACGGCGAACTCTACCTGCCGGGGCTCGAGATCGATGGGAGGGAGCTCAAAGAACCGGACCACGAGGCGGTCCCCTTCCTTTAACCGGTACGACGGCTTTACCTGACGGTCTCCGATCCAGACTTCGGTCCCGCGCCGACGGAGCTGGCTTCGGGGGAAGAGATCGAGACCCTCGGCGACAAAGCGGTCGGCCCGCTCACCGACCCATTCCTCGTCCACGGTGGTTGCGACGTCCTGAGAATCGGAAGGGGTCACGGTTCTTCGGAGTTCCGGCGCTCCCGGCGGCCGAGGGCGTAATCGGCGAGGGCGAAGACGACAGAGACGACGGCGCTGGTAATAAGGATGGTCTCCTTCTCCTCTTGGCTAAAGCGTTGGACCCCCGGGGGGGCGAAGAACCATGGTGCGGCTTCCCGTTCGAACTCCCCGGCCTGGGCGCTTTTTACGCCGAACCGCACCAGGTCGTAGGTAAGTTGCGTCAGAATAAGGGAGACCGGGAACACCCCGAGGGCGATTATTTCTCCCCTGCGGAGGTCCCGAGCCCAACCGGGAAACTCTTCGGGGCTATAGGGCTCCGGCGTGACATCCTGTCCCCAGAGGGGCCCAGCGACAAAAGCCAGAAGAACCAGAAGACCGACGGCCCGGGACATCAAACCGGACCCCCGGGGCGGGAGCCAAACAGAATGGTTCCGAGACGGACAAGGGTGCTCCCCTCTTCGACGGCGATCTCGAAGTCGTTGCTCATTCCCATGGAGAGCTCGGTGAGGGGCAGCTCGGGAAACTCCGACCGGAGCTTCTCAAAGCTCCGGCGAAGCGTCCGAAAGCTCATTCGAAGCCGCGGTTCCTCGGCGGTGAAGGGAGCTATGGTCATCAGTCCGACGATACGGAGATGGCGCATCCGGGCGATCTCCTCGGTATCCCGGAGAAGGTCGTCGTTGTTCCGGTAACCGAACTTGGACTCCTCCCCGCTGGTGTTGACCTCCAGGAAGATGTCCAAGGGGGCAGAAACCGGGCCCCCGGGGTCACCCTTGCCGTAGGCGCTGCCGGCCGAGCCCCCGGGCCCCTCGCTCCGGGATACGGCTTCCTCGAGGGCCCGGGCGGTGCGGCTGCCGTCGATGGACTGAACCGCGACGAAAAGGCCGGGAACCATCCGCGCCTTGTTCCTCTGGAGATGCCCGATAAGATGGAGCTCGCTCCCGGCCGGGGTGGTTGCGTACTTTTCCTGGGCCTCCTGTACCCGGTTCTCCCCAAAGAGGCGCACCCCCGCCTGATAGGCCTCCTGGACTGCCGCGTAGCTCTGAGTTTTTGTTACCGCCATCAGCCGGACCGTATCGCTCTCCCGACCGGCTCGTCGTTTTGCCGCCTCGAGGCGATCGAAGACGTGCTCCAAGTTTTCGCGAACCGACATCTTGCACAAGTCTACCCGTTAGCGTTGACGTGGCGCAAAGGGTGGGAGTAGATTTCCGTTGTAATGAACAACGAAATTTGGTCTGAGCGACAGAAGTCCACCTGGCGGACAAAGGTCGGCCTTGCGGAAATGCTCAAGGGCGGCGTTATCATGGACGTCACCACCGTAGAACAGGCACAGATCGCCGCCGACGCCGGCGCCCAGGCTGTGATGGCCCTCGAACGCGTTCCGGCGGATATCCGGGCTCAGGGCGGCGTTGCCCGAATGTCGGACCCGAAGATGATTCAGGAAATCCAAAAGGCGGTGACGATTCCGGTGATGGCGAAATGCCGGATCGGTCACTTCGTCGAAGCTCAGATACTCGAATCCCTCGGGGTGGACTTTATCGATGAGAGCGAGGTACTTACCCCGGCGGACGAAGCCAATCATGTTTCCAAGCACGACTTCCGGGTTCCCTTCGTCTGCGGATGCCGGGACCTCGGAGAAGCCCTCCGTCGTATTGGCGAAGGCGCCGCGATGATGCGGACCAAGGGTGAAGCGGGGACCGGCGATATTGTCGAAGCCGTGCGCCACCTAAGGACGGTTACCGGAGCAATTCGCCGCCTAACGGTCCTCCGGGAAGAAGAGCTGATGCGGGAAGCGAAGGAGCTCGGCGCGCCCTTCGAACTGGTGCAGGAAGTGGCGAAGACCGGAAAGCTCCCGGTCCCCAATTTCTCCGCCGGGGGTGTTGCGACCCCCGCCGATGCGGCTCTGATGATGCAGCTTGGAGCCGAGGCGGTCTTCGTCGGTTCGGGTATCTTTAAGTCGGATAACCCGGCGAAGCGCGCCCGGGCGATCGTCGACGCCGTTGCTCACTACAACGATCCGAACCGTCTTGCGGAGCTCTCGATGGATCTCGGGATACCGATGTCCGGCATCAGTGTCGGGTCGATGCATGAGGGAGAGCGGATCGCCGTTCGCGGCTGGTAATGCCCCGGGTCGGCGTACTCTCCTACCAGGGGGACTTTCAACGACACAGCGATGTTCTCACGAATCTCGGCCTCACGGTGGTGCCTGTACGCGCTCCGGAGCACCTCGAGGGGTTGAGCGGTCTTGTCATTCCGGGAGGGGAAAGCACAACCATCGGCATGCTGATGGAGCGGTTCGGCCTTCTCGATGCGACACGGCAAGCCGGACGGAAAGGGATGCCCCTCTTCGGAACCTGCGCCGGGGCCATCCTCCTGGCCGAAGAGATTGAAAAGAGCGACCAACCACGCCTCGGTTTGATGGATATTCGGGTTACCCGGAACGCCTACGGCCGTCAAATTGAAAGCTTCGAAGCGGAGCTCGATTTGTTGGTGGACGATTCGCGGGACCCGGCGGCCCACCGCCCCCTGACGGGGGTCTTTATCCGGGCTCCGATTATTACCCACATGGGGGCCGGCGTAGAGACGCTGGCCGAGTTCGAGGGAACGCCGGTCCTGGTCTCCCAGGGTACCTATCTGGCCGCAACCTTTCATCCGGAGCTCACGGGGGACGACCGGGTCCACCGCCTCTTTGCCCGGCGGGTTATCGAGTTCGCCGATCGTTAAAAGCGATTAACTGGTCGAAGGTCTTTCGGGAGGGATGATCGATTCCGACTACTTGCGCCAAGGCCTCGACCGCCCGACGTCGGTGAACCCCGGACAACTCTCCGGCCGCCGAAAGTACGCCGAGGGACCGCATCGCATCCCGGACCGAGGCGACCTCCTGGGGCGTAAGACCGGTCTTACCGAAGAGCTCCAAAGCTTCCGCCGGGGCCTTGCGGGAAATCAACAACTGCCGGAAGACGGTCTTCTTGTTCGCCGAAATATCGCTTCCGCCGGGTTTGCCGATGTGGTCCTCCTCTCCGAATATGCCGATCTCGTCGTCCTTTATCTGAAACACCACGCCGAGCTCCTCGCCGAACCGCGCCAAGGCGGACTGCTGGTCGCCGTTCCCGCCGGCCAAGAGGGCGCCAAGGGTCAGCGGCAGCGAGAAGGTGTAGCGCCCCGTCTTAAAACGGTACACCTGGACAACCCGATCGACGCTCGGCTCCTCGGCGGCCTGGCCGAAGAATACGTCGTCCATCTGAGCAAGGCCCACCAGGTTGAGCTCCCGGGCATAGGTCCCGAGGAAAGCCCCCGGGGAAAGCCCTCCGGTCGCGGCTTCGGCCATCGAGAGGAGCTCCATCGCCAGAAAGACGCCGACATCGCCGACGCAAATTCCCAAGGACACGCCAAGGTGACCGGGGTCGAGTACACCCCGTCCTTCCGCGTACTCCCGGTACTGCCGATGGATCGACGGGACACCTCGGCGCACCTCGTCCTTGTCCATGATGTCGTCGTGGATCAAAAGGAAGGACTGAGTCAGCTCCATCGCGGCGGCGGTTGGGAGACAGGCCGCTTCCCGACGCGCCGGATCCCCCCCGACCGATTCGTACCCGAGAAAGACCAGGGCCCCCCGGATGAGTTTGCCCCGGAGGACGTAACCTTTAAGGCGCCGTAAGACGTCGGCATCGAAGCCCCCGGCAACCGGAACGGTTCCGGAGGTAACTTCCGCTATCTTCCGGTCGAAGAACTCTGTCAGGTAGCCCTCGATTGCCTCTACGTGGGCTGTAAGTCCCTCAAGCATGGGACACCGAACAGTTGCGGGGAAGGAGCGCGTTCTTTAGGCCCCGAAGGACGATCCGCCGCCTTTTGGGCTTTACCTTCCGCCGGAAGACGATAAACGGGTCCGCGGCGATCCGAGCGCCGGTCCAATTGTACATATCACCCGCCGTCTTGATCGGAACCAGATACCGCCGGGGAAGAAAGCGATACCCCGCCTCCGCCTCCGCCTGCCACCCACGGTAGCGCGTAAGCTGTCGCTCCAAGAACCTACGGAACTCCTCCGGGTTACTCATGGCCGTCGTCTCCTTTAGGTCCGGCAGGGACGTTTCGTCGAGGGGCAGGTAGGTCCTCCCGAGACGGTTGTCCTCGTCGATGTCACGGATAAAATTGATAAACTGCATCGCCCGGCCGAGCATCGCGGCACTCTTTTCGGCTTCCCGGGGAAGGTCGAGGATCCTTACCATAAAGAGCCCGACGACCTCGGCGGAGCCGTAGACGTAGTCGAGGGTCTCCTCGACGGTGCGATAGGTGGACTTGGTCAAATCCCATTCCATCGACCGCAGAAAAGAGTCGGTCCAGGCGGGATCGAATTGCTTCCGCCGGGCAAGCTCGACGAAGCTGTCGATTATGGGGTCCCCGGTCGTCTCGCCGGAGTTGCCCCGATGGTAGCGGTCCCGGAAGGCGTAGAACTCATCCCGCCGTTGAGGGACGGCGTCGACGAAGTTGTCGGCGACCCGGACAAAGCCGTAGAGAACAGAGACATCCCGCCGGACCTCCGGGGGAAAGAAGCGACTCGAGTTAAAGTAGGTCTTGCTTCCCTCGCGAAAGACCCGGGCGTGAATTCCGTCGGCTGTCCATTCGTCCCGCACCATTACTCTGCCCCTAGAGAAGCTCTCGATTGATCGAGTCGGTTATGATCTTCGACGCGATAAAGGTCATGGGTACACCGACTCCCGGGTGGGTATACTGGCCTGAGTAGAACAGGTTCTTGACCTTCCGGCTTCGTTGAGAGGGGCGGAATACGGCGGTCTGCCCGAGGGTGTGGGCAATTCCCAAGGCGCTTCCCTGATACGCGTTGTAGTCCCCGGCGAAGTCCCGGTGGGAAAAAATTCTCGAGATAACAACGGAGTCTCGAATGGTAGTACCGATAAGCCCTTCGAGGTGGTCGATGAGCAGGTTGTAGTATCGGTTCCGCACTTCGTCGGTGTCCTCGAGCCCCGAGGCCACCGGAAGCAGAAAGAAGACGTTCTCGTGGCCCTCCGGGGCGACGCTCGGGTCGTCGTAGGATGCGGCGCTGACGTAATAAGAGAAGGTTTCGGGCCAGGCGGGCTTTTCGAAGATGGCGGCGAAGTGGTTATTCCAGTCCGGGTCGAAATAGAGGTTGTGGTGCGCGAGCTCCGGAATCTTCCGATTAAGCCCCAGGTAGACGATGAACATCGTCGGCGCCATTACCCGCTTCTTCCAGTACTTCGCCGGGTAGCTCTGGTAACGCTCTTCGAGGAGGTGCGTCTCGACGTACGGATAGTCGGCGTTGGCCAGCACCAGGTCCGCGTCGAAGGCCGAGCCGTTTGCCTCGACGGCGACGGCTCGGCCCTCCTCCACCACGATCCTCCGGACCGGGTGGTCGGTAACCACCTTGACTCCGAACTCTTCGGCAAGACGCCGGGTCCCGTCGACAAAGGATGCCATCCCCCCCCGGGGGAACCAGACGCCAAGGTTGAGGTCGACGTGGGACATGATGGAGTAGAGCGCCGGAGCGTTCTTCGGGCTCGCGCCCAGAAAGACCATGGCGTACTCGAGAATCTGTCTTGCCCGCCGGTCGGAGAAATAGCGGCCGACAAATCGGTCGAGACTCTGAAAGACGTTTAGCTTGGTTCCTTCGAGCATGAGGCGTCGGTTAAAGAAGTCGAAGAGAGAACGGTATTCCCGGTACAAGAACTCCGACATCGCGATGTTGTACTTGTATTCCGCCTGTTTGAGATAGCGGGAAAGCTTCTCGCCTCCACCGGGCTCGAAGGCATCGAAGGTAGCCTTGGTGCGGTCGAGGTTGCGGTCAATATCTACCGATTCGCCTGGGCCGAAGAAGACCCGGTAGTAGGGGTCGAGCTCGTAAAGCTGATAGTAGTCTTCCCGGGAACGACCGAGGTCGGAAAAGAACTGCTCGAACACCTCGGGCATCAAATACCAGGAGGGCCCCATATCGAAGACGAAGCCGGCTTCCCGCCAGACACGGGCTCGTCCCCCGACGTCGGAGTTCTTCTCTAGGAGGGTGACGTCCCACCCTTCTTTCGAAAGGTATGAGGAGGCCGAAAGCCCCCCGAATCCACCACCGATAACAATAGCTTTCTTGGCTGCCATAATTCCGAGACAGAAGGTACTAACGCGGTATCCCTGCTTCAAGAAAAAGGAGCACCGCTCGCGTCGCCGCCTGATTCGTTCTAACTCAACGAACAAATTGCCAAATTCGCCATGATTCAGGCCTAAGAACCTTTTTTCGAACGAAAGAATCTTCAAATTTGGCTCCGATCTGAGGAAAGACCGAATTCCTGAACGGAATTACAAACAAATTTTTCCGTAACGGTTGACCACCTTACAAATTCTTACTAATCTTCAGCGAACTAAGACTGCAGAAGGTGGTTTTCTATGAGTAGTACCAAAAAGACCGGCGCGGAAGTCATCGTCGATGTCATCCAGCAGCAGGGAGTCGAATACATCTTTGGTCATCCCGGTGGAGCGGCTATTCCCATTTTTGACGCGTTGGTAGGCTCTCCCTGCACCTTCGTTCTTGCCCGGCACGAGCAGGGTGCCGCCCACATGGCCGACGGGTATGCCCGGGCGACCGGACGACCGGCAGTGGTGCTGGTAACCTCGGGACCCGGAGCAACCAACACCATTACAGGCATTCTGACGGCTCAGATGGACTCGGTTCCGATGATCGTCATTACCGGACAGTCGACCACCTGGAACTTGGGCCTCGACGCCTTCCAGGAAGCGGACGTAAGCGGAATTTCCTACCCTGTCGTCAAACACAGCTACCTGGTCAAAGACGCTCAAGAGCTTCCCCGAATTATGCGGGAGGCCTTCTACCTCTGTCAGACCGGACGTCCGGGGCCGGTACTCATAGACGTACCGAAGGACGTTTCCAGTGCCCTGATAGAGCCGGATTACACCGAAGAGTACCATCTGCCGGGATACACCGTACCGACGGAGGCGGATCCGGAGGAGGTGGCGAAAGCCGCCGAAATGATCGAGGCCGCGAAGCGCCCGATCCTTCTCGCGGGGCACGGCGCCGTCATTTCGGGCGCAGAAAAGCCGCTTCGGTATCTGGCGGAGAAGCTACAGATTCCCGTTACCAACACGCTCCTCGGAAAGGGGGCCCTCCCGGAGACCCACCCACTGAATCTGGGGATGCTGGGGATGCACGGAACCGCCTATGCCAACATGGCGATGAAGAACGCCGATCTTATCGTTTCCATCGGGTCCCGGTGGGACGACCGGATTGTCGGAAACCCGGATAAGTTCGTACCGCATTCGAAGAAGATTCACATCGACATCGACGCAGCGGAGTTCAACAAGATTCTGCCGATGGACGTAACCCTCCACGGCGACGCGAAGCACGTTCTCGAACAACTGCTCTCGCTAGTGCGGCCGACGGACACCAAGGGGTGGCTCGCGGATATCGCGAAGTGGCGCAAGACCTACCCGCTCAAGTACAAGAAATCGGGAAAGCTCCGGGCGGAACACGCGATCGAGGAGATCTATCTCCAGACCGAAGGCAAGGCCTACGTCACCACCGATGTCGGACAGCATCAGATGTGGGCGGCCCAGTACTACCTGACCGACGACCGCTTCCATTGGATTAGCTCCGGGGGCGCCGGCACCATGGGTTTCGGCTTTCCTGCGGCGATCGGGGCGCAGCTTGCCCACCCCGACTCGACGGTTATAGCCGTTGTCGGGGACGGCGGATTCCAGATGACGATGTCCGAGTTAGCTACCGCGGTTACCAACCGTTTGCCGATCAAGATTCTGCTTATCAACAACCACTATCTTGGGATGGTGCGGCAGTGGCAGAGTCTATTCTACGATAACCGTCTGTCCGGGGTAGACCTGGAAGGGAATCCGAACTTCGTGAAGCTGGTCGAAGCCTACGGCGGTAAGGGGTTCAGGATTAAGCGGAGCGCCGATGTACGCCGGATGATCCGAAGCGCCCTGGAGTACAACGACGGACCCGTGTTGATAGACGTCGAAGTGGAAAAGGAAGACAACGTCTTCCCGATGATCCCCGCGGGGGCGAGCTTTGACGACATGATTATCGAGGCGCCGAAGCCCAAGGCGGGCGAAGCGCGAGCACGGCTCGAGAAGCCGGTTGGGAGCACGTAATGGGAGCGCCACTTACCACAACAGTCGGGTACAAAAAGCACACGTTGAGCCTCTTGGTGGCGAACAAACCGGGGGTCCTTATCCGAATCGCCCTGGTGTTCGCCCGTCGGGGGTACAACATCGACAGCCTGGTCGTGTCGGAGTCGAACGACCCCCATTTTTCGGTGATGAACATTGTGGCCTCGGGGGACGAGAAGACTTTGGATCAGATTCTCAAGCAGCTAAATAAGCTTGTCGACGTGGTCCACGCCTCGGACCGGACGAACGACGACATCATCATGCACGAAATGATGATGGTAAAAATTAAGTGTGAACCTGACCTTCGTACTGATGTACTTCAATTGGCACATGCCATGGGCTGTGATATAGTCGAGGTTTCCGAGCACGCGACTATCCTCCAGCTCACCGGTGAGTCGGAGAGACTCGATAGTGCCGTCCGTGTCTTCGAACGTTACGGCGTCCAAGAAATGATCCGCACCGGTAAGGTGCTCATGGCACGGGGATCGGAAATAACACCATAAGTAGAAAGAAAGGAGGGTCCATGGGCACCAATCTGCTTAACAAGGTATGGGACCTTCACAAGGTTACCACCCTGGACACGGGACAGGATCAGCTGTTTATCGGGCTCCATCTTGTTCACGAAGTAACATCGCCCCAGGCGTTTCAGATGATCCGGGAACGGGGATTAAAGGTCCTCTATCCCCAACGAACCTTTGCGACGGTGGACCACATCGTCCCAACGGCGGACCAAGAACGGCCCTTCGCCGATAGGCTCGCGGAAGAGATGATGCAGGCCCTCGAGAGGAATACCGAAGAGTACGGGATCGAGTTCTTCGGGCTAACCACCGAGCATCAGGGGATCGTTCACGTAATCGGGCCGGAGCTGGGGCTTACCCAGCCGGGAATGACCATAGCCTGCGGCGATTCCCACACGTCGACCCACGGCGCCTTCGGATCGATCGGCTTTGGAATAGGGACCTCTCAAATCCGGGACGTCTTGGCGACCCAGTGCATGGCTATCTCCCGTCCGAAGGTTCGAAAAATCGACGTCACCGGCAGCCTCCGGGAAGGGGTCTACGCCAAGGACATCATCCTGCGGATAATCGCCGACCTCGGCGTCCAGGGGGGCCTCGGATACGCCTACGAGTACAACGGCGATGCCATCCATGAGCTATCGATGGAAGGTCGCATGACCATCTGCAACATGAGCATCGAGGGGGGTGCCCGGGTGGGATACGTAAACCCGGACCAGACGACCATCGACTACATCGAAGGACGCCCCTACGCCCCTAAGGGGGCCGACTTTGAAGCGGCCGTCGACTTCTGGAGGAGCATTGCCAGCGACGCCGACGCCGACTACGACGATGTCTTCCATCTCGACGCAAACAGCCTTGAGCCGATGGTCACCTGGGGCATCAACCCCGGGCAGGCGATTCCGGTTACCGGCGCCACTCCACTTCTCTCGAGCCTCGACGACGGGCTCCGGGAGACCGCCGAGAAGGCGTACAAGCACATGGACCTCGAAGAGGGGCAGTCTCTCCAGGGTCATCCGATCAACGTCGCCTTTCTCGGCTCCTGTACCAACGCCCGGATCTCGGATCTCCGGGAGGCGGCCAAGGTGGTTAAGGGGAAGAAGGTTCATGCCAATGTGAAGGCCTTCGTCGTCCCCGGGTCGATGCAGGTCGCCAAACAGGCCGAGGCGGAAGGTCTTGCAAAGGTCTTCTCCGACGCCGGGTTCGAGTGGCGGGGAGCGGGATGCTCCATGTGCCTCGCGATGAATCCCGACAAGCTTCAGGGGCGGGAGCTCTGCGCGAGCTCTTCCAACCGGAACTTCGTCGGACGACAAGGCTCCCCGACGGGACGGACGGTTCTGATGAGTCCCGCGATGGTCGGCGCCGCCGCTATCTCCGGAGAGATCGTCGACGTCCGGGAGTTCGTCCGGGAACCGGTCCAGGTCTAACGGGACCCAAGGAAATTAAACGATGAGCGAAACACTTCAACCAGTAAAGCAGGTCTCGGGACGGGGAATCGTCGTCCGGGGCAACGATATCGACACGGATCAGATAATCCCCGCCCGCTACATGAAGGTGGTTACCTTCGACGGCCTTGGGGAATACGCGTTTCAAGACGTCCGGTTCGAGGAAGACGGAACTCCGAAGGAGCACCCCTTCAACGACGAGCGCTTCAAAGGCGCGTCAGTGTTGATCGTAAACGAGAATTTCGGGTGCGGTTCTTCCCGGGAGCACGCCCCTCAGGCGCTTATGCGCTGGGGTATCAACGCGGTAATCGGTGAATCCTTCGCCGAGATTTTCGCCGGAAACTGCACCGCAATGGGTGTCCCGGCCATACGCCTTGGTCCCAAGGATGTGGCCGAGCTGCAGGGTATGGTCGAGACCGACCCCTCTACGGAAATCTCAATCGATATGGAAAAGAACGTCGTTTCGGCCGGAGAGAAGGGATATTCTTTCAACCTTCCACCGGCTTACCGGAACGCCCTTATGGCCGGGACGTGGGATTCGACCTCGGTACTCCTCTCGAACCTGGAAGGGATTCATCGGACGGCGGCTCGCCTGCCCTACGTTTCCGCGGGAGCATAAGCGATGGCCGAACAGCTTAACCGCCACAGCCGCAACATGACCGAGGGGATTTCGAAGACGGCGAACCGGGCCATGTTCCGGGCCGTCGGCTTTAAGGACGAGGATTTCGCTAAGCCTCTGATTGGAATCGCCACCGCCGACAGCGATGTCTCGCCGTGTAACGTCCATCTGGCGCACATCGCGGAGCACTCGAAAAAGCACCTGAAAGAGCTCGGCGCAATGCCGGTAAGCTTTCACACCTTTGTCGTCACCGACGGCCAGGCGATGGGCCACGAGGGCATGAAGGCCTCTCTGATCAGCCGGGACACCATCGCAGATGTTATCGAGCTCGACGCCCTCGGCCATCAGATGGACGGGCTCCTCGGTGTCGGAGGATGCGACAAGACGATTCCTGGTACGGTAATGGGGCTCTTCCGGGCCGGCGTCCCGGGCGTCTTCGTCTACGGTGGGACCATCAAGCCGGGAGACTACCAGGGCCGGCCGGTCGACATCGTCTCGGCATTCGAAGCGGTCGGTGCCTACAGCGCCGGCAAGATTACCGAAGAGGAGCGTCACGGTATCGAGTGCGCCGCCTGCCCGGGTCCCGGTGCCTGCGGCGGCATGTACACCGCGAACACCATGGCGTGTGCGGTGGAGGCGTTGGGGATGAGCGTTCCCGGGAGCGCGTCCGTTCCCGCCGTCGAGAAGGAACGGGTCCAGGTAATGCTCGATTCCGCCGAGGCGCTCTACCGCCTGGTGGAAAACAACATCACTCCCCAAGACATCGTCACCCGGAAGAGCTTCGAAAACGCTATCCGCGTCTCTATGGCCACCGGAGGAAGCACGAACTCGGTGCTCCACCTCCTGGCCCTGGCCCACGAGATCGACATCGACCTCGATATCGACATCTTTAACGATTTTCAGGCGACAACTCCCATCCTCTGCGACATGAAACCCGCGGGTCGCTATGTGATGGACGACCTCTACAAGGTCGGCGGGCTCCAGGTAGTGATGAAGATTCTCCTCGAGGCCGGGCTTCTCCACGGTGAGTGCATGACCGTTAACGGTAAGACCCTGGCCGAAAACCTCGCCGACGTCACCGTCGACCTCGCGGGGCAGGATGTCGTGCATCCCCTCGATAACCCCGTTCGTCCGACGGGACCCATCGTCATCCTAAAAGGCAACCTCGCCGAAGAGGGGGCGGTACTCAAGACCGCGGGACTCCAAGAGGTAGTCCACAAGGGGCCCGCCCGGGTATTCGAAGCCGAGGAGATGGCCCTGGAGTCGATTCTAAACGGTGGTGTAAAGAAGGGCGATGTCGTGGTAATCCGGTACGAAGGTCCGAAGGGGGGGCCCGGAATGCGGGAGATGCTCTCTCCAACCGCGGCGATAGCCGGTGCAGGTCTTCTCCACGACGTGGCACTGATAACAGACGGCCGCTTTTCCGGGGGCAGCCACGGCATGGTGGTCGGGCACATCGCCCCGGAGGCCCAGGTCGGCGGCGCCCTCGCCCTAATCCGGGACGGCGATATCGTAGAAATAGACAGCAATACCCGGACCCTCCGAGTAGAGCTCTCGGACGCCGAACTGGCGGAGCGAAGGAAGAGCTGGAAGGCTCCTGCCCCCCGCTACACCCGGGGCGCCCTCTATAAGTTCGCCACCCTGGTCTCCTCGGCCAGCAAGGGAGCTGTTACGAGCTAGAAACGGCCGGTGTGCCGGGGGCCTTAAGGGTTCTCGGCACGGCCCGCGGCTTGCACCCGCGCCTGAATGTGCTACAATGTGAACCAGTGCCGGAGATATCGAATAGTCAGTTTCGACAGCATATTAACGACATCGTCGGTAAGGTCAGTCGGGCGTACGACCTTATCCAAGAGGTGACCGGACAAGGCTTGCGGGACGCCCGGTGGGCTCTCAGACAAATAAATACGGTCGACGTCCTGGAAACGCGGGGAGAGCTCGATCAATTGGACAAGCTCATCGACGAAATGCAGCAGATTCTGGACGACGAGTAGCTCCCCCGGGGCTTAAGCCGTGACGGATCGACAACCGGACAACACCTACCGATTTATCGTAAACCGTTCACAGGACTTCATCACCCTGATCAGTCGTGACTATCGCTACGAGTTCGTCAACGCCGCGTACAGCCGCTCGATCGGCCTTCCCGTGGAAGAGATACTCGAGAAGACGGTCGAGGAGTTGTGGGGTACCGAGCGCTTCCGGGCCGTTATCAAGGATAAGCTCGACGAGGCATTCGCCGGCAACGAGGTACACTTTGTCGACCGCTTTCGATTCGGGGTGGAGAACAAGGACCTCCATGTCTCGTTCTTCCCCTACGGCGGCGACCAGACGGATATTACCCACGTTCTGGTCTTTTCCCACGACATCAGTCGTCTAAAGGAGGTCGAATCCCGCCTCGAAACCTACGAATACCGCGACCGGGTTACCGGACTCTTTAACCGACGGGCCCTCTATCGGATTCTTCAGACGGAATTGGACCGAGCCAAGCGGTCGTCCGAGGACGAGCTCCGGGCACTCCTCTTTATCTCCCTCAAGAGCTTCAAACAGATCAACCGCAAGTTTGGGGCCGAAATAGGCGACCTCCTTCTCGAACATTCGGCAAACCGGCTTCTCGAGACACTGCGGTCCGCGGATATGGTGTTCCGGTTCGAAGGGTCCAATTTGGTGGTCCTCCTGAACCGATTGAGCAGAAGCACCGACGTTGCCCTCGTTGCGCAGAAGCTCTACGATTCGGTTGCGGTACCCTACAGCTACCGGGGGGAGGTTATCGCAGTCTCGGCGTATATCGGCATTGCGCTCTATCCTCTCGACGCGACCGAACCCGAAGACTTGATTCGTCTCGGCAATTCGGCGAGCGTCGAAGCCGAGGACCGGCGGCAGCCCTTCCTCCTCTACGACTCGTCTCTCCATGCCGAATCGGTTCGCCGGATGACCGTGGCAAGCGAGTTGCGACGGGCGTTTACCAGGGAAGAATGGGTCATTCACTACCAACCAATCGTCCGGATTGAAGGCTCGGAGACACGGGTGATTGGCGCGGAAGCCCTCGTCCGGTGGCAACATCCTACCCGGGGTCTCCTCGAGCCTCCCGATTTTATCGAGATCGCCGAGGACTCGGGACTCCTGGTTCTGGTCGACAAATGGGCCCTCTATCGAGTCTGTCTCCAACTGGTCAAATGGAAAGAGCTCGGACTCTTCGTTTCGGTCAACCTGAGTGCCGGGCTTCTAAACGATGAGTACATTCTCGACGTGGTAGAAGGTGCATTGAGGGAGTCGGGATGCGAATGCGGAGACACCCTCCGACTGGAGCTTACGGAGAACCGGGCGATGCAGGACCCTCAGCGGGGAATCCAGCGGATGAAGGATCTTGCGGAGATGGGGATCCAGACGTGGATAGACGATTTCGGTACCGGCCACTCGTCGCTTTCGTATTTGAAGTATCTCCCGGCGCAGACTATCAAGATCGACCAGAGCTTTACCCGGGACCTGGTCGACAGCGAGGAAGAACGGACGTACTTCCGGAGCTTGGTAGCGAGTATTCGCGCCCGGGGTAAAGAAGTAATCGTCGAAGGGGTCGACACCGCCGAGCTCGCTGCGATCCTGGTCGACTTAGGATGCCCCTTGATGCAAGGCTTCCACTTCGGGCATGCCCAGGAGCCCGAAGGCTTAGAATCGCTCGTTTGAAAACGCACCGGGCAAATTGAACCGTAGCCGGCTAATCTCCGATAGGGACGTTCTCCCGAAGCTCGCGTAACCACACTTCGGGGACGGAGTCGCTCGGTGCGCGCCAATCTCCCCGGGGCGAGAGGGAACCTCCGGAACCGACCTTTGGTCCGTTTGGTATACAGCTCCGCTTAAACTGGGTGTTTCCGAAGAACCTTCGGAGAAAGACCTCCAGCCAATGAACGATCTGCTCCCGGGTATAGTGGTGCCGCTTTATGTCCGGAATGTCCTCGGGCCAATCGCCCTTCCCCACGTCGGACCAGGCGTGCTCCGCAAGAAATGCGACCGTCGACGGCCGCAGTCCGTACCGGGAAATGTAATAGAGGTGAAAGTCCTGCAACTCGTAGGGCCCGATCGTCGCTTCGCTCAACTGAGCAGGCTGGTCGTTGTCCTGTCCGGTAACCGACGGAACCAACTCGGGAGAGATCTCGGTGTCGAGAATGCGGTAGAGGACCCCGGAGGTCTCCTCGCCGAGGATCTGCTCCTCGGCGACCCACCGGATAAGGTATTGCACCAGGGTTTTCGGCACGGACGCGTTGACCGCGTAGTGCGACATATGGTCCCCGACACCATAGGTCATCCATCCGAGGGCAAGCTCGCTCAAGTCCCCGGTTCCAACCACGAGTCCCCCGTGCATATTTGCAAGCCGGAAGAGGTGGCTTGTCCGCTCCCCCGCTTGGACATTCTCGAAGGTAACGTCGTAGACCTCCTTGCCGTCGGCAAAGGGATGCCCGATATCTCGAAACATCTGCATGCAGGAGTCGCGAATGTCGATCTCGCCGGAGCTTATCCCGAGGGAACCCATCAGCTCCCGAGCGTTTCTAACCGTCTGGTCGCTGGTAGCGAATCCTGGCATGGTGTATGCGAGAATGTTGCTCCGGGGGAGCCCTAAGAGATCGACGGCCCGGCAGCTGACGATGAGCGCCTGTGTCGAGTCGAGACCGCCGGAGATTCCGATGACAAGCTTCTTGATGTTCGCGCTCATTAGTCGCTTTGCCAGGCCGGAAACCTGAATGTTGTACGCCTCAAAGCAGCGTTCCTCCCTTTGGACGCCCGCCGCCGGTACGTAGGGAAACCGGGGGACCCGCCGCCGCAGGCGGACCACGGAGTCCGGCGCTCCGAGGGGAACCGGTATACGCCGGAAGCCCTCGGCGACCTCCCGGTGGGCGTCGGCGTTGTCGGCGAAGCTCGTCATCCGCATCCGGTCCTGAACAAGAGCGTGGAGGTGAACGTCTGCGGAAATAAGCTGCGGCTCGGCGGCGAAGCGTTTCGCCTCTGCGAGAAGACGGCCGTTCTCGTGGATGTGGGCATCGCCGTCCCAGGCAAGGTCGGTGGTAGACTCCCCGCTCCCTGCGGCGGAATAGAGGTACGCCGCGATACACCGCCCGCTCTGTTGAGAGCCGAGAGCCCGCCGGTATTCCGCCTTACCGATGGTGACATTGGAGGCGGAGAGGTTACACAGCACGGTCGCTCCGGCAAGGGACGCGAAGCTGCTCGGTGCAATCGGCACCCAGATGTCTTCGCAGATCTCCGCGTGGACGATGAGATCCGGGACTCCTTGCGCTTCGAAGAGAAGATCCGTTCCGAAGGGAACCATCCGGCCCAAGAGGGCTACTTCCCTGTTTCGGATTCCTACTCCCGAGGCAAAGTGTCGCTTCTCGTAGAACTCCCGGTAGTTCGGTATGTAGCTTTTCGGAACGACTCCGTAGATCGTCCCTTTCCGGAGAACGACGGCAACGTTGTAGAGCTTGTCCTCCTGTCGAAACGGCATCCCGACCAAGAGAAGCGGATCGATCTCCCGTGTTTCGTCGATTATCCGCCGAAGCCCATCGAGGGCCGCGGTAAGAAGCGCCTCCTGTTGAAAGAGGTCGTCGTTGGTGTACGCCGTAAGACCCAACTCCGGAAAGACCGTTACGACGGCTCCCTCTTCGTGACTTAACCGGGCCAACTCTAGCGTCTTGTCCACGTTATACGCGACATCAGCCACCCGAACCTCAGGAAGCCCAACGGCAAGGCGGGCGAAACCGTGACGGTAGATGGATTCAAAGGGGAGAGCACCGTTCATCCTCCCACGATACCGTCCCCCGGAACCTTTATCAATCGTCGACTCGGGTGTCGGCACCCTATAAGACCCGTCCGAACCAGAGAAGTGAGAGCGTCGCTCCGACAAGCATGAGTAGGGACGCGAGGCCGGCAATCAGCGCAGTAATCTCAGTCTCCTCGGTCTCTAGAAGAAGCTGGGTGCTCAAGGATTGATAGATCTGTCGGAGGTCCGTCTCCGACGACGCCCTGAAGTACTCGCCGTCGGTAATGTCGGCGATCTCCATCAGAGTTTCTTCGTCAAGAATCACCCGGAAGGAGCGGCCGCCGAATGCCAGGACGACACCCTCCGGTGTCCCCAGCCCCACGGTGAAGATTCTTACCCCGAGATCCGCGGCGAGCTGTGCAGCCTGAAGCGGATCCGGACCCTGGGTCGTTTGCCCGTCCGTAATCAGAATTACCACCGCCGAGCGATAGGTTCCCGGCGGCATCGGTCCTATCTCCGGAGCTTCGATCTCTTCGATTCTACCGAGAGGAGTTCCACGATTAGTCGGAGTAAACTCGATCGGCGTACCGGGGGAGGAGAGGATACCGGACCCGACCGCGGTGCCCCGCTGCGAGGGAAGGGTAATAACCGCAGCCGGGCGACTCACCGAAAGAAACATCAGCGCAAGGGCGATAAAGAAGAGGAGAGCCGGAACGTGCCGCCGGAATCCGGGCCCCTTTTCCATTGCTTGCTTGACAACCCGAAGAGAAGAGTAACGGTCTCGCATGCCCGGACGCTCCGCGTCCGGCACCCCGATGGCCGTCCCCACCGTGGCAACGAAGACCATCTGCCGGGCCTCCCTGAGAAGATACGGCGGGTGAGTAGATTACGGGATCACCGCCTCCGGCGGGTTAGGCGTCCCAGACCGGAGACCAGCCACCCGGCCACCATGCCGCCGAGAAACAACACGATGACCACCAGAGCCTCGGGGGCCGCGACGCTCCAGGCTAGAAACGTGTAGCTAGCCGTCTCCGTGTTCTGGATCGCGAAAATAACCGCCGCAGCGCCGATTACAAAGCCAATTAGGATCCGTAGCATAGTAGCTCCTTTTTGTTACCTGTTGAGCACTTCGGGTCGAAGGGGTTAGCAGGTCGAATGAATAAGAGCTCCGACAGGCTGATTGTCGGCCGGCTCGTTGTATCGCTTGATCGCGTCCTCCGTCGGATAAACTTCCACGGCACCACCCATTTCCGTCAGAATAACGACTTTCGCACCATGGTTTATCAACTCCTCGGCGTCCTGAGGCTGTATACCCGGAGAATGCTCGGTACCCGTCTTGCTCCAGTGCCACTCTTCCGCCCCTCCGGGCCACAGCTTTGTGTCTTTGAAAGAGCCGCGGCCCTCGATCTGGAGGCTTCCCCAGGAATCGTCAACTATTCTAGGTGATAGTGCCGTCGTTGATTCCTTAAGAGCATAACATAAGACGCCCACGCTCCTGAGGCATCCCCCAAATGGGTTAGGGACTTCGTCTCTTCGTCCGGGTACCTTATGCGGAACCCGGAAGGAGGGGGCGGAGCGTTCCTATGTTCGGCAAAGAGAAGAAGCACAAGATTGGAGTCGCCTTGGCAGCCGGCGGAGCGAAGGGTATCGCCTACATCCCCTTCCTCGAAGCCCTCGATGAGTTGGGGGTCGAGACGACGATGGTCGCAGGCTCGAGTATCGGGTCGGTAATCGGGGGCTTCTATGCCGCGGGAACCAGCCCGAAAGAGATGATCTCGCTACTCGAAGGGTTCCAGCCCAGAGACCTCGCTGAAATTTTCGCGTTCAATTGGGGCGGGGCCGGCGTTATCGCCGGCGAGACGGTCCGGAACTTCCTGAACAAGCATCTGCCGGTCACCACCTTCGAGGAAACCAGAATTCCCTTCCGGGCCATCGCGACCGACTACTGGCGACGGGAGCAGGTGGTCTTTGACTCGGGCTCCCTCGCCGAGGCCATCCAGGCTAGCGCGGCATTTCCGGGCATCTTCGAGCCGTTAGTAAAGGACGGGATAGTCTATGTCGACGGCGGCGCCGCGAATCCCCTTCCCTCGGATATTCTAAGGGGGGAGTGCGACTTTATCATCGGCTTGAACGTCAGCAATCGCGCCCGGGACCCCGACACGGACGACGTTCCAGGAACCGGAATCATGATGTTCAATACGTTCCGCATCCTCAAGGACCGACTCGCCGAAATTGCGATAGAGAGGGACCCAATCGACGTCTACTTCCGGGTGGAGCTCCCCTTTGTCGAGACGATGGATTTCCACAAGTACCGCGAGATTATCGACCAGGCGGAACCCGAGGTGGAACGTTTCCGAGAGGAGGTTTCTTCCAAGCTCGGGTTGTAATCCGGTGCCACGATAGCCACCCGCGGTCCGGCAACGCCGGTGATTCGGCCGGCTATGGCTCTTTACGTTACTCCGGACGAGCCATTCTCTCAGAGCCGCCAGGAGTTCGCTCTTTCTCCGCGAGTGCCGAGGATCGCTCCAGAGGTCCCGGATCTCCTCCGGGTCATTCGAAAGGTCTCAAACCTGTCCTTCCGTCTCACCGGCGAAGTGCACGAGCTTCCAGTCCTTGCTCCGAACCATCGTCATAAACTCGATAGTCGGAAGGTAGGTGTCCCGGGCGTGCTCGAAAAACACCCAAGCGGAAGAACGCATGGTAGGATGGCTATGCGAGCCTATGCGGGAGTGCGACGCGCCGGCGGAACAGCACGAGCGGCTCGGACTCAAGAGCTAAAGGAGGATGTGATGGATAGAAAGCGACTCTACGTTGACGGAGAGTGGGTCGACACCGGGGAAAGCTTTACGGTTATTGATCCCGGCACCGGGCAGCCGGTCGCGGAGGTCTGTTCCGCCGGACGGGAGCTTACCAAGGAGGCCGTCGAAGCGGCGCACCAAGCCTTCTCCGATTGGCGGAGAAGTACCGGAATAGCCCGGGGGGACTATCTGCTTGCCGTTGCCGCTTGTCTAAAGAAGCGAAGCGAAGAGGTCGCCCGGACCATCACCGAAGAAAACGGAAAGCCCCTCGGCGAGTCCCGGGGAGAGGTTCGGGTGGCCGTCGACCATCTGCGGTGGTTTGCCGAGGAGGCCCGCCGGGGCTACGGCCGTATTGTGCCCCACCAGGTGGATGGGAAGCGACATCTGATTCTCAAAGAGCCCGTCGGCGTCGTCGGTTTGATTCCCCCCTGGAACTTTCCCCTCGTCCTGTCGGTGCGGAAGGCCGCACCTGCCCTTGCGGCGGGGTGCACCGCCATCCTAAGGCCGGCTCGACAGACTCCCCTCTGCGCGTTGCAGTTGGCCGAGTGTTTCCAAGAAGCGCAGGTCCCGAAAGGCGTCTTTCAGGTGATTACCGGTCCCGGGGAGCCGATCGTCGACGAGTTTATGGAGAACCCCGCGGTTCGCAAGGTAAGCTTTACCGGGTCCACCGAGGTGGGCAAGCAGCTTATCGAGAAGTCTTCGAAGACCGTCACCAATCTTTCCCTCGAGCTCGGGGGGCACGCTCCGGTCCTCGTCTTTGCCGACGCCGATCTGGACCTCGCCGTCGAGGGAGCCCTTATGACCAAGTTCCGGAACACGGGGCAGTCGTGTATCGCCTCCAACCGCATCTACGTCGAGCGCCCGGTCTACGAGGAGTTTCTCCGGCGCTTCGTCAAACGCACCGAGGCGATGAAGGTTGGCTACGGTCTCGAGGATGGCGTGGACATCGGGCCCGTCGTAAACGAGGCAGGCCTCACCAATGCCTTGGCTCACATCGAGAACGCCCGGAAGGCCGGAGGCCGGGTAATGTGCGGCGGAAGGCGGGTCGATAGCCTCGACGGGTTCTACCTCGAACCGACGGTAATTGCAGACGTACCCGACGACGCCGCGTGTATGCGGGAGGAGACCTTCGCTCCGGTGGCCCCGGTCGTCGCCTTCGACGGCGAGAAGGAGGTTATCGAGAAAGCGAACGACACGCGCTACGGCCTCGCAGCCTACGCCTACACCAACGACCTTAACAGGACCTGGCGCCTCGGCGAGCTCTTGGAGGCGGGGACCATCGGAATCAACGACGCGGTTCCCTCGACGAGCAACTGCCCCTTCGGCGGCATGAAGGAGAGCGGCCTCGGACGGGAGCTCGGCCTCGAGGGGATGGATTCGTACCTCGAGACGAAACATTTGTCGATCGGGGGAGTGAAGGACCGGCCGGAGTAAGGGCCTCGAGGACGCGCTCCGCCGGACAACCGTTTTCCCTTCGGGCAGGGTTGGCAGTATGTTACGCTGACAACGGAGGTAACCTTTGAAAGGCTTTACGATAGTTACACTGACCGTGTTGATCGCCCTGCTTTCCGGGTGCGCCACGACAACGACGACGCACTTCGACGAAGGATACGACCGGCCGATCGAACGGCTCTTGGTCATCGTCGGTTTTCAATCCGTTCACGGCCCCTTCGGCAGTCCGAATCCCGGGGAACCGTCGGAGCCGGTGTTCCTGCCCGACTTCGAGTCGGCCTTGACCCAGCTGTGGGAGCAGGGCGGCACCCCGACCGTGGTAAGCGCGGTAACCGTCGACGGACAAGTCGACCTGGTGGGCCTCTTGAGTGACGCCGACCCCGACGCGATCCTCCTCGTCGAGCAGACGGCGGAGGACGAGGACGCCACCTACGCCGCAGCGCTCCTCGACGCCCCGACGGGGAATCGAATCTGGGAAGGTGAATACACCGGCGGCCAGACCGACGCCGGAGCAGTCGCGCGACTCATGCACAAGCGCGTCAACCAAGGGATCCGCGGGTCGAACCTGGAGGTATTCTAAATCCCCTCCCCTCGCCGGGATTGCCCGGGACCTCGACGGTACCGACGAGAATCTTTCCGGGGTTCAGAATACCCAGCGGGTCGAGTGCGTTCTTTACCGCC
>JBKHCS010000175.1:0-4479 GCA_046541715.1 Spirochaetaceae bacterium
CCGCCGGGGGCGGCTTCGGCGTTGACCGTGCCGCCGTGGGCCCTGGCCACCGCCCGGACGATGGGGAGCCCGAGGCCGTGTCCCGGGATTCCGGCGGAGGCGGCCCCCCGGAACTGCCGCTCCCAGATGCCGGCAAGCTCCGCCTGAGGGATGCCGGGGCCCTGGTCCCGGACCAAGATGACCGCACGCCCGGGGGCGGCCGTCCCACCGGCGGGTGTGGCGCCTTCGGGGCGGGGATCCCGACGCGCCTCGACGGAAATCCGGCTTCCTTCGGGGGAGTACTTGACCGCGTTGTCCAAGAGATTCCCCACCGCCTGCTTTATCCATCCCGGATCGACCTCGCCGAAAAAATCATCCGGGGTCTCTAGGGAGATGCCGATCTCTCGCTCCGCAGCCAAGTATTCGTATACCTCCACCACCTCCCGAAGGAGGTTTCCCAGATCACACCGCTCCTTCTGAAGGGAGAGCATGCCGGACTCGGCCTGGGAGACTTCTAAGAGTCGCCCAAGAAACCCCGAGATCTCCTGGGATTGTTCGACCGCTCCGGCGAGGGCCTCCCGGAGCTCCTCGGCTGTAGCCTCTCCCCGGAGGGTCACTTCCGCCTTGGTCCGCAAGCGGGTAACCGGGGTCCGTAAGTCGTGGGCGACGCTGTCGATGGTCGTCCGCAAGTTTGCAACCAAATCGGAGACCATCTGCATGAGTCGGTTAATTACCGTGGCCATCTCGTCCATCTCCCGGGAGTGGCCCCGGACCGGGAGAGATCGATCGTAGGTCCCCGTCTCGATAGCCCTCTGCGCCAGGGCGACGACGTCACCAACGGGTCGCAGAAGACGTCGGGTAAAGATGCCCACCGCGATCACGACGATGATGAGGACCGGTAGGGAGATCAGAACGAAGGCGGTTACGGTTAGATCGATCATCCTCATCCGAGCCTGGGTGGAGCTTCCCACTTGGACGAAGAGCGCGGAATTTAGCGGGACGGTAAGGACCTCGATTTCGTAATTGACCGAACTGTTGTCTAAGACGGTAAGCTGCGACGGGTCGGGAACCCGGTGCCGCTCGATTATGCCGAAGTCGAAGACCTCCCACTGTTCCGGGACCGAGGCGAAAAGTGTGCGGTTATCGGTCGTTGCCACCCGGACCAGGAAGGGCCGTTCACCCTGGAGAAGATCGTTGATCGCGACGTCCCTCCGAAGGTCCAGGAGCCCCCCGATGCGGTAGACTGCGACCAAGTCCTGCGCCTTCGCCCGGAGGGCTTCGATGTCCTGATCCCTCAGAGAGGCCACCAGGAATATCAGCGTCAGGCCGAGGATCAGGGAGGTCCCTATCACGAAAACCGCCCCGAAGAAGAGCGAAAGCCGTCGCCGGAGCGGAGCCGCCTTAGGCATCTTCGGCAGGTTCCCTGATTACGTAGCCGACTCCCCGTACGGTCTGAATAAGCTTCGTCTCGAAGGGGTCGTCGATCTTCTTGCGAAGACGGCTTATCAGTACATCGAGGACGTTGGTCTGGGGGTCGAAATCGAAGTTCCAGACGTGCTCGAGAATGAATGTCTTGGGAAGGACCGTTTCGGCGTTCTCCATCAGGTATTGCAACACCGCAAACTCTCGCGGCTGGAGATCGATCCGGGTTTCTCCCCGGGATACCTCCCGGCTCCTGAGGTCCAACTCGAGGTCACCGACGTGGAGGCGGTCCTCCGGAACCTCGTAGCCGGCCCGCCGGTGGAGCGCCTGGAGACGGGCGACCAGCTCGGCGAAGGAGAAAGGCTTGGTCAGGTAGTCGTCACCCCCGGCCGAGAGGCCCCGGACTCGATCGTCCACGGACTGCCGGGCGCTCAGGATAAGGACCGGGGTCCGGTCTCCCCGGTCGCGCATCCGGGAGATCAATTCCAACCCATCGGCCCCGGGGAGGATCAAATCGACTACTGCAACGTCGTATGTAGAGGTCAAGAGAGCGGCCAATGCCTCCTCGGCGGACTCGTACGCGTCGCTCGTGTGTCCCACCTGGGAAAGGCCCTTTCGGAGGTAGCTGCGAATGTCTGGATCGTCTTCGACGATGAGGACACGCACCTTGTCCAATATTAAGCCTCCGAACCGATCGATGGGAAGTATCAACAAGCTTGTTGATACCTTGCAAAAAAGCCGGCGGACCCCTGGGAGCCCACCGGCAATACCTATGCTATGAGGCCGTGCTGCCTCCTGTTGCTACGCTTCCGGCCGGAGAAACCCGAGAACCAGGACGCGGCCGTCCCGTCGGATTCGAAACCGCACTTCTTCGTCCCCGTCGCCGTGGTTCAGCTCCCGGTAGAAATCCGACAGGCCCTCGACGTCTCGGCCGTTTATCCCCACCACGACATCGCCGACTCGGAGTCCGGCGCTCGCGGCGGGGCTTCCGGGGTAGACCCCTGCAACGACGACACCCTCAGCCGACGCTTCCAAGGTCAGTCGCTCGCGTACCTGGTCGTTCAGGGGCTGGGCGGAGAGCCCCGGCCAGACTTTGGCCGCGGCGGAGTCGATCTCCTCTTCGTTCGCCCGGCTTGCCGTGCGCACCCGGAGCGTCATCTCCCGGCCGTCTCGGACAATCTCGAAGGGTACCCGGTTGCCCGGCTGGAGATTGGCAACCGCCTGGACCAACTCGGTCGGGTTGGTGATGGGTCTGTTGTTCACCGCGGTTATGAGGTCTCCCGGACGGATACCCGACTGCGCCGCCGGAGATTCCGTGAAGATGCTCGAGACGAAGGCACCTTCCCGGTTTCCCAGACGCATCGCTTCCCGGAGCTCCTGGGTCACGCCGCCGGTCTGGACGCCGAGCCAGGCGTACTCGACCTTGCCCTGGGTCATGAAATCCCCGATCGCCCGCTTGGCGTTGTTCACCGGAATTGCAAAGCCGAGTCCGATGCTGCCTCCGGACTGGGAGGCTATCCAGGTGTTGATGCCGACCACCTCACCGTCGAGGTTGACCAAGGCGCCCCCGGAATTCCCCCGGTTGATCGCCGCGTCGGTCTGGATGTAATCGGTGACGCCGGTCATCCCCGACCGGGCTCCCGGATTACGCCCTTTGGCGCTGACGATACCGGCGGTCAGGGTGCTTTCGAACCCGAAGGGGTTACCCACGGCGAAGACCCAGTCTCCGACTTCGAGGCCCGAGGAATCACCTAAGCGCGCCACGGGAACCTCCTCGTCGGTTTCGAAAGAGAGGAGGGCAAGGTCCATCAGCTCGTCGCTTCCCACAAGCTCCGCCTCGTAGCTTCGCTTGTCGTGGAGCACTATCTCTATCTCGTCGGCGTTGCCGGCGACGTGGTTGTTCGTAAGGACGTAGGCCTTTCCGTCGGCTTGAGCGACGATGACGCCGGAACCGAGGCCCTGCTGCCGCTGCTCACGTTCCCGGGGCTCGTTGTTTTGATTCGGGTTCCCGAAGAAAAAGTCGAAGGGCGAGCCCCCGGGCAACCGTTGAGTAACGACGTTTACGACGTTAACCTCCACGACGATCGGGAGGATCTCCTGGGCCAGGGTACGGGTACGTTGCTGGAAGGCCCGGGCCACCTGGACCGCGTCGGCGTCCTCTACCGCGAAGTCGGTCTGGGCAACCTGCCGGGCTTGGTACGCCGGGTTCTCGGACACCGGGTCATCGGCAGGCGGCCCTGCGGGGATTGTCGCCTGATCTGCAGCCGTGGCGGTCCCCTCTTCATTTCCCTCGTGAATGTATGCCCCGGCGTAGCCACCTCCGATCGCCAGAATGGCGACGGCAAGCCCGAGGATGAGGCCCTTGGTCAATTGCTTACGGTTCATAGCGCGCTCCTTGGGAATCATGTGTCTTGAACCACAAGCTACGGGAGGGGCCTTACGACCGGCTGACCGCAGAATTACAGTTTTGTAAGGTTTGGTTTACTCCAAGAGAACCGCTCCCGATGTCTGAGACGCTTGGTCCATATCGACGGCGACGGCTTCGTAGGGCCAACGGAGATCGTAGGCAGGATCCGCCGGAGAGGCATCGTTAGTCGGTATCTGCTGCCGCACCCCTAGAGCTCACTCTCGTCTATGGGAAGCGCTGCGGCAGCCGGGTCAAAACCGCCGGAGGCCCGGGTTCCGTCGTCCCGGCCGGCAATCGCGTAACGCCGCGCAAGGGCCGGTGCCCGGCGGTTGACGATATCGACATGGCCGACGGCTTCCCTCCCGCGGCCGGCGTCAAGGCGGCCTCAAAGCTCTTTAAAGCTTCCTCGGCTCTCCCGAATCGGCTGATGATGGACTCATTGGGTGTGATGAAGGCTCCGAGACACTCGGTCTCTATCCAGTTCAGGGCGGTTCGACGGTGGAGGGTGAAGGCCTGGCTGCGCTCGGTGCTGTGCTGCGTGGATCCCGCCGTTGCTCTAACCGACATCGACGCCTGTATCGGGAGGTCCTCCTCTACCTCGAAGAGATCCGTGTTCAGGATTAGCCGTAACGGAGTATCCCGGGACTCTCCCGGAGGAATAGTCCCCGGGA
>JBKHCS010000001.1:0-126755 GCA_046541715.1 Spirochaetaceae bacterium
TTTCCGGTACCGCGAGGAACAACGGTGACGGTATGGACTGCGACCTGGTCCTCGAAGGAGGTCCGGTACAGACCCTTCAGTACACGATCGAGAGCTTCGATAGCGACGTCCTCGAGGCAGACGTCGCCGTCAACGGAGAAGAGAGGAGCCTTGTCATAACGGAGGACACCTTCGGCGGATAGCCCCGTCGCTTCCCGCGGTTGCAATCCCCTTCGGATCGGTTATGCTTAGAGACATGAAGTACCGATACATGGGGGATAGCGGCCTCTTGGTTTCCCGCCTTACCCTGGGAACGATGACCTTCGGCGCACCGGACTGGGGATGCGATCAAAAAGAATCCCACTCTGTAATGAAGGCGTATCTCGACAACGGGGGCAACATGCTCGACACCGCCGACGTCTACGCCGGAGGCACCTCGGAGGAGATAATCGGCTCCTTTCTGCCACAGATCTCCCGGGACGATGTGCTGATCGCGTCGAAGTCTTACTTCCCCCGGAGCCTCGACCCGAACAATTTCGGGAGCTCGAAGAAACACCTGATCAAGTCCGTTGAGGCCAGCCTGAAGCGGATGGGAACCGACTATATCGACCTCTACTACATCCACGGGCCGGATCCCGTAACGCCCTTCGACGAGACCATGCGAGCCCTCGACGACCTGGTCTCAGCCGGAAAGATCCGGTACGTCGGGTGCAGCAACATGTTCGGCTGGCATATCGCCAAGCTCAACGGAGTCGCCGACAAGCGAGGGTACGAAAAACTGACCGCCGGGCAGTACCTCTACAACCTGGTCCACCGGGAGCCGGAACGGGAGATTATCCCTGCGGCTGTAGACGGCGGAGTCGGCATCTTCTGCTACAGCCCCCTCGGGGGTGGTCTCTTGACCGGAAAGTACAAGAACCAGGAGAAGCCGGAGGAAGGAAGTCGACTCTCCTATCGGAGCAAGGTGGACGGCCCCCGGTTCTGGCATCCGAAGGGGCTCGAAACCGCCGCGGTCGTCGAGGCCGTCGCGGCGGAGACCGGTCTGCCGATGCCGAAGCTTGCCATCGGCTGGCCCCTGAGACGCCCCTTCGTCACTTCGGTGATTCTCGGCGTCCGCACCACCTCCCAGCTCACTGAGAACATGGAGCACGCCGACTGGGACCTTCCGGAGGATGTCTGGAACAAGCTCGAGGAACGTACCCGGCCGACGGAGGATTACCTGACCTGGTTTAACAAGACGAACTACGACCGGCATTTCTCCGCGGCGGAGCACGCGAATCGCCTCCACGAGCTACCATAGAGCCTGACACGGGAGGCCCGGAACGATGAGCCGCACAGGGATCGAACCTGTGACCCACAGCTTAAAAGGCTGTTGCTCTACCAACTGAGCTAGCGGCCCGGAGATCTGTTTCGCTTAAGAGTACCGATTAGCGCCTAGAGGGTAAAGGTAACTCCGATAAGCAGATTGTAAACTGACTTGAAGCCCGGCTCCGTCGTCAATTCCGTGCCGAACATTGCAGCACTGAAGGTAAAACGTGTCAAGTCGAGACCAAACCCCGCAGCGGGCAAGCCCCGGGCGAAGCCGAGACGAATCGAGAGCACCTGAAGCATCGTGAGCTCGCTCCCTAGGGAGAACTTCAAGAGAATGTTCTCCGAGGTTTCAGGTGCAGCCCAGAAATCGATTATGTCGCGGTAGTCGAAGTAGAGCCGCCAGTCGGAAACGTGACGGGCAAAGCCCGGAGACAGCGGTGGCGTGTATTCGACTCCGACCGAAACGTTCTGCGGAATGCGGGCTGCGGGCCGGGCCACCGGCTGCTCGTTCTCGAGAAACCCTCGGAGACTCGAGTACTGGTTTATAACCGCCGGCGCCAAGAGGTTCTGAACGGTCAATCCAAAGGCCCAGATCTGGTTCGGCGCGTACCGGGTTCCGACATCGATACCGACGCCGGTTATCAAGTCGAAGGGCTCGTCGAGGATAGTCCCCGGCCCGATGCTACCGAGGGTATCCGGGAGGTCGAGAATCCCCGTCGAGAACCCCGAGCGGCCGGTTACAAACCCTTTGAAGAGAAAACCGGCGTCGAGCTCCCCGGGCATCTCCCCGGGAGTGGGAATCCGGGCGGCGTACCCTCCGCTGATCAGCAGTCGCTGGTAGATGTTAAAGTCCAATACGCTCGCCCCGGTTCCTTCCGCGACGACGCCGTTGGAGGCGGTCACCCCGAATCCGAGCCCTTCTCCGACGTAGGCAAAGGAAAGGGGTCCGACAAGAGAGAAGCCGGCGTAAAGGCTCTGGAGCAGGTTGTTGACATCCGGCGAGGTAATAACGTCGTCTATGTCGGAGCTCATACCCTCGAGGACGATGCTCGAGACGGTAAAGACCGGTCCGGTGACCCCGAAGGCGAGCTCCGCCGCCTTAAACTCCGGCTCTACCGACCGGAACGCCGCCGGATTGGAAAAGAGCGAGGTGGTGTCGTCGGCCTGGGCGGCATGCACGCCCCCCACCGCGGCTGTCCGGGGCGCCGGGACGAAGACGTTGTCGTCGGGAAGGATTTCCGAGGCCCCGAGAGAGAAGGCTCCGGATAAGACGAGTGCGAGTGCCAAGAATGTACGACGGTTCACCAGCGGCCCCTTTTGGAACTATAGGCCGGTCAAGAAGCTCTCTAGGTCCGTCAGGTAGTCGCTACTCTCGCCTCGGGCTTCCAGATCATCGTTGGCGGCGGTCACCCAGGCTTCTATGGCGGCCGTGTTACCGTCGTTCAGGTCCGACACGCTTCCCTCACCGTCGGCTGCCTGCATGATCAATCCGACCGTCACCAAGAGATACTGCTCCTCGCTCACCGCACCGCCGTTAGCGACCGCAGCGTCGACTTGGGCCTGGGCCTCGGCGACGTAACCGTAGTCAACGTCTCCGAGGGAGCCGTCGAGGCCCGCCGCAAGGTCATCCTGGTTCGAGAGATCGGTCTCCTCCCCGAGAGCCACTTCGACGATCTCGTCGAAGACGCCTTGCAGGTCCGACGCCCCGAGCGCCAGGTCCGCCGCCAGAAGGTTCAGCTCCGCGTCGTCGGTCCCTTCGATCGAATCAGACAGCGCGTCGTAGGCCTTCGCCATCTTTCCGGTGTCTCCGGAGGCGAGGGCGCTTTGCGCGTAGACGATCTGCTGGTCCAGCGAGAGCTTGGACGGGTCACGGTCCAACCCGGAAAAGAGGTTCGTAGAGAATACCTGTTCACACCCGAGAATGCTCAGCGCCGCGAGCGCCAGGAGCATCCCTCGACCGAGCCTACTCATTCACTTATCCTATCGGCGCCGGGCCCCATACCCTTTAAGTATACCACGGCTTTCCGGTGCTCCCTGCGCCGGAGTACACTTAGCCGGTGAAACCCAGTCCCCTAAGATTTCCAAACGTTGCGCGCTGCACCGGCTCCGCCGGCCCTCATTCTCTCCTCCTCGGACTCTCCCTCTCTGAGCTTCGTGCCCTCGCGGTGGATCTCGGGGAAGCTCCCTTTCGGGGAAATCAGCTCTACGGGTGGATCTACGCGAAGAAGGCCGCCGACTTCGAGGAGATGACCAACGTCCCGAAGGGCTTCCGCCGGGCCCTCGCCGAGCGATTTGTCATGGGACGCCGGGAGCCCCGGTCCGTTTCGGTTTCCTCCGACGGCACCCGGAAGTACCTGTATCCCGTGGCCGAGTCTCCGGCCACCGGGTTTCCGGCGACGGCCCGGTCCGGAGCCGTAGAGGCGGCCCTGATCCCCGAAGGCGAGCGGCTGACCCTCTGCGTCTCCACCCAGGTAGGCTGCCGCCGGGGCTGTTTGTTCTGCCGGACCGGAAAGCAGGGGTTTCACGGAAACCTGGGTCCCGGGGACATCTTGAATCAATTCCTAAGCCTTCCGGAGCGAGAGAAGGTAACCAACGTCGTCTTTATGGGGATGGGAGAGCCCCTCGACAACCTAGAGGCAACCCTCCGGGCCCTAGAGCTCTTGACCGACCCGGAGGGCATCGGGTTGAGCTCCCGCCGGATTACCGTTTCCACGGTCGGGATCCACCCGGCCCTCGAGACCTTTCTCGAGGCGACCAAGGTCAACCTGGCGGTTAGTCTCCACTCCCCCTTTCCCGAGGAGCGCCGGCTATTGATGCCGGTGGAGGCGTCTCACCCTCTTGGGAAGACGATTGCCCTGATCCGCCGGCGAAGGGAAGACACGCAGCGGAAGCTCTCGATGGAGTACACGCTCTTTTCCGGCCTCAACGATACCCCGGACCACGCCGAGGCCGTCGTCCGCCTGCTTACCGGGCTCTCCGTACGCGTCAATGTGATCCCCTATCACCCGATCGACACCGGGCCGGTCGGGGTAGCCCAAAGAACGATAGAGCCGCCGGGACCCGGCCCTTCGGCCCTCGACCTCCGGCCCCCCTGCCCCGCCGCGGTAACCGAGTTTCAGCAAAAGCTGCGCGACCGTGGCCTAAGAACGTTTGTACGACGCTCCCGGGGAGAGGACATCGGCGCGGCCTGCGGAATGCTATGGACCGGCGGAAACGGCGGTGGGCTTTCCGGGCTCGAGATCGAGCCTCTCTCCCCGGACTTCGATCGATAGCGGCTCACCGTCGGTAACGGTAAAGGTAAAGCTCTCGTGGGTCAGGTCTACCAGGAGGCGGCTCTCGTGGAACCGCAGGGGAAACCGCAAGCGCCCCCAGACCTTCGGGAGCCGGGGATCGAAGGAGAGCTTTCCGTCGAAGTCCCGCATGCCTCCGAACCCGTAGGTCAGGCTCATCCAGACCCCGCCGGTGGAAGCAACGTGGGCACCGTCGACGACGTTACCCCCGACGTCGGCTAGATCCATCAACAGCGCATACTGGAAGTACTCGAGGGCCTTCTGCTCGTACCCGATCTCCGCCGCCAGAATCGCTTGAACGCAGGCGGAGAGGGAGGAGTCGCCGGTGGTCAGCGGGTCGTAGTATTCGAAGTTCTTACGCTTCTGCTCCTCGGTAAACTCGTTCCCGAGGAGAACCAGGGCAAGGACTACGTCGGCCTGCTTTATGACCTGGTGCCGGTAGATGATCAAGGGATGGTAGTGGAGCAACAGCGGGTAGTTGTGGACCGGGGTATTGCGGAAATCCCAGACCTCCTTTTCGAGGAAGTTGTCGTCCTGTGGATTGATGCCCCGTTCCGGGTCGTAGGGAATGTACATGGCCTCGGCCGCCCGTTTCCAATTCTCGACCTCCTTCGGACGCAGGCCGGTCTCGTGAACCAGGTGCTGATACGCCTCGGGCCGATGCTCCTGAATCCAGGGCACGACCTCTGCGGCAAACCGGAGGTTCATCCGGGCCATCAGATTGGTGTAAGTATTGTCGTTGACGACGGTGGTGTATTCGTCGGGACCCGTTACTCCGTGAATATGGAACTTCCCGGTATCCGGACTCAAGAATCCGAGGCTGGCCCACATCCGAGCGGTCTCGACCAGAATCTCCGCACCTACTTCGGCGAGAATCTCTCGATCCCCCCGCACATCCACGTAGCGCTTTATCGCGTAGGCAATGTCGGCGTTTATGTGGTACTGAGCCGTCCCTGCGGCGTAGTAGGAAGACGCTTCCTCGCCGTTTATAGTCCGCCAGGGAAAAAGTGCTCCCTCTTCAGACAGCTCCTGGGCCCGGGCCCGGGCGTCGTCGAGCATAGAATGTCGAAACCGCAGAAGGTTTCGGGTAATCCGGGGGGTCGTGTAGGTAAGGAAAGGGGCAACGTAGACCTCGGTGTCCCAGAAGTAGTGCCCTTCGTAGGCCTGCCCGGTCAGCCCCTTCGCGGGAATTCCGGTCGTCTCCGCCCGGGCGGAGGCTTGAAGAATTTGGAAGATGTTCCACCGTATCGCCTGCTGGATCCGTGACTCCGCGTCGACGAAAACGTCCGCCCGGGGCCAGAAGTCGTCGAGAAAAACTCTCTGGGCGTCGGCGAGGGATTGGTATCCGTCCCGGACCGCCCGGTCGAGGGTCCGGGTGCACCGATCCACGAGCTCGATCGGCGGGACCGACCGGGAGGTGTGGTACGTAGCGTACTTGGTAATGCGAATCGGCACCCCGGCTTTGGCTTCGATGGTAAAGACGACCTTCCCGAGATCCTCGCTCCAACTGTGGTCCGAAAACCAGGGGTTTTCGGTGTCGACGACATGATCGATGCCGCACCCCAGACTCATCTTGGACCGGGACGTCCGATAGCCGGTGACGATCCGGTGATTGACGTCAAGGTGATTCCTTGCGTTCAAGACACGACCGGAGAACGCCCTCGCCCGCCGTGGATCCTCGTTTCCGTTCCGAGGCGCCGGCTCGTCGATCGCGTAGCTGTCCTGACGATTGAGAAGCTGGGACGAAAGCACGACAGGGGCGTCCCGGTCGACGGTCACCTCGTAGGTAATCGCCGCAAGATGGCGGTGTTCGAAGGACACGAGCCGCCGCGTTGATATCCGAACCTGTCGCCCCGACGGCGAGGACCAATTCATCTCGCGCCGAAGGATCCCCTCTCGAAAGTCGAGGGTGCGCCTGTACTCGGTAAGCCTTGCCGTCGGCAGGTAGAGAGGCTCGTCGGCAACGTAGAGCTTTAGGAGGGTGGCGTCCGGAACGTTGACGATGGTTTGCCCGGTCCGGGCAAAGCCGAAGGCCTCCTCGGCGTGGACGATGGGCCAGGTTTCGTGGAAACCGTTACAGAAGGTCGCCGCCTCGATGGACGGCCGCCCCTCCTCGAAGATGCCGCGAATACCCAAGAACCCGTTGGACAGGGAGAAGATGGTCTCGGCGTTTCCCATCCAATCGGTGGAAAACGCCGTCTCGACAATGGCCCACTCTTCCGATGGGTAGAGATGCTCCGGCAGGAGTCGTAGGACACGGGCTATCACAAGGGGAGACTATATCAGGAGAGGGTCTGATACCCAAGCCTCTTTGTACATCCCCCCTATGCCGGTCGGGAGGCTGCCCCGGCAACCGGCTCGGATCCTTGGGTTTCCCACTCCGAGGTAAAATAGAAGGCAATCCCGGGGAATCGCTCCCGGACCGACCGCAGCATCCACTCGGACTCGGCGAGGTAGACCGGTTTACCTTCCTTATCGTAGGCGATTTGGTCTTCCCGGTACTTGATAAAGTCCTTGAGAGCGCCGGCATTATCCGACGCGATCCAACAGGCCCGGCTGTAGGGAAGCATCTCGAAACGACAGGCGGCGCCGTACTCGTTCGTCAGGCGATACTGGATAACCTCGTACTGGAGCGCTCCTACGGTACCGACGATCTTCCGGCGCCCCTGATGCTGCACGAAAAGCTGCGCTAGCCCCTCCTCCATCAGGTGGGTTAGTCCCTTGTCGAGCTGCTTGGAGCGCATGGGGTCCGTGCTCACGACCTCTTTGAAGATCTCCGGCGAAAAGCTCGGGATACCGGCGAAGGTAATTCTCTCGCCCTCGGTAACGGTGTCTCCGATCTTCAGGTCTCCCCGATCGTAAAGCCCTACGACGTCTCCGGGATACGCTTCGTCGATAACGCTCTTCCGCTGGGCCATAAAGCTATAGGGAGTCGTGAACCGGACACTCTTGCCGGCGGGGACGTGGAGGAACGCCTTGTCGCGCTGGAACTTTCCCGAGCAGACCCGGAGAAAGGCAATCCGGTCCCGGTGTCTCGGATCGAGATTCGCGTGGATCTTAAAGATAAACCCGCTAAAGCGCTCCTCGTCGGCGGCGACAAAGCGCTCCCGGCGCTCCGGGTCGTGGGCCTTCCGGGGAACCGGCGAAGGGGCGATACTCAGAAACGTCTCCAAGAGCTCCCGAACGCCGAAGTTATTCAGCGCGCTCCCGAAAAAGACCGGGGCAAGGCGTCCCGCCCGGTACTCTTCGATCGAGAAGGGCTCATAGACACCCTCGACGAGGTCGACGTCTTCCCGGAGCCGGCTTGCGTCGCTTCCGAGCTGCCTGTCGAGCTCGGGATCCGTAAGCCCCGAAATATGGAGCCGGTCGTCGTCCACGACGGTCTTTCCGGGACGGAAGAGATAGAGGTCGGAATCGTGGAGGTTATAGACGCCCTTGAAGGCCTGCCCCATCCCGATGGGCCAGCTCAAGGGACGCACCTTGATGTCGAGCTTCTCTTCGAGCTCGTCGAGAAGCTCCAACGACGGACGTCCTTCCCGGTCCATCTTGTTAATAAAGACGATAACCGGTGTGTGCCGCATCCGGCAGACTTCCATCAGCCGCTCGGTCTGCTCCTCGACACCCTTGACCGAGTCGACAACCAGAATGACGCTGTCCGCGGCGGTCAGGGTCCGGAACGTATCCTCGGCGAAGTCCTTGTGTCCCGGCGTGTCGAGAATATTGATGAGGTAGCCGTTGTATTCCATCGTCATAACCGCGGTCGCCACCGATATTCCCCGCTGTCGCTCGATCTCCATAAAGTCGGAGGTCGCCGACCGGCGGATCTTGTTCGACCGTACGGCGCCGGCCTCTCGAATCCCGCCCCCGAAGAGCAGGAGCTTTTCGGTAAGCGTGGTCTTCCCGGCATCCGGGTGACTGATAATGGCGAAGGTGCGCCTCCGCTCTATCTCTTGGGTAAGTTGCATGAATGTTGTCCTTAGGTTGCCGGCGACCGGCCGGTTATCCCGAAAGCGCCTCGTTGACCCGCTCCACTCCCCGAACTGCGTCCCCGAGGTTCGGGTTGAGCTGAAGCGCCCGGTTGTACGCCTCTAGGGCGCTCTCCAAGCGTAGGGCCTGCTCCCGGGCAAAGCCGAGGCGGGCCCACCACTGCGGGTTGTTCGCTTCGTGGAACACCGCCGCGGAAAACGCGATATCGGCGTGATTGTACTCTTCGAAACGAAGAAAGATCTCTCCCATAAAGAAGTAGACCGCGTCGATCAGCGTCCCCGTCGGGGCGATGGCCACGTACTCCTCGAAATAGTCGAGGGCCTGGAGGTAGTTTCCGAGGTTGTAATGTGCCTCTCCTACGATGCCGATGACCCGCACATCGAACCGGGAAATCTCCAGGGCCCGGAGGCCGTACTCGAGGGCGTCTTGGTACCGGCCGAGGGCCAGGAGGCTCCATCCGAGAACGGTGTAGGAGTCCATGTTACGGGGCATCGCCTCGATTTCTTGAAGCGTGACGGCGACGGCCTCGTTGTAGCGACCCTGGCGGTACAAGGCGAGGGCGTCGGCCTCTTCCTGCGCCGGGGCAACCGTCGGGAGACAGAGCAACAGTACGAGGGAGGATAACAGCACCGCGCGGGAGGTCGAAATGCGAAGCATCAGCGCTTTCCCCCTGCGGCGGGCATTCGGCATTCGCCGTTCAAGCTGCAGCCGCTCTGGACGATAAGATCGGGCGCCTCGAGGGTCCCCTTGACGACCGCCGAGGAGAAGAGCTCGATCCGCTCCCGGGCGATCAACTGCCCCTGAACCGCCCCACGAACGGAGATCAAGGCAGCCTTAATGGTGGCGTCCACAGAAGCGCCTTCGTTGACAAAGAGGTCGCCTGAAGAGGAAATAGTTCCCTCAAGACGGCCCTTTACGATAAGACTCTTGTCGAAGGCAAGTTCCCCGTCAAAATGAACGTCTTCTGCGACGATAGTCTCTATATCTTCTTCGTCTATAGTGCGTAAGCGCGGGTCCGGCATCTGGCAAAAGGCTACTCATCCGGGGTTGCGCTGTCAAGTTCGGAGAGGAGTTGATCGAAGCCGGCCCTCAGATCCCGGCGCATCCGGGACGTATACGGGTTGTACCGCTGAAGATCGACAAAGAGCTGGTACGGGTCGTTGCAGGTTTGTTCCACCACTTCGAGAATCTTCTGGTAACCGAGGGTCGCGATGCTGCTCGGCCGGACGTTGAGGGAATCGAGAAGCCTCCCGACGAAGTGGGTAATGCCCTGGGTGTAGGCGGCTTCCCGGTCGTGGGCTTCGGCGCTCATCGGAATGACCCGGAGGCCGAGGCCCTCGAGAAGCGTCCGCCAGGTTTCCACCGTTTTCGAGGTGCACCGCCCCGGCGAAATGACCGTCGGGAGCCCTCCGTAACCGTCGGAGACCGAATCCGGCCCGAACATCGGGTGGGTTCCCACCGTCTCTAAAGTCTCCGGGAGAATCCGGTCCATCGTTTCGAGAGGATAGCTCTTTACCGAGCAGGTATCGAGGACAACCTGCTTCGGCCGGAGCACCGGAAGGAGATCCCGGCAGGTCGCCTCGACGGCGGAAATCGCGGTGCAGAGAAACACCCCGTCGCAGCTTCCAAGCTCCTCCCGCTCGACCCGCCGGACTCCTTCGGGAGTCGGCCGCTCGGGCGACCGATTGTACGCCAGAACCTCGTGCTGCCGAGAGAGGAGAGATGCCCAGAGGCTTCCGAAACGCCCGAGTCCGTAGACACCGATTCGCATGGACCCAGCATATCAAACTTGCTATGCTCTGATGAGGGAGGAACGATGACCTTTGAAGAAAGAATGAAAGCAAAAGCCCGGGAGCTGAAGGGAAAGCTGGTGCTCCCGGAGGGAACCGAGCCGAGAACCGTCGAGGCGGCCCGCCGCCTCTTGGACGACAAGCTTGTCGGGGCGGTCACCCTCGTGGGAAGACCCGACGACGTGAAGGCGGTCGCCGAAGAGAAACGAATCGACCTTTCGGGGGTCGACATAACGGACCCGACGTCCTCCGAGGTCTGGGACGACTACGTCGCGACCTTCGTCGAGCTTCGAAAGCACAAGGGCATGACCCAGGAAAAGGCTGCCGAGGCGATGGCCGACCCGCTTTACTTCGGCGCGATGATGGTACGCAAGGGAGCCGCCGACGCCATGGTCGCCGGGGCGGACAACGCCACCGCGAACGTCCTCCGGGCGGCGATTCAGATAGTCGGTACCGCCGAGGGCACCAAGTACGCTTCCTCCTGCTTCGTCATGCAGGTCCCGGATAAGAAGTGGGGGAGCGACGGCTCGATGATCTTTTCCGACTGTGCGACCATCCCGGATCCGGATGCGGAGCAGCTCGCGGAGATCGCCTTGGCGGCAGCTCAGTCCTGCCGAGCCTTCCTTCAGATAGAACCTATCGTCGCGATGCTCTCCTTCTCGACGAAGGGCTCGGCGGATCATCCGGATATCGACAAGGTCACCGAAGCGTTAAGGATCGTGAAGGAGCGAAAACCCGATCTGTTGGTCGACGGTGAGCTTCAGGCGGACGCCGCGCTCGTTCCATCGGTCGGCGAGAAGAAGGCCCCCGGCTCTTCGGTGGCGGGAAAAGCGAATGTCCTGGTCTTTCCGGACCTCGGGGCCGGCAATATCGGGTATAAGCTGGTCCAGAGGCTGGCAAATGCCGAAGCCTTTGGTCCCTTCCTCCAGGGCTTCGCGAAACCCGTCAGCGACCTATCCCGGGGATGCTCCGTCGAGGACATTGTAACCACCGCCGCAGTCACCCTCTGCCAGGGAGCGTAGGATGCGATTTCTCCTTTCCGGCTACGGGCGGATGGGCCACGAAATCGAGGCGGTGGCCCTCGAACGGAACCACATAATCCTCGGAAAGATCGATCCGGCTGCTCCGGGGGCCGACTATCCGAGCCTCGAGGCCTATGCGGCCGCCGGAGGACCCCAGGATGCCGCCGGGGCAGAGGCCGTAATCGATTTCGCCCTCCGG
This sequence comes from Spirochaetaceae bacterium, assembly GCA_046541715.1. Classification (GTDB taxonomy): domain Bacteria; phylum Spirochaetota; class Spirochaetia; order DSM-27196; family PWMO01; genus CAYPUT01. The sequence goes on from JBKHCS010000001.1 coordinate 11,579, forward strand.
GAAGGCATCGTCGACCGCGTTCGCTTCTACGCGGAGCGGGGTCTCCCTGCCGTCGTCGGAACGACAGGGTGGGACGAGCTGCGGGACGAGGTCCGTCGCGTCGTGGAAGATGCCGGGGCGTCCCTCATCTGGGCATCCAACTTTTCGATCGGCGCCCAGTTGCTTTTCCGCATGGCCTCGTATGCCTCCCGCTTGGCTGCGCCCTTCGACGGCTACGACGTCTACATCCACGAGACCCACCACGGGCAAAAGGCCGATAGCCCCTCCGGGACCGCCCTCTCTCTCGCGGAGCGCGTTCTCGAGGGCGTTAGCCGGAAGAAGCGCATACTCACCGAGACCGCCCACCGGAGAATAGAGCCCGAGGAGCTTCACGTAAGCTCGACCCGAGGGGGAGCAAACCCCGGCGAGCACCACGTGGTGTTTGACTCTCCGGCGGATTCCATCGAGCTCGTACACCGGGCGCGGAACCGGTCCGGGTTCGCTTCCGGAGCCGTCGTTGCCGCAGAGTGGATCGCCGGCAAGAGCGGTTTCTATTCGATCGACGATCTCTTTGATGACCTTACCAAAGGAGGTGTGTGATGTTTCAGGGTGCCTTTACCGCGTTGGTGACTCCCTTTAGAAAGGACGGGGCGATAGACGAAGAATCGCTCCGCCGGCTCGTGAACTTTCAAATTGACGAGGGTATCGCCGGGATCGTCCCGATGGGAACCACCGGAGAGAGCCCCACGGTGAGTCACGACGAGAACATAGACGTCATCCGGATCGTCGTCGAGGAGACCAGGGGGCGGGTACCGGTAATCGCCGGAACCGGGAGCAACTCGACCTCCGAGGCGGTCGACATGACCCGCCGGGCAAAGGAAATCGGCGCCGACGCCACCCTCCAGGTTGCCCCCTACTACAACAAGCCCAATCAAGAAGGCCTCTATCAGCATTTCACCAAGGTAGCGGACGAAGGGGGCCTGCCGGTTATCGTCTATAACATCCCCGGAAGAACCGGAAGAAACATCGATACCTCGACGATAATCCGCCTCGCCGAGCATCCCGGCATCCAAGCGGTCAAGGAGGCCGCCGGGAGCCTCCCTCAGTTTATGGATACTATCGCCGGTGTTCCCGACGACTTCGACGTTCTTTCGGGGGACGACAATTTTGCCCTTCCGGTTACCTTGATGGGAGCCCGGGGTGTTATCTCGGTGGCGAGCAACCTGCTCCCCGGGAGAATGCAGCGTCTGATCGAGGCGGGAATCGAGGGCAGGACCGAAGAGGCCGTGACGGAGCACTATCGGCTCCTCCCCTTCTTCCGGGCGCTCTTTATCGACACCAATCCGATTCCCATCAAGTACGCGATGGCCAGGGCCGGCCATCTGACGGAGTCGTATCGGCTACCCCTTACCCCGCTTTCACCGGAACTCCGGAAGCAGGTCGACGCGGTTCTCTCGGATCTGGGAATCTAAGGCGATCCGGGAATCTAAGGCGATCCGGGGCCCGAAAGGGCTCCGCCGAGGCGTCGCGCGAGGGCGATCATCTGCTCCACCGAGAGACGCTCCGCCCGGACCTCCGGACTTATCCTGAGCTCTTCCAACGCATCGAGAACCTCCTGCCTTCCCCGGCCATCTCCGAAGGGCGCCGATAGCAGATTGTTCTTGATGGTTTTTCGTCGGGCGGCAAAGGCGGCGCGACAGAGACGCGAGAGGGCTTCCGGGTCGTCCGGTGGGCCTGCCTTGAGCCGAAGCCGAAGGACCGTCGAGTCGACCTCCGGAACGGGATAAAACACCCCCGGGGGCAGCTGCATCTCCCGGCGTATCTCGTACCCGCTCTGCATCAGGACCGTGAAGCTCGAATAGTCCTTCGTCCCCGGGGCTGCCAACATCCGCTCCGCGACCTCTCGTTGCACCGTGACTACCTGGAGAGGAATCCAGACCGCCCCCTCGACCAGGCGCCCGAGGATGGTTGCGGCGCTCCGGTAGGGAAGGTTCGAAATAAGCCGGCTCGGGGCGCCGTGGGCGTCTAGGGCGTTCGGAAGCTCCTTGACGGCATCCCCAGGGACGACGGTCAGCCGGGTCCCGGAGAACCGCTCCCGGAGGTACGCGACGAGTCCCCAGTCTATTTCGAAGGCGACCACCTCTGCGCCGGCGGCAAGCAACCGTTCGGTAAGAATACCGAGCCCCGGACCGATCTCCCAGACGATGTCCCCGGAACCGAGGTCCCCGAGCTCCACGATGCGCCTGGCGGTGTCCGGGTTTGACAAGAAGTTCTGTCCCCAGCGCTTCTTGGCGCCGACACCAAGGGCTTCCAAGAGCCTCCGGACGGAGTGGGGTTCGGGTCTCTCAGGCAAGGAACAGCTCCTCCTCCAGCCGGCGCCGCCGAGCTTCGACCCGGAGGAGGCGAATCACCCCACCGATCGCCGCCGTCAACAGCGGAACAAGCGCGAGTCCCCAGAGGGCGGCGCCGGCCGCCGGAAGTGACACCCCGGGCACTTCGGCGCTGAGGCCCACTATCCACAGAAAGAGCCGGTGGGACCGGAGGGCCAACCAATAGACCGGAAGAATCAGGGCGCCGAAAAGGGAGCCGGTTAGGAGGACCATCCCGGTCCAGAGGGCGACAATCACCAGGGGAGCCGCCACAACCGACGCCGGAATCCCTATCGGAGCGGCGAAACCGAAGAGGGCAAGGGAGAGGGGAGCGGTCGCGAGAAAGGCCCCGGCGGATGCGCCGAGGGGCACCGCCACCGGCGCCGGGAGCCACCGTTGGAGGAAGCGACCCAGGGGTACCCCGACGACGAGAAGCCCCACCAGCGCGAGATAGGAAAACGAAAAGCCGATTTCCCGGGTCGCCTCGGGCCGGAGGAGAATGAATACCAGAAAACTGTAGCCGAGGACGTTCAGCGGATGCTCCCGCCGTCCTCTCAGTCGGAACAATCCCCAGATGCTAAACATGACGGCCGACCGGAGGAGCGAAGCCCCGGGACCGACCAACAGAACGTAGCCCCAGGCGACGACGATACCCGCAATAGCCCCGCCCCGCTTTCCGATGCCCTTCCGGAAGGCAAGCGCTACGCTACCGGCGACTATTCCAAGGTGCATCCCAGACAAGGCGAGGATATGGCTTAACCCGGCACCCCGGAAGCGGTCTACTACCTCGGACCCGAGAAAGCCCCTGTCTCCGAGAACAAGCGCGCCGGTTAGCGGCCGTACCCCGCCGGGAAGGCGCCCGAGGGCCACGCCGATTTCCCGCCGTGCTCCCCTTCGGGCCTCGAGAAGCAGGGCCCGAGACCCGGCCTCCCTCGGAACCACGCGGTCGGCCAGAAAGAGACAGGAGTCGGAGTCGTCGGGACACCAGAGCGATCCGGCTGCGGAGAAATGGTCCCCCCAGAAGAGAGGCGGCGCGCCAAAGAGCGTATCCGTGGCGTCGACCCGGCGAAAGAGAAGGGTGCCCCGGCCGGGCCAACTCTGCTTCCCCCTTCTAAGTCCCGCCCCGTCGCCGATCGTTACGCTTTCGAGGCGGACGGGAACGCGATAGAGTCCGGAAGATGTTTCCACGGCGTCCCGCAGGGTTCTCCCGGTGACCGTCGTGGTGCCGCCGCCGGCGCCGGAGGGCAAAAAAGGAACCGCCCCGGCGAGGTTCGCCGAAAGCGCCCCCATAAAGAAGAAAACCGCGGAGACTAGAAGAAACACGGAGGCGCTGTTCGAGGTGCCGGAAAGCGCCGGAAAGAGCGCGACCCCGAGCCCCGCTGAGACGAGGGCACACCCGAAAAGGAACTCGATCGGTAACGGAAGATAGAACCCCAGTGCGGCAACGAAAGCGAGAAGAAAGGGGGTAAAAGCCACGAAGCTCCGCCCGAGGAGCCTCGTAGCCACTATTGAATAGCCGCCATGGCTTCTCGGGCTGCGCTCTTAACCTGCGCCGGGTAGTCGAGAAGCGACGCGTAGAAAAGCGAGTCGTAGGCGACCGCATGGCCGAGCTGCTCGAGGTTCAGAATGGTCGCCATGGTAATCTCGGTATCGTAGGGTCGGTCGTTTTCGGTGTAGGTGTTCAATAGATCGAGAAACTCCGACAACCGGGCCGCAGCCTCTTCGGTGCCAACGGTCCCGAGGGCCGCAATGGCGTCGAGGACGTACACTTTGCGCACCTGCCCTCGATCGAAGGCCAAAAAGATATCGTTAAAATGGTCGATGAGCGCCGTGGACGCCGGAGGATACTCCTGCTCCCTTAGGTAGTCGACCGCCCGGTAACGCACCTGCCGGAGCTCCCGGACGACTACCACGCTCCGGGTGGTAATCGAAAGGGCGTCTTGGAGGGTACTGAGGGCGATCTCCGCACGCTGCTCTTCGGAGAGCTCTTCCGCCGACAGAAAGAAATCTAGAACCGGCGTCTTTTCCTGGGCGTTCCGGTCGGCGATCATCTCGTTCGCCTGAGCTACGGGATCCGTCTCGAGAGCAAATAGTCCCTCCCGGGCGGCTTGCGAAATCCGCGCCGAATGCTGGACCAGGATCGTGTCCACGAGAACCGGCGAGGAGGTCGGATCGCCCAGCTCGTTAATGGCCTCGACGGCGGCGAGCATCACCTGAAGGTCCGGAACGGTGCCTGCCCGCTTGAGGTTATTCTGCGCCTGAACCCAGCCGTTGATAAAGAAGACCGTTTGCTCATCACCTTGACCGACTTCCGCGAGGGCGGAAAGGATGCGCTGCCGGGCCTGGATATCCCTGTACTCCTCGAAGAGGAGCCAGAGGTTTTCCAAGGAGTCGGTGTGATTGGAAGCGACGATGCCGTCGACGGTAAGCGCGGTGATCTCTTGGAGGATTGCATCGCCGGCGAGACTCGGGGAGTTACTAAGAACGTACTCCAGCGCTTGCCCGTAGAGGGGCCCCATCTCTTCCGGTGGAAGCTCCTCGGCCTGCTGCAGAATCTGAAGCTTGATGGGCTGGGAGCCCTCCCGAAAATTCTCCTGAAAGGCCTCGAGGCGCCGGTTCGTTTCCTGAGCGACGGCGAGGCCGGAAAGGAGCAGTATGAGCAAAAAAGCGATGATTCGCCGCGTGTTCATGCGTATTCCCCCTGTGCCTACTTATACTACCTTGTTTTGCCTGAGTATTCAACGATAATGGACAAAATTAGGCGGAAGCTGAAGCGGTGCGGGTTGGGCGGCTCCGTTCCGAGTCCTTGAAGATTCCGTAGACAAAGGTGAGGATGCGGTTCTTCATCGTCGGGCTCGGATCCACCGCCTGTATGTGGAGAATGCTCAGATTCTTGCTCTGCTTAAAGGTAACGCCCCGGATCGTGCCGCACATGACGATCTCTTCCGAATCGATCTCCGTCTGTATTTTTACGGGCATTCCGGGTTTCGCCCGGCCACCGACGATAACCGCGGCCCCGTCTTCGGAAATGTCGACCATCTTACAACGGAAGCCCCCGGTGGTTTCCCAGTCCTCGTTGGCATGCTGCACGGACTGGAGCGGAATCACCATCCCCGAGGTATCCAACTGTGCTCGAACCGACTTTCGTTTCTGGGTCCGGACAAGCTGATCCGAATGGGTGATGTGAAGGATGGGAAACTGCCGTTCCATGTAGTCGCCGATTACCTTGGACTCGAAGTAGTACCCTGCGTCCTCCATACGCCAAAAATAGACGTCTATCTTCTGTCCCTGCCAACTAAAGCCCATCGGCAGCGGCTTACCCTTCGGATAGGCAATCGCGAGATACTTCCGCATGTTTTCCACGATCTTGGAGGTATAGACGCTTCCCCCGGGAAAGGTAATCTTGATCGGCTGCTGCGCCGTAAGGCTTCTACTCGATTGGATTCCGAGGCGGTACTTCGGCAGATTGAACTCGACCCGTTTTCGAAAATCGAAGAGCTTATTGAGAAACTGAATCGACCCTTCGTCCTCTGTCCTGTCGTGGGCCCTAAAATTGATAATGGTACCCCGAATACATCGGTCGAGGGTGCGCTCGGACCAGAAGAGGCTCGTCGGGTTTCTCAGATTGTTCTCGACGGCGACTCGCCGGAGAAGGTTCAGCTCCCGAAAGCGGAAGCCCGACTCCTTACCCCGGACGTAGAATTGAACCCAGGGGAACGAGAATCCACCATTCCGTTGGACGAAGATAAGCGTGGCGATTACGAGTAGGCTGCCGACAAGTAAAAAGATCCACATGATCAAAATGGGCTATGCCCCGAGGAGGCCCCCTTAGAATGTCGACAGATCGTAGCTTTTGTTTGACGAAAAACGTTTTGAATCATCATTTTTGACATTCCTTTATGCGATTCAATATACGAGGCTTCCGAAGAATATGTAAAGAGATCGCAATTCTCTTTGCCCTCCTCTTCCTTCCCGGCTATCTGACGCAACAAAACGTAAACGATCCACGTCTCTTCGAAAGCCTCTCGTTCCATCTCGCCTTCTGGATCATGGGGGTGCCCCAGCTTCTGATCGTGCTCTATGTTCTCGAGATCCAGAATCTCCGGGACTTTCCTTCCTTCGGCCTCAGTCCGGTGACATTTCGCTCGGTCGGCGGCGGTCTCCTCGCTCTTCTCGGGATTCCTTTTATCCTTCTCCCCGTCGGAGCCCTGTTTATCCTCCTACCCGAGAGTTGGACCGAGGGCCTTCTGGGGGAGTTCCGTTTCCGGCTCGAGAACCTTGAGATGCTACCGATCGTCATCGCCACCTTTTTGCTCGTCGGATACCGGGAGGAGCTCTTCTTCCGGTCTTATCTGATCGGTCGCCTCGAGGAAGCAGGCGCCCCGGCTTACCTCTCCCTCCCGGCGAGCACACTTCTCTTTGCCCTGGGGCACGTCTACCAAGGAGTCTCCGGGTTTATCGTTGCTCTGGTACTCGGACTCTATTTCGCCGTCCTCTTTCGAAAGACCCGGAACATCCACGTCATTTCGATTGCCCACGGCCTCTATAATTCAGTGGCACTTATCGCCTATTCCGCCCTTTCGTCTTGAAAAATCGTGACTATCGTAGTAATAGTATGGGGGTAGATTATATATAGAGGTTTTTATATGCGGAGCCTATTGGTAATATCGGTTCTCTTTCTGGGCGTGGCCTTCCTAGCAACCGCCGGTGGCGCTCCGGAGACGCAGAGTACAAATCAAGCCCAGGAGACAGGTCCCGACGCCGCCGTGGCGGAGCAGTTGGAGGCTATCGGTGTCCAAGTGATCCGCCGGGAGATCAAGGCGGAGAGCTTTGACTTGCCGACCCTCGGTGGTCCTACGATGAGCCTCGCCGACTATAGCGGTCGACTGGTGCTGTTGAACTTCTGGGCCACCTGGTGCGCCCCTTGTGTCTTGGAGATGCCGTCGATGCAGACCCTCTACGGCACGTTCCGGGATCGGGGACTCGAGGTAGTGGCGGTAAACGTTCAGGAGGATCGGGACATCGTCGCGGCCTTCGTCGAGGAGCACGGGTTTTCGTTTCCCGTCCTCCTAGATGGTAACGGCCGAACCACCTCAAACTTCGCGGTTCGGGGTCTTCCAACAAGCTATCTGATCGACCGGGAGGGGAACCTCATCGGAATGAAGGTGGGCTTTCACCTCTGGGACGAACCGGAGGTTATCGATACCTTCGAGCGCCTCTTGGAGGAAGGGACATGACAGCGGCTCCCGGCTTCGGGCTGGCCTTTGCTGCGGGGCTCCTCTCGTTCCTCTCACCGTGCATCCTCCCGTTGATTCCCTCCTACCTTTCGTACATCGGGGGTGCGAGTCTCGCGGAACTTCAACAGAGCCTCCCCCGGCGCTCGGAAACCGTCGGCCGGACGCTCCTCTTCGTTCTCGGGTTCTCCGTGGTCTTCGTCGTCCTCGGGCTGTTGGCCGGAACCTCAGGCTTCCTGATCGGTGGGACCAGCCGGATTATCGGCCTGGTCGCCGGGGGCATCGTGGTTCTTCTCGGTCTGAACATTATCTTCGATTTTTGGAAGACCTTGAACATCGAGCGTAAGTTCCACTTCTCATCGAAGCCCCGGGGCTACGCCGGCTCCGTCGCCATCGGGATGGCCTTCGGCGCCGGGTGGACCCCCTGCATCGGGCCGATACTCGCCGGAATCCTCTTTCTGGCGGGCCGGTCGGGAAACGCCGCCACCGGAACCGCCCTGCTCTTGGTCTACTCCCTGGGCCTTGGGGTCCCCTTTCTGATCGCCGGAGCCTTCTTCCCGCAGTTTCTCAAGGCACTCTCAGGGCTCAAACGCCACCTGGAGACCATTCGTATCGTGAGCGGAGCCTTTCTTGTCGGGATAGGGCTCCTTATCGCCTTCGGGCGGCTCCAACGCTTTAACGCCGTCGTCCTGCAGTGGGGAGCCGCGGTCCACCGTTGGGAAGCCGCCGCACCGGAACAAGCGCGCCTGGTCTTCACCATCGCCTTTGCCGTTCTCGGCGTCCTGCCGCTATTGATTTGGGGACTCCGGTCGAAGAACAACGGCTGGAGCGTCCCGCGTCTTGCAATTTTTTGCGTCTTCGGGGTGCTCGCCCTGCTCCAGGGAATCGGCGTTCTGAGCCTACCGAGCCTTATCGGCTCCTGGCTGACCTTCCAGGGAATCTGATCAGGAAATCGGACGCCCGAAGAGCCCTCGTTTCTTCGGAGGCGCCCGGTGGGCACTGAAGGCGAGAATGCGCTGGGAGCGCTCCCGGAGTAACACGTCGATGGGCTTCGACCCAAGCTCCCTGAGGGTCTCGGCCAACTGAATCCGCACCCGGCCGGCCGTATACGCCGGGTCGGTGTGGGCCCCCCCGGGAGGCTCCGGGATAATGCCGTCGATCAATTTGAAGCTCAACAAATCCGGAGCCGTCAATCGCATGAGGGTGGCCGCCTCCTTTGCCTTCGACGCATCCCGGAGCAGAATGGAGGCAAACCCTTCCGGCGAGATAACCGAATAGATCGAGTTCTCCATCATGTAGACCCGGTCTCCGACGCCGATACCGAGGGCTCCCCCGCTGCCACCCTCCCCGATGACAATACAGACGATCGGAGTTCGTAGAACGGAGAAATCTCGCAAGTTCTCGGCGATCGCCTGGGCGACACCCCGCTCCTCGGATGCCAGTCCCGGGTAGGCGCCGGGGGTATCGATAAACGAGACGATGGGTCGGCGAAACTTTTCCGCCTGTTTCGCCAGCCGGAGGGCCTTTCGGTAGCCTTCGGGATGCCCCATCCCGTAGTTGCGACTCAGGTTCTCCTTCATCGTCCGCCCCTTCTGATGCCCCAGAATGGTAACGTACCGGCCTTCGATAGACGCCACGCCGCCGATAAGCGCCTGGTCGTCGCCGTAGGCCCGGTCACCATGAAGCTCGCAGAATCGGTCGGTAATTGAAGAGATGTAATCGAGGGTCGTCGGCCGCTTGGGGTGCCGGGCAGTTTGAACCCGGTGCCACGCTTCCGGGAGCTCCTCCTGACCTTCGCTCTTTAGGCGGGCGGTAAGACGGGAGATCTCCGACTCGAGCTCCGGGCGCTCCGACGCCGCGAGTCGCCGCAGCTCTTCTATCTTTCGTTCCAGCTCGGATGCGCTCATCGGGTCCCCCCTTTCGAAGAATCGATAAGAAAGCCGATAGTCGAGCGCAGCTCCCCCCGGGGGACAACCATATCGACAAAGCCCTTCTCCACCAGGAACTCCGCCCGCTGAAAGCCCGGAGGGAGCTTTTGCTTGATGGTCCCCTCGATAACCCTGGGACCGGCAAAACCGATAAGCGCACCCGGCTCGGCGATAATCACGTCCCCGAGCATCGCAAAAGAGGCGGTTACCCCTCCGGTCGTCGGATCGGTAAGCACCAGAATCAGAAGCTGCCGGGCGGCGTCGAGCTGCGCCGCGGCGTGGGAGGTCTTAGCCATCTGCATCAACGAGAAGATGCCCTCCTGCATCCTCGCTCCCCCGGAGGCGGTAAAGAGGACGACCGGGAGCTTACGCCGGGCGCCTTCGAGCATCAGCCGGGCAACTCGTTCGCCGACCACCGACCCCATGCTCCCGCCGAGAAATTGAAAGGACATAACACCCACGAGGACGTCCCTACCTTCGAGGGAGATAAGCCCCGTGGAAACGGCCTCGTCGAGCTGGCTCGCCTGCCGGGTCGAGACGATCTTCTCGTCGTACCCCGGAAAGTCGAGGGGATTCGTAACCTCGACGTCGATCCCCGTCTCCTCGAACCGGCCGCCGTCGGCAAAGAAGCTCAGCCGCTCGATGGCGGAGATACGAAAATGATGTCCGCAGTGGGGACAGACGAAGAGGCTCCGTCGAAGCTCTTCCATTTCGACGGGCTCCTGGCATGCGGGGCACGCGTGACGATGGCTCACGTAGAAGCGCTCGTCGAGCTCGCCGATATCGGAGTGTCGAGTCTTGGTGCCGAGGAGCCGTTTGAGAATGCGGGGTGCCATCGCTACTGCTCCTTTGCTTGATGTCGTTCGAAGAATCCGGTGCCGAACTTTCCGGAGAGAAACTCCGGATCCGCGAGGATCGCCTTCTGGGTTTCCAGATTGGTCGTGATTCCCTCGATCTGCGTCTCCTCGAGGGCCCGGGCCATCCGCCGGAGACCCGCCCGGCGGTTCTCCGCCCAACAGACAATCTTGGCGACCAGCGAATCGTAGTAAGGAGGAACCGTAGCCCCTAACGCCAGATAGCTGTCCACGCGAACCCCGGGGCCCGCCGGAAACGAGAGGGCGGTGACGGTTCCCGAAGTCGCGGCGTTGATCCGGCACTCCAACGCGTAGCCCTTGATCTCGATATCCTGTTGGCGGTAGCCGAGCTTCTGTCCTGAGGCGATCCGAATCTGGTCCTGGATAATGTCGACTCCGGAGACCAGTTCGGTAACCGGATGCTCGACCTGGACCCGGGCGTTCACCTCGATAAAGTAGAAGCGACCGTCCTGAAAGAGGAACTCCACCGTCCCGGCGCCTCGGTAGCCGAGCTCGCCGAAGAGACGCCGGCCGGCTTCCCCCATGTCGTGCCGAACGAGGTCGTCGACCCCGGGGGACGGCGACTCTTCGATAAGCTTCTGGTGCTTCTGCTGGACCGAGCAATCCCGCTCTCCGAGGTGAATAACCGTCCCGTGGCTGTCCGCGAGTAACTGGACCTCCACGTGCCGGGGATTCTCGAGATAGCGCTCGACGTACACCCGGCCGTCACCGAAGGCCTTCTCGGCCTCGCTCCGGGCCAACCGGACCGACCCGACCAGGTCCTTGGCGTCCCGGACCACCCGCATGCCCTTCCCACCGCCTCCGGCGGCGGCCTTTACGATAAGGGGAAACCCGAGCTCGTCGGCTATCTTTGCCACTGCCTCGGGGGTTTCCGGCGGATCCGCGGACCCCGGAACCGTCGGAACGTCGTACTTGACGGCCATCCGCTTGGCCTGCGTCTTGTCCCCGAGCATGGAAATGGTTTCCGGAAGGGGGCCGACGAAGATAAGTCCCGCGTCGATGACCTTCCGGGCGAATGCCGCGTTCTCTGCGAGAAACCCGACTCCCGGATGGATCGCGTCACATTTCTTGAGCACCGCCGCCGAAATTATCGCATCCTGATTCAGATAACTCTGGGAAGCCGGGGGAGGACCGATACAGACACCCTCGTCGGCCATGGAAACCGAAAGGCTTCCAGCGTCGGCCTGGGAATAGGCGACGACCGACCGGATACCGAGCTCCCGGCAGGCGCGGACAATCCGGACCGCTATCTCCCCTCGATTCGCGATGAGGAGGGAGCCGATCACCTTCGCCGTACCTCGAGGAGCGGGGTTCCGTACTCCACCATCTGCCCGTTTTCTACGAGGATCGTCACGACTTCAAGGTCGAACTCCGCCTGAAGCTCGTTCATCACCTTCATGGCCTCGAGAATACAGAGGGGACCCCCGGCGGCAACTTCGGTGCCCTCTTCGACGAAGGGGGGCGCATCCGGCGACGGGGATCGGTAGAAAGTCCCGACGATGGGCGATAGGACCTGCTCAAGGTCTCCGGGCCCCGACTCCAGAATCGCGCTCTCGGCCTCGGCGACGGCGCTCGAAGCGGGGGCACCCCCGGCAGCGTTAACGGTGGGGGAAACGAAGGGCTCCCCAGGGTCCCTGGCCGGAGCGGTGGGACCTCCCCGGCGGAGGACGAGCTGCTCCTCGCCGTTCTTGTATCGAAACTCTGAGAGGGTGCTTTCTTCGAAGGCGTCCATCAGCTCACGTATATCTTTTGTTTCCATGGGTACTCCAAAGGCTATTGAAGGAGTAATGCTCCGTCAATGGACATCTCGGCCGTCGACCGACAAAATGTAGTATAATGATGGAACATCCTTCGGAACACCTTTCGAAGTCAAAACCACACATTAGGATGGAGTAGTATGAAAGACGTAAAGCAGCTATTACCGCACCGGGATCCCTTTTTGTATATCGATAGGATCGAAACCGCGACGGAAGAGAAAATAGTCGGCTACCGCACGTATAAGGATACGGAGTACTTCTTCGCGGGACATTTTCCCGAGTATCCCGTCGTGCCGGGAGTGATTCTCGTGGAGACGATGGCTCAGTGCGGCGGGGCAGGCATCAAGGCCCTCGACAAGATCGGCGATGCGCTTTTCTTTCTCGCGGCGGTCGAGAAGGCAAAGTTTCGACGACAGGTTCGGCCGAACGAGGAGGTGCGCTTGGAAATCGAGAACCTCCGGATTAGTGCTAGGATGATCAAGCAGGCCGGAAAGGCCCTCGTAGGAGACGAAGTGGCTGCCGAGGCAGAATGGCTCTGCCTCGTCGGCGAAGCCCCGGCGGAGAAATAGCGGAATCAAGGAAGAACAGGCGTGGCAAAACAGAATGGAATCACCGAGTCGGTCCCGCAGCGCGTAAAGAGCAGGGTCGACTCCTACCCCGGGGCGATCGCCCAGTACTACAAGGACGCTCAGGGGACCTATCGAACCAAGAGCTACGAAGCGTTGTGGTCCGAGGCGGAGGCCTTGGGAAGCGCCTTTCTCGAGGCCGGCGTCGGGCGGGGAGATCACGTGGGCATTATCGCCGATAACCGCCACGAGTGGCTGGTCACCGACCTGGCCCTCCTCTCTATCGGCGCCATAGACGTACCCCGGGGAACCGACGCGACCGGCGATGAGGTAACCTACATTCTCGGTCATGCGGATTGCCGTCTCGTTGTAACGGAAGGCCCCTCCCAAGCGGAGTTGCTTCTTGCCCGGAAGAGCGATCTCCCGAAAATGGAGACGCTGCTTCTCTACGACAGCACTGCGGCGATTCGAAAGAAGATCGAAAAGGCCGGACTCGTCCATTGGGAGTACAACCAGCTTCTCGAATCCGGGAACGCCTTACCCAAGGAGTCCTTTCGGAAGGAGCTCGCGGCAGGGACCCCGGACGAGGTCGCGACGCTAATCTATACCTCCGGAACAACAGGAGAACCGAAGGGCGTCATGCTGACCCACCGGAGCTACATCTTCCAGATGGATCGTATCCACGAGATCTTGCACTTGGACGAGACGGACATCTTCCTGAGCGTTCTCCCGATATGGCACTCCTTCGAGCGGGCCGTCGGCTACTTGGTGCTAAACTTCGCCGCGGCCATCGCCTACTCGAAACCGATCGGCCAGGTGATGCTCGAGGACATGGCAAAGGTCCGGCCCACCTGGATGACATCGGTTCCCCGAATCTGGGAAGGTGTTCGGGCGGCGGTCTACCGAAACGCCCGGAAGGAAAGCGCCGTAAAGCAGGCTATGTTCCACTTCTTCGTCGGAGTCGGTGAGAGCCACGCCCACTTCAGCAACATGATGCTCGGGCGCCTCCCGGCCTTCCGGCGACGGTACCGGGCCCTCGATATCGGCATGAGCCTGATACCGCTGATTGTTCTGACCCCCTTCAAGCTGTTGGGAAGCCTCCTGGTGTTCAGCAAGCTCCGGGCGCGTCTCGGCGGGCGCTTCGTCGCCGGGGTGTCCGGCGGGGGTGCCCTGCCCGTGTACGTCGACCGTTTCTTTCAGGCCGCCGGGATCAAGCTCCTCGAGGGCTACGGGTTGACCGAGAGCGGCCCGGTCTTGGCGGTTCGCCTTCAGGATCATCCCGTTTCCGGCACCGTAGGTCCCCTCCTCCCGGACGTCGAGCACCGAGTCCTCGACGAATCCGGCACCGCGGTCCCCCCGGGGCATAAGGGCGTTCTCCACGTCCGGAGTGAACAGATCATGGAGGGGTACTACAAGAAGCCTGAGGCGACCGCCGAGGTCCTCCGAGACGGCTGGCTCAACACCGGGGACCTGGTGGTCTTTACCCACAACGGTGAGTTTACGATTATCGGTCGCGAGAAGGACACCATCGTTCTGCTCGGCGGGGAAAACGTCGAGCCCGGGCCGATCGAGGAGAGCCTCGTGCAGTCGGACCTGATCGAACAGGCGATGGTGGTCGGGCAGGATCAGAAGTTTCTCGGTGCTCTTATCGTGCCGAATCGGGAGCGCCTCGAGGAGTTTGCCCGGGAGACCGGGGTCGACTACGTGGAGTACGAGGAGCTCTTGGAAGAGCAGCCGGTAAACCAGCGGATGCGCGAAGAGATCGAAGGGCTTATCAACGGGAAGAACGGGTTTAAGCTCTACGAGCGGATCTATCGGTTCGCGCTTCTGGCGACACCCTTCGAGGTTGGTCGCGAGTTGACGAACACGCTCAAGATTCGGCGGACCGTCGCGGCGCAGATGCACCACCGTAGAATCGAAAACCTGTTCAGGTAGAAGCGTCTGCGGCTCTTCAGGAACGACCTCGAAGGAGTCTTCCTCCGACGTCCCAACCGGTTCGTAGTCGAGGTTCAAACCGCCGAGGGGGTCATCCGGGCCCACTGTGCGAATCCCGGCCGCCTCTCGGAGATTCTCGTTCCCCGGCGCCGGGTTATTCTCGAAGGGCGGCCCCGGGGAGCTCCCGCCGGCTCCTCGACCCACACTCTTGCCGCGGCCTACTACCGGAAACGGATTGTTCCCCTCCTTCCGTCCCGGGCAAACGCCGTCGCCCGTAACCTGCTGATACCCCGCTTGTTTGCAGGGATTACCGACCTCCGTCCGGAAGCGGCCCTCGGAGAAGGGCGTACCGATTTCCGGGTCGACCACGCCGGAGGACGGACCTTTCTCGAGGTAAAGTCCTGCAGCCTGGTGGAACATGGGGTGGCTATGTTCCCCGACGCCGTAAGCGACCGGGCCACCCGGCATCTCGGGGCTCTCGCCGGGGCCGAGGGTCAGGGGATGGTCTTGTTCGTGGTTACCCACGGCCGCCCTGCGCTCTTCTGCCCCAACCTTCACAGCGATCCGCACTTCGCCGAGGCTCTCGCCGCGTACGCCGGCCGGGTAATCTACCGTGCCGCAACGATCGAAGCAGACGCCGACGGGACGGTCCGCTTGATAGAGGAGATTCCGGTGCTCACCTCCCGGGCGTTCCTCGTGCCCCGGGACTGTGGTACTCTCGCGGTGGGTCTCCGGGAGACCTCAGCCCCCGTCGAAGCAAGCTTCTACTGTCCGGGGCTCCGCCGGGCGCTTCGTCGCGCCGCCGCACCCCCGGCCCGGCGGCGCTACCCTATCTACGGTTCCGAGGATTATTCACAACGGCTCGCCGGGCTCGCACCGGAGGACCCATTGTTTATAGACGAGGTGCTCCGTCTCCGCCACCGGGGCGCATTGGGTCTCTGAGGTCGAACAGCAGGAGGTCGGCGGTTGGGGCCCCGGTGTTCGGCTTGAGATTACCGGAGTGTTGGAAGTATCTTCAAGGAGATGTCACAGTCGCCCTCGGCAACCGTTATCAATCTTGCAAGCCGCCTTCCGGCGGTTCACGTACACAATACCCTGATGATTATTCCGGACCGGGAGTTGGCCCTCGCCACCCTCTATATGGACGAGTCACAACGACAATCCCTCCTCGCTCATCTCGGCGCGTCGAAACGGCGCCGCGTCGAGGAGGAGATTGCCCTTCAAGAACGGTTGGAGATTCGTTACGACCACTACCGTAGGGCCCTCGAAGGGGTTCTCGGGGCCCTCTCGAACCAACAGAGCACCCGCCTCGGCCCGAGTTACCTCCGGCCGACTACCTACCGCCGGTCCGGATAAACGCGTCTCGGTAGCCCTTGGCCCGGACAAAGTAGAGAACGGTCCCTTGCTCGTCCGCTTCGAGGGGCCCGACGAAGACGCGATAGACCTGACGATCGTCCACCGCGGTCTCGAGAACCGCAGTTGGGTAATCCGAGGCTAACCCGTCGACGGCGGTCTTAGCGCTCTGCGGAGTGGTGTAGGCTCCCACCTGAAGATAGTAGGCCTCGTCCCTCAGCGACTTGACCAACGGAAGGTTGGCAGCCGCCCACTGGTCGCCGCGAGGGGAGACTGCGGCAACCCTCGGCTCTTCGGCCGGAGCCGGGGTCGGCTCCTCCGCCCTGGGAGTCGTGGGTGCTACCGTCGGCGGCCCTGCGGGGGGCCGCTCTTCGGCGGGAACCAGCGAGAGAACCGAGTCTTCCGGCGGAAGAGGAGCGGCCTCCGGTAATTCCTCCGGTGCCTCCTCCTCGTCCGTGGGTGCCCCGATCTGTCCGAGATGGTCTCCCGCAGGGCGCTCGATACGAGGCTCTGCTTCCGGGAGCGCCGCGATCAGCTCTTCTTCCGGGGCATCCACGGGGCCGAGGTCGGCAACGACGGGGCCCGTCTCAGGCGGCGCTTCGGTCGGCACCGTCGGCACCTCTACCAAGGCCGGAGCCTCGGCTTCGGTATCCTCGGCGGGTGGCCGGGCTTCCGCGAGGCGGCCGGAGAGCTCCAAGGGCGCGTCCTCAGGCCGCCGGGGCGGCATGAAGGTAGCGACAGAGTCCTCTTCGGCGGCGGGGAAGAGCCGGGATTTCGGCATTCTCGACCGTACCATCTGAAGAGCCCGCTCAATCCGGTCTTCGGAATCGGGAGTCTCTTCCTCGACTTCGGGGACCTCCTCCACCGGCTCGTCGGCCTGCCTTACCGAGGGCATCGGCGTGACGGTGGGGATGGTGTCGGACTCCGCCGGCCGCTGAGTCCCAAGACCGGGATCCACCGTGTCGGAAGCCGCCTCCGGAGTAGCCGGGGGTGTATCGGGTTCCGCCGGCTCCTCGGTGGGAGGGACCGGGTCCGGCGTTACCGCCGGAGCCGGCGGAAAGCTCCGCACGGGGTCACCTCCGGTGGGGTCCATCAACCTACCGGCTGCCGTGCCGATGCCCTGGCTGACGCCCCCCCGGGAAGGAACCGGCTCTTCGGGAGCGACGGTGGCCTCCGGGCGTCGACGCGACGGCTCGGGAACGACCGAAGCAACGGCACCGGGCTCCTCCGCCGTCGGCGCAACCCGGGGCGGGGTGACTGCCGCCGGGGCTTCAGGGGTCTCCGAGAGCGGCTCCCGGACACCGGGGCGCAGCGCTGCGGCGTTCGGGTCCCCAGCCCCCGCCGCCGGGTTAATATCCGGGTCCGGACTGTAGGGTAAATCTTGGCTCGGTGGCACCGCGGTTATGCCGTTGCCGTAGGAGGGGCGGGCCCGGACCCGTACGGGACGATCTCCCCGGATTTCCAGCTCGTTGCCCGCATCCTCCGAAAGAAGCATGAAGATCCCCGGCTCCTCCAGACGGCGCGTCACGATAAGCTCTGCCTGGGCCCCGGTTGCTACGTTCGTAACTACCACAACGGTGTTCCGGGGAAAGGTGTTCGACGCTGCGTAATTCCCTTCCCGGGGAAACTCTCCGTACAAACCGACAACCGCGTTCCCTTCCCATTCGTACTGGGCGGCGACGGGGGCCAACGCGACGGCGCAGAACAAGATTATGGCAAATCGAGTTTTCATCCTTCTCTCCTACCAGCTCGAGAGCGCCGACCGGGCTATTTCCTGCCCGGTTAGAAAGCAGACATCGCCCCAGCTGCGCGTACGACCGTCGACGTCCCTGGTTAGCTCTTCTATTCTGCCCTGGTCGAGAATGCGGTCCGTATCGACGTTTACGAATCGATAGTCCAGACTCACAGGCTCTACTGTGCCGTCCTCAAGCTCGTTGACATCCATGGTGACCTCCACGGCGTAGGCTGCCCCTCCATCCCGGGCGGTTTCTCTGGTGTCGTAGCGCGCCTGGACGGCCGAAGGGCCGACGACGGAAAAGGACCCGAGATTAAAGACGATATGCCCTTCGTCGAACATGACATCCATTACGCCGTCTTCCACCGCGGAAAGAAAGAAGCGGCTTTGGTCCTTCAATTCGCCGGTGCCGGATTGGTAGACCGCCACGAGTACGGTTTCCGCCGGCACGGAAGAGGCAATCAGCATGAGGCCCAGTGCAAAGAGAAGAAATCGCCGTTGTCTCGTCATCGGACACCTCATGATAGTAGTATACAGTTTTAGTGTCGGCGCGTTTCTCCGAGTTCGTGAGGGCCCCTTTTGTTGCGCAGACGACTATGCTTCCCTACAATGTTCCGATGTCCGATCAGGGGAGAGAGGTAAACTACTACGTGATTCAGGTGATGACCTCCGAGGAGGGAAAGTTTCTCGGGCACGTCACCCAACACCTCCCGGAAGGAGTCCGGCGAATTCTCTGGCCCCGCCGGAGACTCTTTATCCGCCGGCGGGGTAAACGCATCCCTACCCTGGCGCCGATTTTTCCCGGCTACCTTTTTGTCGAGGCACAGACGCTCTCGCCGGAAAGCTATTGGACTTTTCGGAAGACGCCCGGTTTCGTCCGCTTTCTCGATAGCAATCAGAAAGTCCGGCCCCTCGCCGGAGCCGACCGGGAGCTCATCGTACACTTCCTGCGGTTCGGTCCCGTCGTAGAGACGTCCCGGGTACACTTTGACGAGAACGCTCGAATTCGCGTCGTCGAAGGTCCCCTGAAGGGACTCGAGGGGAAGATTGTAAAGGTCGACCGAAGGAAGGGTCGCGCCAAGGTAAAGTTGGACCTCTATAACGAGTCCTTTTTGGTCGACTTCGGGTTCGAGACGATTCAGCCGAGCGAGCCCACCCGTCGCCCGATCTGGGGAGGGGGAAAAGAGCAGAAGCCATGACCGGCAAGAAGAAAAGTAGAATCTATATTGTCGGCGCCGGCTTCGCGGGGCGATCGATCGCCTCGGAGGTCCAGGGAAAGGGACTCCTCGGAGAGGTTGTCGCCTTTCTCGACGATGACAGCGACAAGATCGGCCGCCGAATACAGGGTATCCCGGTTCTCGGGCCCATCGCAGACGTCGTCGCCCTCCTCGACCGGAGCCCCGGCGACGAGGCGCTCATCGCGGTTCCGAGTGCCCCCCGGGAGCGTCTCAAGGAGATCTACAACCTCCTCGAGGGCGCCGGGTTCGGCCGAATACGCATTCTCCCGAGTGTCTCTCAGATTGTCGAGGGCGACCCTCACCTGATCCAGACCCGGGAAATCGACCCGGAGGACCTTCTCGGCCGAACCCCCATCACCCTAAATCTTAAGGAGAGCCTGTCCTACCTTCAAGGAAAGCGCGTTCTGGTTACCGGAGCCGGCGGGAGCATCGGAAGCGAGCTTACCCGGCAGTTGCTCCTCGGCGGTGCGGAGCGTCTCTACCTCCTTGGGCACGGCGAGAACTCGATTTACGAGATCGAGAAGGAGTTGCGCCTCCTTCAGGAGGAGGGAATCGGCCCCGGCGCTACCATCGTCCCGGTTATCGGGGAGCTTCAGGACGCCGACTTCGTCTCCTTTATCCTCTCACGTCTCCGGTGCGACGTCGTATTCCACACTGCGGCGTACAAGCACGTTCCGATGATGGAGGCCAACCCGGTTAATGCCGTGGCAAACAACGTCTTCGGCACGGAGAACCTGGTCCGGGCGGCAAAGTCTGTGGGCACCAAGCGTTTCGTCTTCGTCTCGACCGACAAGGCGGTCGACCCGGTCAGCGTCTACGGAGCCTCCAAGCGGATTGCCGAGGATATCGTCCTGAGCCAGAACGGGAGCGCCGGCGCCTATATGGTGGTCCGTTTCGGGAATGTCCTCGGCTCCCGGGGAAGCATTATTCCCCTCTTCCGGAGACAGATACTCAAAGGCGGACCCGTGACCATTACCGCCCCGAATGCGACGCGGTTCTTCATGACTATTCCCGAAGCTTCCTCCCTGGTCCTTCAGGTCGGCGGCGTCGGCTCCGGTGGAACCCTCTACCTCCTCGACATGGGGGAGCCGATTTCGATCCGGGATATAGCGGAGCAGATGATTCGATTCTACGGCTACACCCCGGAAACCGAAATCGCCCTCCGGTATATCGGCCTCCGGGAGGGTGAAAAACTCACCGAGGCGCTCTGCGCCGTCGACGAGAGGGAGGAGCCGACAGCCTTTACCAGAATCAAGCGCATCGATTACCCCCGGGAGCGGCTGGAGAAAGTTTCGCAAGCCCTCGAGAGTCTCCGCCCCATTTGCTACCGAGACCACAGGTATCCGGCGGTCTACCGGAACCGAAAATATCTCCGGAGCGTTCTGCAGAGCTACATCCCTACCCTCCCGGACAAGAACGATGAACCGGAATACTGATTCCTTTATTCCCTTTGCCCGGCCGTCCATCGGCCCGGCGGAAATCGACGCCGTAACCCGGGTGCTCTCGGGCGGGTGGTTGACGACCGCCGGGGAGTCCGCAGCCCTGGAGCAGGAGTTCGCGGCGGCGGTCGGAATACCCCATGCCCTTGCGGTCAATTCGGCGACCGCCGGGCTTCATCTGTCGGTCGAAGCCGCCGGCGTCACCGAAGGCGTAAGGGTGCTCATGAGCCCTTACACCTTTACCGCAAGCGCCGAGGTTGTCCGATATCTCGGGGCCCATCCCCTCTTTGTCGATATCGACTACGAAACCTTGAACCTCGACGAAGAGAAGGCGCTCTCGGCGATAGCCGCGGACCCGACGGTTACGGCGGTCATGCCGGTTCACATCGCCGGTCTCCGGACAGCCTCCGAGGGCTTTTTCCGGGAGCTCCGGCGCCGGGGAATCAGGATTATAGAAGACGCGGCCCACCTCTGCCCGAGCGTCCCCTTGCCATCCGGTGCGGGTTTCGGCGACTTCGTCGTCTATTCCTTCTACGCGACCAAGCCGGTTACCACCGGAGAGGGGGGAATGGTCGGGACGATCCGGGACGACGACGCTCGTCGTATTGCGACGATGCGCCTCCACGGCATCGACCGGCCGGTATGGGATAGGCAGAAAGGCACGGCGCGGGCCTGGGAATACGACGTGGTGGCCCCGGGATACAAGTACAACTTGCCGGATACCGCGGCGGCTCTCGGACGTGTCCAACTCCGGCGCGCTCCGGAGCTCCGGCACCGAAGACGGGAGATAGCCGAAGCGTACCGCCGGGCGCTCGGAGACCGGGACTACCTTGTTCTGCCACCCCACCGGGACGATCACTCCTGGCATCTTTACGTCGTCTCATTCGATACGGCCCGGCTCAGGCTGACCCGTGACGAGGTCTCCGAGGCGCTGTCGGCCCGGGGTGTCGGGACGTCGGTTCACTACAAGCCTCTCCATCTTATGAGCTACTATCGCAAGAGCTACGGTTTTGAGCCGGAGGATTTTCCGGTATCATTGGAACGGTTCATGACGAGTTTGAGTCTGCCGATCTATCCCGATCTTACCGACGAAGAGGTAGACCACGTTGCCACATCCCTCAAGGCGATCTGTGATCCGAAGCGAAAGAGGTAGAAGATGACCGCCGGCCACTCCCTTTTACGGCGGCGGGTAGAGAGTTCCGACGTCGCCGCGGCACGTTTTCCCGGTATGGAAACGCTCCACGGGGTGATTCTCAGGGGGTTCCGCTGTCCCGGCACCTTTTCCGCCGTGTCGATTGCTCCCCCCCGGGAGGGGAGCTTTCTCTTTTCCGCTTCCGACGTCCCGGGGGAAAACAGGCTCCGGATCGGCGGCGATACGCTCCCCTTGTTCAGCGACGGCCGAATACGGTTTCCCGGGGAACCGATCGGGATAGTTGTCGCCGATACGCACGAAGAGGCCCTCGACGCGTTAAACGCCTGCCGGATCGGCTACGATCCGGAAAGCGACACCGGAGCACCGGAGAGCGAGACCGTCGCGCTCGAGGAACGGGAGCACGGGGATGTCGCGGCAGAGCTTGGGAACGCGCATCATCTGGTCCAGGCAAGCTATCAAACCAGCAGTCAGATTGGCCTTCGGTCGGAGCCCCTCGACGTGGTGGCCGAGCCGCGCCCCGGGGGCGTCGGCGTGTACACGACCAGCCGATGGCCCTACCACCTTCGGCTGGTTGTCGCGGAAGCCTTGGCGCTCGATCCCGGAGACGTCCGGGTGGTCTGTCCTCGCGTCTCCCGAAGCAGCGACGGTTACCTCTGGTACCCCTCCCTCCTTGCCGCCCGTGCCGCCGTTGCCGCAGTCCGGCTCGGGAAGCCGGTTCGCCTCCACACCAGCGCCGAAGAACGCTACAACTACGGCCCGGCCCGGGCGCCGAGTCGATGGGCCTTTACGACAGCATTGGACCAGGGAGGAAACGTTCGGGGTATGGAAGTCGATGCAACCTTCGACCTCGGAGCGTACCCGCTTTTTACCGGTGAGATCGTGAGCCGAGTACTCCGGTCGACTCGACGATTCTATCGCTGTGAGAACGTGAAGGTTAGGGTACGGGCGATCCGCTCCCCCTTTCCGCCGATGACAAGCTACTCCGGTTTCGGTTCGTCACAGACGCAGTTTGCTCTTGAGAGCAACGCGTCCCGACTCGCGGAGGTATCGGAAGGCGCCCCGGACACCTGGCGTCTGGAAAACCTCCCAAAAGAGCATCGGCAACGAAGAGGGAGTAGCCGGGAGGCCCCCCACGTCGCGGTCATCGGGGCAGTCACCAAGGCATCGGACTTCGGACGGAAGTACGCGGCGTATCAACTCCAACGGAAACGCAGGGACTCCTTTACCGACCGCCGGGGAACGACCCGAGGAATCGGAATTGCGGTCGCGTCCCAGAACTCCACCCTCGGCAGCAGCCTGAGCGAGGGTCTTCCGGCGACGGTCCGGCTGCGCCTCGACCGTGACGGGGGCGCCCGGGTTTCGGCCTCGGCAGTGGTAGAAAGTCAGGGGATCAACGACGTGTGGCGCGAGAACGTCGCACGGCAGCTCGGTATCGACGCCGAAGCAGTGTCGTTCATGCCCCTCGACACGGATCTCGTCCCCGACAGCGGCCCCTCCACGCTCTCTCGGAATCTGACCGTCATAACCCGCCTCTTGGATAACTGCGCGAAGGCGATTAACCGGCGTCGCTTCCACCACGGCCTCCCCCTGGAGGCAAGTAGAAGCTTTCGGACCGCCGAGTCCGCGACTGCACGGGACGCCGACCCACGGCACGACAGCGTCGCCGCCACGGTAGTGGAGGTCGAGCTCGATACGGCCACCTTGCGCTTCTCTATCCGTGGCGTCTGGATGGCGGTCCGGGCGGGCAAAGTCCTCCGGCCCGACTACGCCAAGAGACAAACCGAGGTGGCCGTTCTCGACGCCCTGCGGTGGACAAGCGGCTCGATCACCCGTCAGAAGCGGGGCGAAGAATCCCCGGCACCCTTCGGAGGCTTCCGGCACGCCCGGTCCGTTGCCGTGGAGGATATTTTCGTCGAGTTTCTCCCGGAGGACGACGAGACCAGACCCCGGGGTATCGGAGAGCTTCCGTATCTGACGATCCCCGGGGCCGTGGCGGCGGCGGTAACGCAGGCTTCCAATCACTACGTCGACGCCATTCCCATTACGCCGGAGCTTCTTCACGGCTACGAGGAATCGGAATGAACGTTTCGTTTACCTTAGACGGCAAGAAGCTCACCGTCTCGGTACCCGCCGAGATGCCCCTATCCCAACTCCTCCGGGAGCATTCGGTAAGCTTTCGGCGCTTTGCCCCGTGCGGCTTCGGGGAATGCGGACTCTGCGTCGTCCTCTTCGATGACAAACCGACACTCTCCTGTCTTTTGCCGATGTACCGGGTTGCCGGGGGTACCGTCGTAACGCCCCAGGGTCTTCTTGATTCGCCGAAGGTACGCCCTGCGGAGCTCGGTCTGGCCCGGGCGGGAATCGAGCCATGCGACGCCTGCGCCCCGGCTCTCCTGGTAACGATGGTGGCCCTCCTGTCGATTACGCCGACACCTTCGGACAAGGAACTCGAACGCTACGCCGCCTCCGTGAAGTGCGATTGTCTTCCCACCCATCGGCTCGCTCGGGGAATGCGTTTCGCCCTGGAGTTCGACCGGAAAAGGAGTCATGGTGCCCGGAGACCGTAATCTGACAGTATACCGTCCCAGAGGTCTCTCTACGGTGCTCCAGATGCTTCGCCGGGACCCGAGCACGCCGGTTGTTGCCGGGGCGACGTATTTGACCCGGGAACGCCTTATCGGCGCGATCCCGGGAAACAAGCTCATCTCGATCCACGCGGTGGAAGAAATCACCAAGATAACCCGGAGCGAGCGGTTTATTGATTTCGGCGCCGCGGTTACCGTCCGGGAAATCCTGAGTCTCGGCGCTAAGGTGGTCGACTCCCCGCTTGTCGCGGCCTTGCAGAGCATCGGGTCGCCACCGGTGCAGTCCCTCGCGACGATCGGCGGCAATCTCTGCGCTCCGGACCGTACGTTGACCCTGGCTCCGGTACTCCAACTACTCGAGGCGCAGGTCGAGATCCGCCGGCAGGGCAATAGCCGGTGGATCCCGGTGGCCCGTCTTCGGGAAAAAGAGGGATCCCTTGCCCTCGAGGAGGGTGAGATCGTGACCCGGGTCCGGGTCCCCCTCGGAAACTGGGACCGGACCCTCTTCTGGCAGTCCGGGTCTCCGGGGAACAACGATTTGGACTACCACGCCGTCACCGCCGTCGCGCGGACCGAAAAGCGCGTCGTGGAGGAAATCAGGTTCGTACTGGCCTTCGGACGATCCTCGGTGATCCGGGATCGGGAGCTCGAGGCGGAGTATGTCGGCCGACGCCTCCCCCTCACATCGAAGGAACAGACCGGACTGCGCCGGGGCATCGAAGAGCTCCTCTACTCCGGTGTCGAGACCCCGTTGCCCCTTCAACGCTTCCGGGCAATTAGGCTCATTCAACGCTTTATGGGGTACCTCGGAGCCGCGGATCCAACTGAGAAATCTTGAACCAGACGGCCCGGCAAGATATAGTGAGGCCGGGAGGGCTCCGGTGGACTTCGTCCATCTTCATACACATTCCGACTACAGCCTGCTGCGATCCGCGGCAAAGGTAACGTCTCTCGTCTCCCGGGCCAAAGAGCTCGGCATGACCCATCTTGCCCTGACCGACGAGGGCAATATGTTCGGGGCGCTCGAGTTCTACAAGGCGTGTAGGAATGCCGGCATCGTACCGATCGTCGGGTGTGACTTCTTCCTGGCCCCCGGCTCCCGCCACGAAAAGACGAGCCAAGAGAGCGGCAACCGGTACGCCAGGATCGTCCTCTTGGCTCGAAACGCCGAAGGATACCGCAACCTCCTTATCCTTTCGTCGGCGGGATACACCGAAGGCTTCTACTACCGACCCCGGATAGACCGGGAGCTTCTCGAGGCCCACGCCGGTGGTCTAATCGCCTTGAGCGGCGGCATCTCCGGGGAAATTCCCCTGCTAATCAGACGAAACCGGCTCGGGGAGGCCGAGGAGCTCGCCCGACACTACCAAGAGCTCTACGGCCCCGGAGGCTTCTACCTGGAGCTCCAGGACCACGGTCTCGTGGAGGAGCGGACCGTCAACGAGGGGCTCCGCGCCATTCACGAGGCCACCGGGATTCCCTTGGTCGCGGCAAACGAGCTGTTCTACGTCCACCGGGAGGACGCCCCGGCGCAGGACGTGTTGATGTGTATCGGCTCCAACCGCAAACGGGACGACACCGACCGGTTCCGATTCTCCACCGACGAGTTCTACCTGAAGACCGGCGAGGAGATGGCGGCTCTCTTTCCCGACCTACCCGAGGCACTATCCAACACCCGGGTGATCGCCGAGAGCTGCACTCTCGAGATAGACCTTCCGGGACCCCGGTTTCCCGACTATCAGATACCCGAGGAGTTCGACTCCCCCGACAGCTATCTCCGGCATCTCGCCCGGGAAGGCCTCGGGAAACGCTATCCCGATGTTACCCCGGAGCTCGAAGAGCGGCTTATCTTCGAGCTCGACACCATCATCTCGATGGGGTTTACCGGTTACTTCCTGATCGTCTGGGACTTTATCGCATTTGCCCGGTCGAAGGGTATTCCGGTCGGCCCGGGGCGGGGCTCCGGCGCCGGCTCCTTGGTCGCCTACTCCCTCCAGATTACCGATATCGATCCCCTCAAGTACGGCCTGCTCTTTGAGCGCTTCCTGAACCCGGACCGGGTGTCGATGCCCGACTTCGACATCGACTTTTGCTTCGAGCGCCGGGGAGAGGTTATCGATTACGTTACGCGGAAGTACGGCGACGACCGGGTGGGGCAGATCATCACCTTTGGAACCCTGAAGGCGAAGGCCGTTATCCGGGATGTGGCCCGTGTTCTCGACATCCCATACGCCGAAGCGGACACCATCGCCAAGCTCGTACCTCTCGGGACGAAGACCCTCGAAGACGCTGTTGCCGCCGAGCCGGAGCTTCGGGAAATCTACGACAAGGGCGGTGTCTACGCAGAGCTCATCGACATCAGCAAAAAGCTCGAGGGTCTCCATCGTCACGCCTCTACCCACGCTGCGGGTATCGTCATCGGACAGAACCCCCTGGTCGAATACGTCCCCCTCTACCGGGACCCGAAGACCGGCTCTATATCGACCCAGTACACCATGGACCAGCTCGAAGACTGCGGGCTGGTCAAGATGGACTTCCTCGGGCTCAAGACGCTGACCCTTATCGAGAATACCGAGAAGCTTATTCGCCGACGCGACGACGAGTTCCGGATCGAGTCGGTCTCCGAGGAAGACAAGGCGACCTTCGAGCTTCTCGGTCAAGGCAAGAGCGCCGCGATCTTTCAGTTCGAGAGCCAGGGGATGCAGGGCATTCTTACCCGGGCGAAACCCGCCCGGATCGAGGACCTTATCGCGCTCAATGCGCTCTACCGCCCCGGGCCGATGGAGAACATCGATCAATTCGTCGACTCAAAGCAGGGCCGGAGCGCGATCCGGTACCCCCTTCCGGCCCTCGAAAAGGTGCTTAAGGAAACCTACGGCGTCATCGTCTACCAAGAGCAGGTCATGGAGATTGTCCGGATAGTCGCCGGCTTTTCGCTAGGACAAGCGGACATACTGCGCCGGGCGATGGGCAAAAAGAAACTCGACGCCATGGCCAAGATGAAGCAGGACTTTCACGAGGGCGCCCGGAACAACGGCTATACGGCAAAGCAGGCGGAAGAGATCTTCGAGTTGCTTCTGCCCTTCGCAGGGTATGGATTCAACAAGTCTCACGCCGCAGCATACTCGATCCTCGCCTACAAGACCGCCTACCTCAAGGCAAACTTTCCCGTCGAGTTTATGGCGGCCAACCTTACCAACGAAATAAACGACCCGAAGAAGTTCGCCGCCTACATGGAAGAGGCGCGGTCGATGGGGATCCGGATCTTACCGCCGGACATAAACCTAAGCGACCGCACCTTCAGCGTCGCCGACAACGCTATCGTCTACGGCCTTATCGGCATCCGGAACGTCGGCTCCGCCGCAGTCGACGAGATCTTGCGGGTCCGGCAAGAGCTCGGCGAGTACGCTTCTTTCCAGCACTTTCTCGAGTCGATCGATCTGCGGGTCGTGAACCGCAAGGTCGTCGAAGTGCTGATCCACTCCGGTCTCTTCGACCGTTTCGGCCAAAACCGGGCGACCCTGGCGCACAACCTGGATTCCTTTATGGAAATCGCCCTCCGCCGCCGGGAGAACAAACGTGTCGGCCAGGCTTCCCTCTTCGGCCGGCAGGAAGAGGACGCCATGGTCTCGATCGTTATCGAGGAAGTTCCGGACCTTCCGGCTATAGAGCGATTGCAGCTCGAGCGGGAGAATCTCGGGTTCTACTTTTCGGGCCACCCCTTGGATGACTACCGGAAGGCCTGGGAGAGCTCGGCGACCCTGAACTTGGAGCACCTCGAGAGTGCGATACCCGACAAGAGCTACACCCTCTTGGGGCTCCTCAAGTCGGTCCGGGTCATTCAGACTCGAAAAGGCGGCAATATGGCTTTCGGCGTTCTCGAAGACTTTAGAGGCTCGGTCGAGCTCGTCTTCTTCGACGAAGCCTACCAGACCCACCGGGACGCCTTGGTGGAAGGCGCGATTGTCGGCATTATCGGAAACCTCGAAGAGCGTCGGGGTCGGCGTCAGATTATCGTTCAGGAGGTTCGGCCCCCGGGCCGGCTCGACGAACGGGAGGCCCGGGAAGTCCATATCCGGCTCCGGGGATCCCTTACCGAGGGAGAGAACCTCTACCAGCTTCGAGCCCTCCTCTTTGACCGGCAGGGCCCCTGTCCGGTATACCTACATGTCGGCTCCAACGGGGGAGAGTCAATTATCGAAGCCTCGTCTCAGATAAGGATCTCGTCTCGGAAAGAGACCCTCGACGAAATCCGACGACAAGCCGTCGTCGCCGACGTCTGGCGGAGCTGACCAACGGAGGAACATGGATGCTACAACCGGTAATGCGCTTTCTCGGCGCGGCGATATCTATCTATATGGTGATTATTTTGGTCCGCATCGTGATGACCTGGTTTCCCGGGGCGGTCTACGGACGGACCTTCGAGATTCTACAGAGGATAACCGACCCTTATCTGAACCTCTTTCGGGGAGCCCGGTTCCTTCGAATAGGTTACGTCGACTTCAGCCCTTTGGCGGCTATCATACTCCTGTCGGTCCTGAACAATGTCGTAACGACCATCGGCTACACCGGGAAGGTCTCCCTTGGGTTCGTTCTGGCGACGGTGGTCTCGGCGATTGCGTCGGCAATCTCTTTCTTTCTGACGCTCTTCTTGATACTCACGGCGATTCGACTTCTGGGTACCTTTATTCAGAGTGACTCCTTCGGCCAATTCTGGATGACCCTCGACCGCCTTCTCGAGCCGATGAGCTATCGCCTCTCGCGGTCGATCATCCGAGACCGCGAGCTTTCCTACCGTATGGCTCTGACCACGATGGGAGTGAGCATTCTTATCGTTCTGTTCGTCGGCGGCCTTCTCTTGGATTTCCTCATTCCCGCCCTCGCAGCCCTCCCGATCTAGGGCTTGCCGTGCCGTGTATCTCTCGGAGCTAACCGAACCGGTATCGACCCTGCCGGGAATCGGGGGGCGGACCGCCGAGATACTCGCGGGACTCGGCGTCCGGACCGTCGCCGATCTTCTGACCTATGTGCCCCGATCCTTTGAGGATCGCCTGACGCACCGGAGCTTTGCCGATGCCATCCCGCAAGGATGGGTCAACACCGTAGCGGAGGTTGTCGCACACGACTACGTCGGGCGGAAGGGCGTTCTCAAGATCTACGTCCGGGATTCCACCGGCGTGGCGGCGCTGATGTGCTTTAACCGGAACTTTCTGAAGGCGAAGCTACCGCCGGGCGTCCGGATTCGCCTCGCGGGCCGTTTTTCCCGGCGCTTCGGCGATCTCCAGAGCAGCAGCTTCGACTTCGAGCCGGTGGATGTCGAAAGCGGACGGTTCGGGCGCTTCGTACCCATCTATCCCCTGACCGAAGGACTCGCCAATACGAGAATAGTCACGGCTACGGCGGCGGCATTGGAGAAGTATGCACCCCGGATCGACGACGAGGTGCCCCGGGAGCTCCTGGAATCTCGAAGCCTTCTGCCCAAGGCCGAAGCCCTCAGAAAGCTCCACGGGCCTCGGAGCCTCGAGGAGGCAGAAGACGGCCGTAGACGATTAGCCTACGACGAGCTTTTGCTCCTCCAGCTTAGCCTCGCACGGCATCGCCTGAACCGCGGGCACGACGGGGCCAAGAAGAGCCGGCGTCTTCCCCGGTCTCTCACGGGGCGGCTCCTCTCGGAGCTTCCCTTTCGCCTGACGCCGGACCAGACGACGGCCCTCGAAGAGATTATCGGCGATCTGCAGGCGCCGCTTCCAATGTCCCGGCTTCTCCAAGGGGACGTGGGTTCCGGAAAGACGATCGTTGCCCTACTCTCGACCCTGCCCTACATCGAAATCGGCTATCAAAGCGTGCTCATGGCCCCGACGGAGCTCCTCGCCCGGCAGCACGCCGAGAAGGCCGCCGAGCTCTTCGGCCCCCTCGGAGTCGAAGTGGCCTTCCTGAGTAGCAGTGTCGAGTCGGCCGGCCGCCGGGAACTCTTAAAGGCCATCGCCGCCGGCCGAGCGCAGCTGGTCGTCGGAACCCACGCGCTCTTTTCCGAGGGGGTCGAGTACAAGGAGCTGCGGTACGTCATCGTCGACGAGCAGCAACGGTTCGGCGTAATGCAGCGCCGTGCCCTCTTGTCGAAGGCCGCCGAGCCGGACCTCTTGATGATGACCGCGACCCCGATACCCCGGACCCTCGCGATGACGGTCTTCGGCGACATGAACGTCTCGGCAATACGGTCTATGCCTCCCGGGCGCCGTCCGGTCGAGACGCACCTAACGCGCCTCGGCAACGAGTCGAAGGTTTACGAACGGGTCCGACGGGAGCTCGAGACCGGACGGCAGGCGTATTTCGTCTATCCACTTATCGAGCAGACGCAGCAGTCGGAATTGCGGAATGCAGAAGAGATGGCCGCCTACCTGTCGAAAAATGTCTATCCGAAGCACACCGTCGGCCTGATCCACTCCCGCCTCGACGAGGCGGAGAAGGAGCGCACGATGGAGGCGTTCTACCGGGGAGAGCTTGCCGTTCTGGTGGCGACCAGCGTCGTCGAGGTCGGCGTAGATGTTCCGAACGCGACGTGTATGGTCGTCGAGCACGCCGAGCGGTTCGGCCTTTCGGCGCTCCACCAGCTCCGGGGCCGGGTCGGCCGGGGTACCGAGCAGTCCTACGCCTTTCTGATCTACGCCGAACCGCTGACCCCGGAGGCGAAGGAGCGGTTGAAGGTGATGCACCGGGAGAGCGACGGTTACGTTATTGCCGAGGAGGACCTGCGGATCCGGGGTCCCGGAGACGTCGCCGGCCTTCGGCAGTCGGGGTTTCTCAGGTTCCGCGTCGCCGACGTCGCGACGGACCTCGAGTTGATGAACCAATCCCGGCAGGACGCCTTCGCCCTCTTGGAGGCGGACCCGGGACTTATCGAGCTCCCCCACCAGGGATTGAGAAAGGTTCTCCTCTCCGCCGAGGGCGACTCCCCGGGAGAGTCCACCGGAGGTGCGACTCCGGGGACCGGGAAGAGACCCCCTTTGGGGAGCACACCGTGAGGATAACCGGAGGCCGTTACGCGGGTATAACCTTTTCCGTGCCGCCGGGGGAGATTCGCCCGGCGATGGACCGGATGAGGGAGTCCCTCTTCGGTTCCCTCGGCGACCTAACCGGCGCCGTGGTCTTAGACCTCTTCTCCGGCTCCGGCTCCATGTCCCTCGAGGCGGCCTCTCGAGGGGCCGCCTCGGTAACGGCCGTCGAGCGCGACCGGAAGAAGATTCCGATTCTCAAAAGTAATCTCTCGCTGGTGGAGACTCCCTGGACCGTTATCCCGTGGCCCGCAGAGCGTTTTCTGCTCCGGGGGCAAGGTCGTTTCGACATCGCCTTCTTGGATCCTCCCTTCCGTTACCCTCATAAGGCGGATCTCCTGCGGCGCCTCGACAAATCCGGTCTCTTGGTCCCCGGCTCCCTGGTCGTTCTCCACTGTCCCCGGGAGGATCGCCTCGAGGGCCTCCCGGAGGCGCTTCCGGAGACGGGATTTGCCCGTTACGGCCGATCGGTGGTCTATCGCTTCACGAAGAAGGGGTGAGTCTGCTACAGTCACGGGGTTTAAGGAATTCTCATGAAGAATGATATTCGCACGCGGCTCCAGATTCCCCAGGGCACCGAAGCCTTCTATGTCGACGAGGCGCGTCGGCACCATCTTCTCCGGAACCGCCTCGCCGAGCGCTTTCGGCTCTGGGGCTACCTTCCGGTTCAGACCCCGGTTATGGACTTCTACGACGTCTACCGGGATCTTCTCGGGGAACGGGACGCCCGGGCAATCTACCGTCTGGTCGACCGGGAGGGCGATCTTCTGATGCTCCGCTCCGATGTCACCCTCTTTCTTGCGAAACAGATGGGGTTGATCCTCCGGCCCGAGGACCTCCCCATTCGCGTCTGGTATTCGGATACGATCTTGCGACACCAGGACCCCGACGACATCAGCAGGAACGAGTTTCACCAGAGTGGGGTCGAGCTTATCGGGCTTACCGGTCAGGAAGCGGAGCTCGAAGTCATGGCGCTGCTCTCGGAGATTCTTCGGAACGAGAGCCCGTCGACCTTCTTTCTCCACGTCGGGAGTCGAAGACTGATAAACCTACTCTGTCCCGCCGGGGACCCGCGGCACACCCTTATCCGGGCGTTGGCCTTCCGGGATGTGCCGAAGATTGTCGAGAGCCTCCGGCAAGGGGGGCACGATGCCTCCGCGGCGGACAGACTCGCCCGGCTGCTCCTCTTTATCGGATCGCCGGAGGAAGCCCGGGGCCTCCGGAAGCAGTTGACGTTGATGGACTCCCGGCACGATGCCGCTTTCGCCGAGGTGGAGGCCGTCGCCGCGGCGGTGTCGTCCCTCGCCGCGGTCGGTCACCCCCAGGGGCGCGTCGATTTCTCCGAGGTTGCTTCGCAGCCGTACTATTCGGGTATCGTCTTCCAGGTCTACCTGGAGGGACTCGATGCACCGGTGGCCTCCGGAGGCCGGTACGACGGTCTCCTCGGATTCTTTGGTTCTGATGCCCCGAGCGTCGGGTTCTCCATCATGCTTCGAAAGCTCGAGGCGCGGTTAGCCGCGGATGCGTCTCCGACCCCTCCGGAGGCGGCCGTGAAGGCTTCCGGGGACGACTTCTCCGCCCGGTATCGGGACGCGGAAAGAAAGCGCAGCGCCGGCGAGGTAACCGTTCTATGAGCAGCGCAGAGACAACCACGCCGGACACATCACCCTTGAGCATAGCGCTGCCTAAAGGCCGCCTTCTCGATTCGATTACCGAGGCGTTTCGGAACGTTTCTATCGACGTGTCCTTCGACAACCGAAAGCTCGTTAGCGAGGATACTTCCCAGGGGCTCGAGTTCTTCCTCGTTAAGAACTCGGACCTCCCGGTCTACGTGAACTTCGGAATCGCGGGACTTGGGATCTGCGGCGAGGACGTTCTCTACGAATCCTCCTTTCCCCTCGTCCGACTAGCGACCTTTCCTTTCGGGAGTACCCGGATGTGCCTCGCACACCGGGCGGATCACGACCCGTCTGCGGACGTCGGGACCTTGAGCGTCGCGACTAAGTTTATCCGCTTTGCCCGGGACTACTTCCACCGGCTCGGAATCCCGGTTCAGGTAATCCGTCTGAACGGCTCGGTGGAGCTCGCGCCGGTCCTCGGCCTCTGCCCCTACATCGTCGACTTGGTCGAAACCGGGTCGACCCTCAAAGCGAATAACCTCGTCGTCGCGAAGGAATTGGCGGTCATGCAAGTTCACCTCGTCGCGAACCCTGCGTACTACAAATTTCATTACAAACGGGTCAACGACTTTGTCCGCCGGCTCTTGGATAACCACATTGCGGAACCAATTGCCACATCTTGGTCTTGACTCTAAGGGCGTAGACAAATTGAATTTGCCGATAGAGTTGGATATACTCGCACATAAGGCACTCTGATGCCGCAGATACGCTTCAAGCATCCTCCGGACCCGGGGTTTCAGAAGGTCTCCCAGGCGCCGGTTACGCCGCAACAGCGAGTGGCGCTCGTCCGAAGGGGAAACCAGTTATTCAACGAGGGCAAGATCGACGAGGCCAAACGGATCTTCTTAACCGTCGGATACGGCGACGGTTTGATCCGGCTTGGGGATTGGTACGAGAAGAAAAGGCGCCCCTTGGAGGCATTTAGAATGTATTGGCTGGCCTCGGAACCGGGCAAGACCCAGGCCATGATCGAGAAGATGGCCGCGGTCGTCAGAATATGGCTGAAGGAGTCCGAAGAGTAGTGGCGGAAAAAGACGAGTCGACGCGACTTCCTAAGGACCTCGCGGAGCTCTCGCAACAGGGATATCAATTCCTTCGAGAGAATCTCCTTTCCGAGGCGGAAGCACGCTTCACCGAGATACTCGAGAAGGATCCGGAGAATAATTACGCCCTCGTTGGCCTCGGTGACGCCGCGCGCAAACGCCGACAGTTCGAGAAGGCGATCGGTTACTACGAGCGCTGCCTCGAGATCCACCCGGACAACAATTACGCCCTCTTCGGACTCGCGGACTGCTACCGCTCTCTTAAGCACTTCAACAAGGCACTTCGGATCTGGGAGCGCTACTTACAACACGACGACGAAAACGTGACAGTTCTTACGCGGGTAGCCGATGCCCACCGGAAAGTGCGCAATTTCGATCGTTCTAAGGAACTCTACGAACGAGTGCTGGAAAAGGAGCCTGACAACGCCTACGCGCTGATTGGCCTCGGCCACCTCCACTATGACTTCCGCGATTTCGAAGGGGCCCTTCACTACTGGGAACGAATGTACCAGATCAGCGGTCCCAAGGTAGATATTCGGGTCCTTACCTCCCTTGGAAACTGCCATCGAAAGCAGAAGACCTTCGAGGAAGGAATGCGCTATTTCGAAGAGGCTCTTAAAAAGGAACCCAACAACTTCTACGCCCTTTTCGGAATGGCCGATTGCTGCCGTGGTCTCGGAAAGCCGCAAGAGTCCCTGGCGTACTGGAACCGGATTCTCGAGAAAGATCCGGATAACAAGGTTATCCTGACCCGAGCCGGGGACGCCTACCGCTCCCTCGGAGAGACCGAAACCGCCCGCTCTTACTACGAGCGGGCCCTCGATATCGAGTTCGACAGCTACGCGGTCCTGGGCCTCGCAGTAATAAACCGCCTTACGGGCAGGCTCGATGACGCGATTGTTTCGTTGGAAGGACTGGTCAAGAACGACTCGAAGAACCCCCGCTTCTATTACGAGCTCGCCGAGGCTTATCTCGAAAAGGGAGGTCGGCAGCAGGCGCTGGACACCTTGGAGCGGGCCGTAGCCGAAGGGGCGGCGAACCGCCAGGTAAGTGATCTCCTCGACCGCCTGAAAGGGGCACGATAGAG
Source organism: Spirochaetaceae bacterium (assembly GCA_046541715.1). Lineage (GTDB taxonomy): Bacteria > Spirochaetota > Spirochaetia > DSM-27196 > PWMO01 > CAYPUT01. The sequence continues at coordinate 46,586 of JBKHCS010000001.1, forward strand.
GCCGGCAGCGGTCGGCAGCCGCTACCCCGGACGGCCGCTACCCCGGACGGCCGCCGCCAAGGACGACTATTCCAGAACTGCCTTAATCCGCCGAACCCCCTGGGAAGAGGACTGCTCCTTCAGAATCTTGAATCGCCCGAGGTCCTTGGTATTCTCGACGTGGGGACCCCCGCAGACTTCCATCGAGTAGTCGCCGATCTTGTAGACCTTGACGACTTCTCCGTATTTCTCGCCGAAGAGCGCCATCGCCCCCCTCTCCTTGGCCTCTTCGATAGGCATGGTCTCGACCTCCACGGGCAGATTGCGGTCGATCTGCTCGTTGACGATCTCTTGGACCCTCTGGATCTCCTCAGGGGACATCTTCTGGCTGTGCGAAAAGTCGAACCGAAGACGCTCCGGGGTAATGTTGCTTCCCTTCTGTCCGACATGCTCGCCCAAGACGTCCCGGAGGGCCTGATGCAAGAGATGGGTCGCCGTATGGAGTCGGGTCGTCATCTCGGAATGATCTGCGAGCCCACCACGAAACGTGGCGCTGGTGTCCGACTTACTCTTCTCCTGATGCTCCGCGTAGGCGGCCTCGAAGCCCTCCCGGTCTACGGATAGTCCGTGCTCCTTTCCGAGCTCCTCGGTTATCTCAACCGGAAAACCGAAGGTATCGTAGAGATGGAAGGCGATCTCGCCGGGGATCGCGTTGGTCCCCTTCGACCGAATTTCCGGCAAGAGCTTCTCGAACTCCCGCTCCCCCTTCTGGAGGGTGGAGAAGAACTTCTCCTCTTCGGCGACCAACTCGGTTTCGATCCGGTCCTGGTTCGCCTTGAGCTCCGGGTAGGCGTCTTGGTACATCTCGACGACGAGGCGGGCCGGTTGCCGAAGAAACTCGGCGCCCAGGCCAAGCTTCCGTCCGTGACGCACCGCCCGGCGGATGAGGCGGCGGAGGATATACCCCTGCCCCACGTTCGAGGGGACCACCCCCCGCTCGTCGCCGAGGATAAACGAGGCGGCTTTGACATGGTCGCAGATAATCCGGAAGGACGTGTCCCCATCGGGATCCGCTCCGTAGCGCGCGCCGGAAATCTCTTCCGTCTTCTCGATAAGAGGAGTAAAGAGCTCCGTCTCGTAGACGGACTTCTTGCCCTGGAGAATGGCAATTGTCCGCTCGATTCCCATCCCGGTGTCTACACACTTCCGGGAAAGCTCGGCGAAGGAGCCGTCGGACTGTTTGTTGTACTGCATAAACACGTCGTTCCAGACTTCCATGAACTTTCCGTCGGAAACGCCGGGGCGACTCTTATCGGTGCCGGGAATACCGGTGTCGACGAACATTTCGCTGTCCGGACCGCAGGGGCCCGTCGCCCCGGCGGGACCCCACCAGTTGTCCTTCCGCCCCAAGAAGTAGATACGCTCGTCGGGAATTCCGAGAGACCGCCAGACTCTCGCCGACTCTTCGTCCCGGGGAACGTTCTCGTCCCCGGCAAAAACGGTAACGGAGATGGCCTCAGGAGAGAGGCCAAGCCACTCGCCCCCGGTCAAGAACTCGTAGCTCATCCGGATCGCTTCTTCTTTGAAATAGTCGCCGAGAGACCAGTTTCCGAGCATCTCGAAAAAAGTCAGATGGCTGAAGTCACCTACATCATCTATGTCTCCGGTGCGTATGCATTTCTGATGATTGACCAGACGGGTCCCCGCCGGATGCTCCTCTCCGAGAATGTAGGGAACCAGGGGATGCATACCGGCAGTGGTAAAGAGCACCGTCGGATCGTTCTCCGGAATCAGAGACTTCCCGGAAATTACCGCGTGACCATGTTTGGAGAAGAACTCCAGATATTTGGATCGAAGCTCGTTCGCTTTCATCGAGATACCTCTTGTCGTTTAATGCAAACCTCTCAAAGATCCTCGAGGTCGGACTCCCGGTCCTCCCGCATGAACTCCGGAAAAGCGTAGACGATGAGTCCCGTCTTCTTTACCCGGTGCTCCGCGTACCCCTTAGAAACCATCTCCTCGAGACGCTCTTTCGCCAGATCCGGCGACACCTTGGCCTCGAGGGCTATCTCCGACGGCGTAACGTACCCGCCGTTATCCCGGGCCGCCTTGAGAATCCGGTATTCCAGACTCTCCGCCGGTGCCTTCGGTGCCCCAGGGGCGGTAAACACGCCGGAATAGTCCTGGAGCAGCCGTTCCCGGATGGAGGCGTCCCGCACTTGGTTCGGAAGGGTAAAGAGGTCGTAGAGGGTTCCAAGGCCGAAGAGTCCCCCGGTCAGCAGAAAGAGGATCCCCGTCCCCACCTTGCCGATGTAGAAACGTTGGAGACCCGCGACTCCGAAGAAAGAGGGAATCAGGAACAAGTACGCCAATCGGACCGAGTACAACCAAAAAACCTCCTCTGGTTTGCAGGGGCTAAGGTACTCCGGCAGGGCGTCCCGGGACAAGAGGGCCGCCTCGCCGGGCCCGGCCACGCAGCCACGCCCAAGCCCTTGCACACTCCCCTCCCGGGCGCGTACATTGTGACGAACTAATCCTGATGATAGCCACGACCAACGTTTCACTCGCATATGGAGCCCAAACGGTTCTCGACGGCGTATCTCTGACCCTCGCCCCGAAAAGCCGTGCCGGACTCGTCGGGGCAAACGGCAGCGGAAAGACCACTCTCCTCCGCATCCTCGCCGGCCGCGAGTCTTCGGAAGCCGGGGAGGTAAGCCTCCCGAAGGACAGGGTCGTTTCCTATTTACCCCAACGATTCGAGCTGTCGCCGGATACCACCGTCTACGAGGCGGCTGAGGGAGGCTTTAGCCGGGAGTTTCGTCTCCTCGAACGGCGGGAAGACGTCGCCGGTAGGCTGAAAGAGTCCGGCGAGACCCCGGTGGAGACAGATTACCGCGCCCTCTTGGCCGAACTGGCGCACATCGACCACGAGCTCGAAGAAAGCGGTTTCTACCTGCGGGAGCCGGAGATCGCCAAGGTGCTCAAGGGCCTGGGCTTCGACAACGACGATCATCACCGTCCCCTCAAGGAGTTCAGCGGAGGATGGCAGATGCGGGCCGCCCTCGCCCGGACCCTTCTGAGCCATCCCGACTTTTTGCTCCTCGACGAGCCGACCAACTACCTCGATACGGAAGCCCGCCTTTGGCTCTCCGGATTTCTCAAGTCCTTTTCGGGGGGAGTCTTGATCGTCTCCCACGACAGGGCGTTTCTCGACGACACGGTGACCGAGATCTTCGAGCTCTTTCTCGGGAAGGTCCGGCGGTATAAGGGCAGCTATTCCTCCTACGAAACTCAACGAAAAGCCGAGCTCGCCCAGCTCGTCGCGGCTTGGGAGAACCAGCAGCGAGATATCGCCAAGCAAGAGGACTTTATCCGGCGGTTTCGGGCAAAGGCGACCAAGGCCAAGCAGGTCCAGAGCCGGGTCAAGATGCTAGAGAAGCAGGAACGGATCGAGATTCCGGAGCACCTTCGCCCCATCAACCTCAAGCTGCCCCCGGCGACTCACAGTGGAAATGTCGTTGTCGAGGCAGAGGATCTCTCGAAATCCTACCGCCCGCAGGGTAGCATAGACGCCCCGGTCCTCGATTCGCTGAGCTTTACCGTCCGGAGAGGAACCAAGCTCGCCGTTCTCGGCCGCAACGGAGCCGGAAAGTCGACGCTTCTGCGGATACTCGCGGGAAAGGATGGACCGACATCCGGGGCCCTCTCCTTGGGGCAAGGCGTCCAAACCGCCTACTTCGGACAGGACACGCCGGACACCCTCCCCGGAGAGCTTACCGTTCTCGAATACACGAGCTCCCGGGCGTCCACCGAGGCACAACCGATGGTGCGGGACGTTCTCGGGGCATTTCTTTTTAGTGGTGATGCCGTAGATAAGCGTCTCGAGGTCCTCTCGGGCGGCGAGCGAAGCCGTCTCGCGATGGCCGCGCTTCTGCTGAGGCCCGCGAATCTCCTCGTCCTCGACGAGCCGACGAACCACCTCGACATGACCAGCCAAGAAGTCCTCGCCCGGGCGCTGCGTAACTACTCTGGAACCGTCGTATTTGTCTCCCACGACCGCTTCTTTATTCGAGAGGTCGCAAACGAAGTCTTGGCTCTCTGGCCCCGGGAGCAGCGCCCGTCGGCAACCCGGCCGGCTGGTGGCGCGGGAACCGACGCCGTGCCGTCCCAGGGTTGGCAGCTCTATCCGGGAAGCTACCGCGATTTCGAAAAAAGCGGCATCGGCCGGGTCTTCGAGGACGCCGACGTTTTGCCGGGACCGGGGCCAAACTCCCGGCCGGAGGCGACCGACGGATCGGCGGCCGCCTCCGGTGGTTCCTCGGCCGAAGACTTTGGCGCCCAGAAGGCCCGGAAGGCCGAACTGAGAAGACTCCGGAAGCGCGAAGAGGAGCTCTTGGCTCGTATCGAAGCCTTAGAAGAGGAGCACCGTCGCATTCAAGAGGCGATGGCTTCCCCGGAAGTGTACCTGGACCCCGGGGCAATCAAGGACCGTCAGGCCGCGCTGGTGGACAACGAGATCGCCCAACGGGAGTCGCATAAGGCCTGGGAGGAGCTTGAAAAGGCTCTCGAGCCTTTTTCCGAGTAGCCACGGCGGCGGAACGCCGTCCTGGGAGCTGCCCTCCCGGGGCCGTCCTTGACCCCTTCTTAGTCCAGGCCTATCCTTCGACCATGGAGCTGACCTTCGCCACCCCGGCCCTGCTTTTTCCCGCGGTGTCGCTACTTTTTATTTCCTACACCAACCGGTTTCTAGCGTACGCAGATCTGGTCCGCACCCTTCACCGGCGGTGGGAGGAGGACCCTACGAGCGTCCTTTCGGCGCAGATCGGCAACCTGCGACTTCGGATCGGGCTTATCCGGAACATGCAAATCGCCGGGGCGCTCTCCCTCCTGGCGGCAGTCATCTGTATGATCCTCTTGTACCTGCAGCTCCATCCCGCCGCCGAAATAGCCTTCGGTGCCGCGCTCCTTGGACTGTCGCTGTCGTTGGTCTTCCTGGTATGGGAGCTAACCATTTCCGTCCGCGCTCTCAATATCCAGATGTCGGATATTGAGGGGTGAGGGGCCATGCGTGCTGAGAGAACTGCTGCAACGTGTCCGCGTCTATTGACAATTCTCTTGGCCCCGGTCACAATGGCGGATCAATTCAACATGCCGCTGTAGCTCAGTCGGTAGAGCAGTGGACTGAAAATCCACGTGTCGACAGTTCGATTCTGTCCGGCGGCAGAGCCCCACGATTGTGGGGCTCTTCCTTTGGGAAGTATCAACAAGCCTGTTGATAAATCTTGCCTAATAGCTTGTAAAGCAGTTAGTTGCTCCGACGAACCATAGTTCCAAGCGCCCAAACGCCCCTAAATCTCTCTGCGGCAGACATTTCTCTCAACTACCATCAACAAGCTTCTCGATACCACAAAAAAAGGCCGCCCCGGGGGGCGGCCTTCGCAGTAACTGCTTTAGCGCTTAGCTGTTCTTCACGACCGACTGTGCCGCCGCGAGCCGGGCGATGGGCACCCGGAAGGGGGAGCAGGAAACGTAGTTGAGTCCTGCGCGGTAGCAGAAGTCGATTGAGGATGCCTCTCCACCGTGCTCTCCGCAGATACCGACTTTCAGATTGGGATTGGTCTTGCGACCCTTTTGCGTTCCCATTTCGACGAGCTGACCGACGCCGGTCTGATCGAGGGCGGCGAAGGGGTCCTGTTCCAGGATACCGTCATCGATGTACTGCGGAAGGAAGCTTCCGATATCGTCCCGGGAGAACCCGAAGGTCATCTGGGTAAGGTCGTTGGTCCCGAAGGAGAAGAACTCCGCCTGGGTGGCGATCTCGTCGGCGGTCAGGGCCGCACGGGGTACCTCGATCATGGTGCCGATGAGGTATTCGAGCTTGCTCCCCGCCTTCTCGAGGACATCCTTGCAGACTTTTTCGGCGTTGGCCCGAAGAATCTCGAGCTCCTTGATGGTACCGACCAGGGGAATCATGATTTCAGGCTGCACCTCGGCGCCACCCTTGGCGACCTCGACGGCCGCTTCCATGATGGCCTGAACCTGCATGTCGTAGACTTCCGGGTAGGTTATTCCCAACCGGCACCCGCGGTGACCGAGCATCGGGTTGAACTCGTGGAGAGAATCGATCTTGGCCTTGAGGGCGTCGACGCTTACGCCGGTAGAATTCGCAAGCTCCTTGATTTCCGCCTCGGTGTGTGGGACGAACTCGTGCAACGGCGGATCCAAAAGCCGTACGGTTACCGGGAAGCCGGCCATCGCCTTGAAAATTCCGACGAAGTCGGACTTCTGCAGCGGCAAGAGTTTCTCGAGGGCTTTTTCCCGGGCAGCCTTGTCCTCGGCAACGATCATCTGACGGAAAATCCGGATCCGGTCCTCTTCGAAGAACATGTGCTCGGTGCGGCACAGACCGATACCTTCGGCGCCGAACTCCCGGGCTCGCTTCGCGTCCTCCGGGGTGTCCGCGTTGGTCCGGATGCCGAAGCCCTTCATATCCACGTTCGGCCGCTGGGCCTTGTTCCGGACGTTGTCGGTCCATTTTAGGAACTTCTCGAGCTGGTCGGAGATTTGGGGCTCGATCAGGGTCAGCTGACCTTCGTAGACTTCGCCGGTGGTTCCGTCGATGGTGATGAAGTCACCTTCCTTGAAGGACTTGCCCTTTACGTTCATCTGCTTGTTCGCGATCCCTATGTCCTTGGCTCCGGCGACACAGGGGGTACCCATGCCCCGGGCAACGACGGCCGCGTGGCTCGTCATTCCACCGGTGGAGGTCAGGATACCTTCCGCAGCGTGCATACCGCCGATGTCCTCCGGGGAGGTTTCCTTTCGGACGAGAACGACCTTCTTGCCGCTCTTGACCCACTCCTCGGCGTCTTCGGCGGTAAAGACGATCTGGCCGCAGGCGGCACCGGGAGAAGCGTTAAGCCCCTTGGTCAGCGGTTCCTTGTCCTTGGTGGTGGAAGGGTCGATCATCGGGTGGAATACCTGGTCGAGCTGAGCCGGGGTTACCCGGTTGACCGCTTCGTCCTCGGTAAGAAGACCCTCTTGCACCATTTCGACGGCGATGCGAATCGCGGCGACGCCGGTTCGTTTTCCGTTACGGGTCTGAAGAATAAAGAGCTTACCCTGTTGGATGGTAAACTCCATGTCCTGCATGTCCTTGTAGTGCGCCTCGAGCTTGTCCTTGACTTCGACCAGCTGGTCGTAACTCGTCTGGTCCTTCTTCGGGAGGCTCTTGATATCCATCGGCGTTCGGATACCCGCGACGACGTCCTCGCCCTGAGCGTTCATCAGGAACTCGCCGTAGAAGTACTTCTCCCCGGTCGAGGGATCCCGGGAAAAACAGACGCCGGTTCCCGAGTCTTCGCCGAAGTTACCGAAGACCATCGATTGAACGTTGACGGCGGTGCCCTTGAAACCCCGGAGGTCGTTGAGCTTCCGGTAGCGAACTGCCCGGGGATTGTTCCACGAACCGAATACGGCGTCGATGGCGGCCCAGAGCTGGTCGATGGGATTCTGGGGAAAGTCCTCCCCGGTATGAGACTTGAAGACCTCTTTGTACTTCTGGACGACCCCCTTCAGGTCGGCGGCATCGAGGTCGGTGTCGAGCTCGACACCCTTCTTCTCTTTGATCGCGTCGAGAGCGTGCTCGAAGTTTTCGTGCTTAACGCCCTTTACGACGTTCCCAAACATGTTGATAAAGCGACGGTACGAGTCCCAGGCAAACCGCTCATTGCCCGATTTTTTCGCAAGGCCCTCAACCGCTTTATCGTTGAGTCCGAGATTGAGGACCGTGTCCATCATGCCCGGCATAGAGGCGGCGGCGCCGGACCGGACGGAGACCAGAAGCGGGTCGTCGGCGTCGCCGAGCTTCTTACCCATCATCTTCTCGAGCCTATCGAGGTGTTCCGACACTTCCTTGTTCAGGGAGTCCGGATAGTCTCCGTCGTGATTGTTGTAGTATTCGCATACCTCGGTCGAGATGGTGAACCCCGGCGGGACAGGGACGCCAACATTGGTCATTTCCGCAAGGTTGGCACCCTTGCCGCCGAGAAGATCCTTCATCTTGGAGGACCCTTCGGCCTTTCCTTCGCCGAAGAAGTAAACGTATTTCGTTGCCATAATTCTAATTACCCCCGATGCATAGTGCTTTAGATTATTTGGTGCAGGCTAAAGAAAAAGGGCCCCGGTGTCAACCTGACCTCCGGGACCCTTGTGTCCTCAGTATAATGCTCTTAAGAAATGTAGCTTTCGAGAAGCTGCGCCCTCTTCGGATGCTGCAACCGTTTGATCGCCTTCTTCTCGATCTGACGAATTCGTTCCTTCGTCAGGCTGTACTTGTCGCCGATCTCCTTCAGGGAGAGGGGGCTCCGGCCGTTCAAACCGAAGCGGTACTGGACGATCTCCGCCTCTTTCGGAGTCAGCGTTCCGAGAACCTCGTTGATGTCTTCCTTCAAGGAGTGCTCGATAACCTGCTCTTCCGGGGCTTGGTAGCCTTCGTCTTCCACAAAGTCACCAAGGAGAGAGGAGTCTTTCTCGGCGTATACCGGCGTCTCGAGGGAGATGAGTTCCCGGGAAATATTGATCAGGTCCGCGACGTGATCCTCGTCCATGTTCAGCGTCTTGGCGATCTGCTTCATCTCTGCGGTTTCGCCGTTGGAACCCTGGATCTGCTTCCGTACTTTTTCGATCTGCACGAGCTCGTTGGCCCGGTTGAGGGGAAGCCGGATCATCCTCGACTTCTCGCAGATCGCCTTCAGAATCGCCTGACGAATCCACCAGACGGCGTACGAGATAAAGTGAAATCCTTTGTCAACGTCGAAACGCTCGATGGCGTTCATCAGTCCGATATTCCCCTCGCTGATGAGGTCGGAAAGCGGCAGACCTTGATTTTGGTACTTCTTCGCGACGTTGACCACGAAGCGCAAGTTTGCCTGCACCAGCTTGTCTTTGGCCCACTTTTCGTTCCGGGCGGCCGCTCGGGCGTACTTATCCTCTTCTTCCCGGGTCAAAAGGGGTATCTTGTTGATCTCTTTGAGATATATCGAAAGGACATTCTCGTCGTCCTTGTTTCTCGGGGTGTATCCTTGGGTCTTGGTGCTGTTCTTTACCGCTGCCATTCTTTCCTCCTCTCTCTATACAATCCCTTAAAAGCAAGGAGCGTGCCAATAGAACGGTACATACCGCTTGACATAACTACCTTTCTAACAATAACTTACAGGGGGATCAGAGGTTTCTGTTTTGCCGGGTCTTCTCGAAGTGGGTCAAATAGTCTCAAGATCGCGTCTTCTGAGAATAGATGGGTCAAATTGACCCCTAACTTAGTTTTGCAGCTTCTCATGGTGAAATCTTGACCCGGCAACGGTCAATCCTTATATTTTCGTCACAAATCTACAACCACTAGCGCTTCAATTCCTAGTAGGAGGAAAACATGAAGGTCAAACCGCTTGGCGACCGCGTTCTGCTCAAGACCGAGAAAGAAGAGGAAAAGACCAAAGGTGGTCTCTTTATCCCCGAAACTGCCCAAGAGAAGACCCAGTCGGGCATCGTAGAGGCAGTCGGCGACGACGAAGAGGTTATCAAGGTCAAGAAGGGTGACCACGTGATGTACGACAAGTACGCCGGCACCAGCATCAAGATCGACGACGCGGACTACCTGATCGTCAAAATGGACGACATCATCGCCATCGTAGAGTAGTCGGCCACAGACTCCGGTTCGCAACGCGTAAGGGGCTGTCCCACCAGGTGGGGCGGCCCCTTTTTTTATTCGGAGGTCTCCTCCAAGAACCGTTCAACCCGTTCGAAGACCTCCCCGGCTCCGGCGATAATGCGCTGGGTCTCCGGGAGGGACGCGAGAAAGAGCGAACCGTATTGCTTCTTGACGATCCGGGCGTCGGCAATCAGAACCACCCCCCGATCCCTCCGGTGCCGCATCAGGCGGCCGAAGCCTTGTCGCAAACGGGTAATCGCCTCCGGTACGCTAAAGTCCATAAACGGGTTCCCCCCGGTTCGTTCGATTGCCGCCATCCGCGCCAGGGTTACCGGATGCGTAGGCACCCGGAACGGGAGCCGGGTTACGACCACGAGCTTGAGGGTCTCCCCCGGAGCGTCAACTCCGGCCCAGAAGCTGTCGGTGGCAAAGAGCACGCTCGCCATATCCGCGGAAAATCGCCCGAGAAGGCGGCTCCGCTCGTCCTCCCCTTGGTACAGACAGCTGATGCCCCTTTCCCGAAGCGTCGGAGCAACCGCCCCGTAGGTCTCCATGAGAAGCTGATACGAGGTAAAGAGAATGAGAGCTCCGCCTCCGGACCTCTCGACACTCTCGAGAACCAACTTCGCGAGAAACGTTTCGTACCCCTCTTCCGTCGGCAGGGGACCATCGGTCGGGATTCCGAGGAGCACCCGCTCCCGGAAGGCGAAGGGAGAGGGATAGGTCGACTCGACGAGCCGGTCGGCTTCGAGGTGGTGGCTTCCGAGGCGCCGACGATAGAACTCGAAGCTCCCCTGAATGGTCAAGGTGGCGCTCAGGAAAAGGACCGACGGGTACTGGTCGTAGACCGCCTCTTTCATGAGGTTGCCGATCTCCAAGGGGCTCACGGTAAACCGGGTGTACGCGTCTCCTTTTTTACGGCTCGAGAGCTCGAGCCAGCAGACAGAATCCGGCCGGGCAGCGGGATCCTGAAGAATACCGCAGAGCTCGGAGACCCGCCCAAGGCGCCGGTAGACCCCCCGGGCTTCGAGGAACAGGGGATCCTCGGTGGCCTCCTCCGGGAGGTTTGAAAGGTCCTGCTGCAGCGCGTCCAAAAGCTCTCCGAGGGCCAGTCGGAGAGCCTCGAGGCCCTCCCGGAGAGACGCCGGCGGCAGGCTGTCCGAATCCGGGCGAAGCCAGAGACTCGAGTCCTCGCGTAAGGACGCCGTCGCGGTCGCGTCGATCGCCGCCGCAGCCTCCTCCACACCGGGGATGAGCCCCCGAAGCCGCGAGAAAGCGTGCCCCTCGCCGTAGCCCTCTGCAAGCCCCGACAGAATCCCCAGCTCCCGCCCCCGCTTCCGGCGCACCAGGCGCCGCAACTGCTTCGCGATCGACAGTCGGGAAAAGGATTCGGAGAAGAAGGAGGTCGCGCTCGTCTCGACCTCGTGGGCCTCGTCGAAGATAAGCCGTTTAAAGGGCGGAAGAACCGCCGTGGCATCGAAGCCAACCGCCTGGAGCCGCAAGCTCAAGTCGGAAAAGAGCAAATGATGATTGACGATCAGGATGTGCGCCTTCGCGGCTCGTCGCCGGGCTTGGACAACGAAGCAGTGGGGCTTCTGGGAGCGGCACTTCGCGGCGGAACAGCTATCGGGATCCGAATTGACCCTCTCCCAAAGGCTGTCGGCGGGATAAAAGGGGGCGTCGCTTCGGCTACCTGTTTCGGTCACCTCGGCCCACTCACGCAACGCCTCGAGGTCCGCGCTCTCCTCGTTGAAGAGCGACTGCTCCTTCAGCTCCTCCTCCAAGCGCGCCCGGCAGAGATAGTTGCCCCTTCCCTTGACGAGTACTGCCGAAACGTCGCTACCTAAAAGCCGTTGTGCGATCGGGATGTCTTTTTCGACGAGCTGCTGCTGGAGGTTGATCGTCGCAGTCGACACGACGATCCGCTCGTTGTTCTGTTTGGCCCAGGCGAGAGCCGGAATAAGGTAGGCGAGGGACTTTCCCACACCGGTCCCCGCCTCGGCAAAAAGTACCCGGTCCTCTCCAAAGGCCTCCGCGACGGCCTCCAGGAGCAGCTGCTGACTCTCCCGTACTTCGAAGCTCGGCATGGCTCCGGCGAGGGGACCGTCGTCGTCGATCAACCGGACGAGCTCGAAGGTGTCGAGGGGCTCGATCGCCTCCAGGAGGAGCGGCTCGGTCACGACGTAGACGCGGTCGACCTCGTTGTCGACGATGTACATACCGACACCGATCCGGGAGAGCTGAGAGGCAACCTCGAGGTCCGCGCCGCTCGGAGAGAGCGTTCCGCTCGGATGGTTGTGGATGATAACATCCCCCCGCTCCACTTCGTGAGCCGGAGCAAGAACGGTAACCGGGTTTCCTCGAGCGCGAATCCGGACCTCGGACACCATTCCCGTGTCGTCGACGGAGCAGACGAAAAGGACTTCGTTTCCACCGGCGTCGGCAATGGCTTCTTTGATGGTCGCTTGCGGCTCCGGATAGAGCCGCTCGTCGGCTTGCATGGGTGGTGCAATGATAGCCGCCCGAGACCCCCCGGGCAATCCTGACTCCGGTGGTTCCGACCTTGACACCCCTCCGTTTTGCTCAGTAGAGTTCCGGAACCTTACGTCATGAGTAACAACAAGATACCCGTAGCCATCCTCGGTGCCACCGGGACCGTGGGCCAGAAGTTCGTTCTCCTCCTCTCGGATCATCCGCTCTTCGAGATTACCGAGGTCGTCGCATCCTCTCGTTCCGCCGGAAAGACGTACGCCGAGGCGACGGCCTGGAAACAGGATGCTGCGATTCCTGCGGCCGTCGCGTCGATGCCGGTAAAGGGCACCGAGGAAACCCTCGCCGGCGGTATTCTCTTCTCCGGCCTCGACAGCAGCGTCGCCGGGCCCGCGGAGGAGCAGTACGCCGAGGCCGGTCACTTGGTTATCAGCAACGCAAAGAACCACCGGATGGACCCCGACGTTCCGCTGACGATTCCGGAGATCAACCCGGACCACTTCGCCCTGGTCGACAAGCAGCGCTACGCCGGGGGCATCATCACCAATTCCAACTGCTCGACCATGTTCCTCGCGATGGCCCTTGCGCCCCTGATGCCCTTCGGCATCGAGGCAGTCCAGGTAACCACGATGCAAGCGATAAGCGGCGCCGGCTACCCCGGTGTGCCGTCGATGGACATTCTCGGAAACGTCGTCCCCTATATCGGGGGAGAGGAAGAGAAGCTCGAGGAAGAGGCCGCGAAGATTCTCGGAACCCTCTCGGGGGACCGGATCGAGCCGGCGCCCTTTCTGGTGAGCGCCCAATGCAACCGCGTCCCCGTCTTCGACGGTCATACCGAAACGGTGAGCATCAAGTTCAAGAAGCGGGTGACTCCCGACGAGGTCCGCAGGGCGATGGAGACCTTTTCCGGTATGCCTCAGGAAAAGGGGCTTCCGAGCGCTCCGCCTCGGCCGATTATCGTTATGGACGCGCCGGACAGGCCCCAGCCGGCCCGGGACGTCTGGATCAGCAAGGGGATGGCGACAATCGTAGGACGCATCCGAAAGTGTCCCGTTTTCGACGTCAAGTTCGTGGTCCTGGGTCACAACACCGTCCGGGGAGCCGCCGGGGCGGCTGTTCTGAACGCCGAGGCCTACGTGGCTCTCGGCTACTACTCCCCATGACCGTCTTAAAGTTCGGCGGCTCGTCGGTCGCCGACGCCGGATGGATTCGCCGGGTCGTCGATATCGTGACGCCCCGGATCGCCGAGGCACCGATCGTCGTCGCCTCGGCGATGGGCAAAACCACCGACAGATTGGTGGAAATCGCCTCAGAGGGCGCCCGGGGCCGCCTCCGGGAGGCGGAAGCGATCCTCGAAGGCGTCGCGGAGCATCACCGGAACGCCACCCGGGAGCTTTTCGGCGGGAGCCTTCTTGAAGAGGTCCTCGGTACCGTCGACGCCCTCCTCTCGGAGCTCAATTCCGTCATCCATGGTCTGGTCTTGGTAAGGGAGTGCACCCCTCGTAGCTTCGACGCGATTCTCTCCTTCGGAGAGCGTCTCTCGACGGTTATCCTTTCGGCAGCCTTCCGGAGCGGCGGCGTCGACGCGATTCTGCTCGACAGCCGACGCCTGATAGTGACGGACGACGAATTCTCCTCCGCTATGCCCGACTTTGAGGCAACCAACCGGACCATCCGGGAGCAGGTTCATCCCGCCCCGGGAGCCGTTCTGGTGCTCCAAGGCTTTATCGCCTCGACCAAAGAGGGGGTAACCACCACCCTCGGCCGCGGAGGATCCGACTTTACGGCGACCATTGTCGGAGCGGCCCTCGGGGCCGACGCCGTCGAGATATGGACCGACGTCAACGGCATCATGACCAGCGATCCCCGGGTCGTTCCCAGTGCCCAGACCCTCACCGAGATTAGCTACGCCGAGGCGGCGGAGTTGGCCTTCTTCGGAGCGAAGGTCGTCCACCCCTTTACGATCGAGCCGGCCATCGAGTTGGGCATCCCGGTCTGGGTCCGGAACACCGGGAACCCCGAGCACCCCGGGACGCGGATCTCGGAGAGCTCCGTCGAGAAGGGAGTCCGGGCCCTAGCGGCCAAGAAGGACGTAACCCTCGTAAGTGTCCAGTCCTACCGGATGCTGAACGCTCACGGGTTTCTGGCAAGCATCTTTACCATCTTTGCCGAGGCGCGTATTTCGGTGGACTTGGTGGCAACCTCGGAAGTCTCGGTTTCGATGACCCTCGACCGAACCGAGGGGCTCGGTTCGGTGGTGAAGCGACTCGAAGACCTCGGCACCGTCGAAGTGGAAACCCGGCGAGGAATCGTCTGCCTCGTCGGAAAGGGACTCTGGCGGGATTCGGCGGTCGTTGCCCGGGTCTTCAATACCCTCGAGGATGTACCCTTGAGGATGATCTCCCTCGGCTCCTCGGACACGAACCTCTCCCTCGTCGTCGCCGAAGATGACGCCGACAGGGCGGTTCGGAAACTCCACGCGGCCTTCTTCGATTAAGAGCCTCTTCTAGGGTGCCGGATGGATTTTTTCAATCGGATAGCACGGCTTATCGACGCCGCCCTGAACGACGACACCGTTTCTCCGGGTTCCGCCTCGGGAGCCGTTTCCGGGGATAGAGACTACCACGAAGCGTGGAAGGAGCTCGACGACTACCTAAAGGGAGCCGAGGCCCACTACCGGGGAGAGGAGCGTCCCGCCCCCGAAGCGGGCCTCCCCCCGGAGATCCTCCAAGCCTACCGTGATCTCGAGGTATCTCCCTACGCCTCCTTGGGGGAGGTCCGGGAGGCGTACCGCCGATTGCAGATTCGGTATCATCCCGACCGGTTCGGTGCGAGTCCGGAGAAGCAGAAGCTCGCCACCGAGATCGCCACGCGGCTCAACGAATCCTACGCCCGAATCCGGAACTACCTCGGAGATTAACCGTCGGTCGACGCCTTCGGTGGCACCGCTTCCGAGAGATGGTAGTCTGCGATTTTGCGATGGAGAGTCTTACGCCCGATCCCGAGGGCTTCGGCGGTCTTGCTCTTGTTGCCGTTGTTGTAGTTCAAGGTAGAGCGGATGATCTCTTGCTCCGCTTCGGCGAGGGTGGAGCCCACCGGGACCCGGATGTAGTCCTGCTCGTTCTCGGTGTTGATCGTCGGCGGGAGGTCGTCGACGGTGATTATGTTTCCTTTCGACAGCACGACCGCGCTCTCGATGCAGTTCCGAAGCTCCCGGACGTTTCCGGGCCAGGAATACTTGTAGAGAGCCGCCCGGGCCTTAGGATCGATTCCCTCGACCGGCTTTTCATTCTCCTGGGCGAACTCCCGGATAAACGAAGAGACCAAAAGCGGAATGTCTTCCTTCCGCTCCCGGAGAGGTGGAATGTGGATATTGACGACGTTGAGGCGGTAAAAGAGATCCTCCCGGAAGGTACCCTTCTCGATCTCGACCTTCAGCTCCTTATTGGTCGCCGAGATGATGCGAACATCGACCTCGAGGGTCTCCTCGCCCCCTACCCGCTCGAACCTCTTCTCCTGGAGCACCCGGAGAATCTTTATCTGTACGCTCTGGTTGATCTCCCCGATCTCGTCGAGAAAGATGGAGCCCATATGAGCCAACTCGAAGCGGCCCCGCTTGCGACCCACGGCCCCGGTAAAGGCGCCCTTTTCGTGGCCGAAAAGCTCGCTCTCGAGAAGCGATTCCGAGAGGGCCGCACAGTGAACCTTGATAAAGGGCTTTTCCCTCCGGTTGGACAGATTATGGAGGGCGTCGGCAATCAGCTCCTTCCCGACTCCGCTCTCCCCCGTAATGAGCACCGAAGCCTTCGTCGGCGCAACCTGCTTGACCAGATCGAGAATGCGCTGCATCTCTGAGGACTTGCCGATGATGTTGGCGAACTGCCGCTGAGACTTCAGCTCCTCCTGCATCGCCCGGTGCTGCAGCACCAACTCCCTCGTCGAGAGCGCCCTCTTGACCAGAAGCGAGAGGCGGTCGAGATTTACCGGTTTCGTAAGGAAGTCGAAGGCTCCGTCTCTCATCGACTGAACCGCCGTCTCGATCGTGCCGTGACCCGTCAGGATGATAACGGGAATCGTCGGCCAGGAATCCACGACCCGCCGGAGGAGCTCCTCTCCCGAGAGCCGGGGCATCCGTAGATCCGCGATAATAAGGTCGACCTCCTCCTGGTGAATAATCTCGAGAGCCTCCTGCCCATCCTCCGCCAAAAGGGTGTTGTGACCGTCCATTTCCAAGGCCTTGCCGAGGCCTTGACGGATGTTCTTCTCGTCGTCGACTATCAGTACGTTAAACTTCACGTTCCTCACCACTCCAGCTCAAGAGATGCTGTTCCCGTTGAGGAATCGGGAACAAAATGGAAACGGTCGTCCCCTCGCCGGGGTGTGATACGACCGAGATCTCTCCCTTGTGTTCCTTGACCACCTTGTACACAAGCGTTAGGCCGATCCCGGAACCGAAGTCCTTCGTCGTAAAGTAGGGCTCGAAAATCTTGCCGAGGTTCTCTTCCGGAATACCCTCTCCGGTATCGCTTATTCGTAAGAGGACCTCGTCGCCCCGGCGTTCGGTGGAAAAGGTCAGCCTACCGCCGTCGGGCATCGCGGCGAGGGAGTTCTTA
Organism: Spirochaetaceae bacterium; assembly: GCA_046541715.1. Classification (GTDB taxonomy): domain Bacteria; phylum Spirochaetota; class Spirochaetia; order DSM-27196; family PWMO01; genus CAYPUT01. The sequence continues at coordinate 63,374 of JBKHCS010000001.1, forward strand.
ACCAGGTTCATCAACGCTTGCTTTACGAACTTCTGATCGAGATCCAGGTCCGGGAGATCCTCGGCCAAATACGCCTCTGTCTCTACCCCATGCTCCTTGACCTCGTACCGGAGAAACTCCATCAGGTCCCGGATAATCTGGTTGATGTCGCTCCGTTCCGGCTGCACGTCGACCGGTCGCACGGCAAAGAGAAAATCGACGACGATCCGGTTGAGACGGTCGACCTCCTCGTTTACCACGTCGACGAAGCCAAGGACGCGCTCCCGGTCCATCTGTTCCTCGGCAAGCGCTTTCTGAATCAGTTGGATGTGGATGCCGATGGAACCGAGGGGATTCTTTATTTCGTGGGCGACTCCCGCGGCGAGGGTCGTAAGGGAGGCCAGGCTTTCGGCCCGTCGAAGGCGGGCTTCCCGGCTCCGCTTGTCGGTAATATCAACCGCATGAACGATGTTTCCCTGGATGTGCCCCTCCCGTACCAAGGGCTCGATACAGACCGACAGAATCTTCATCGAGCCGGATTCCCCGAGGACGAACTCTTTGTCGGCCACGGCATACTGCCTCTCGAGGGCGTCCTGCACGAACGCGGAGAGATCCGGGTCTCCGATAGCTTCCCACACGAGGCGCTCGTGGGGATCGTGATGCCCGTTGACGGTCAACAACCGCTCGGCTGCCTTGTTTGCCAGGGTTATCCGGTTGGCGTCGTCGGCGACGACCACCGCGTCGCTCATGGAGTCAAGAACGACGAGCATCCGCTCGTTCTCCGAAGCCAGGTCTGAGAGGAGCAGCCGCAGTTGCGAAGGATCGAGCTTATCGAATTTTTTTAGCGCACGCTCAAGAAACTTCCTCATAGAGTTTGCTCAGCTGCCGGCGAAGCGGTGGGAAGAGCTGCTGCTTCGGAATATTAAGCACCGTGGCCCGGCGTCGGGTCGTTTCCAGAAGTTCGAGCATTGCGGAAAAGGTCTCGGCGTTATGTTGATCCGCTCCTTCGTGAAAGGCTGCCCTCAGCGAATTCGTCAGCCGCTCGAAGAGCAGCTCCAAGGGAATACCCTCTTTCTCCGTCTCCGCCGTGGTAAGAAGCTCGTTGATGCCCTCCAATCCCGGCGGGACACTCCGGTCCGACGTGGTTAGAAGGTACTCACGGACGCTATCCCGTTCAAGCTCCTCGATGTGGAAGACTCGGCGGAGTACTTCCTGCTCCTCCTCTTTCCGGCGGAGGGGGAACCGGTAGATTCGAAGCCGCGAAAGAAGGGTCGGAAGGAGAGTTTTCGGTCTTCTGGTGGTCAGTATCAGCGTGAGCCCCGAAGGCGGCTCTTCGAGGAGCTTCAGGAGAGCGTTCGCCCCGGAGTCGGTCAGGTTTTCCGCACGCTCGATAATCGCGACCTTCCGGGCCCCGAGTCCCGTTAGGTGGCCCCAGGAAGTGAGGCTCCGAATCTGTTCGATAGATATCTGAGTAAGGGGGGCCTTCTTCTCTATTGCCGCGGCCGTCTCGATCAGCGACGAAAGCTGCTTCTCGAGCTTCGCCTCCGGGAGCAGCTCTCCTTCGGGGTCTAAGTCGAGAAGCTCTTCCTCCATCTTCGCTAAAAGCCCCTGGACCGCCTTCCGCTTCGGCGCCGCGTTGTCCCATAGGGCGTCGTCAAACCGCCTGAGCAGCTTTCGCAAAGCCCTGACAAAGAGGAAGGCCGCTCCCCGGCGGCGGGTCCGTTTAAGGGCGTCGGCTGCGGCGACGATCTCCGGCGCGAACTCCTTTGGTCCCAAGAGCAGGGTATCGGGATGGATCAGGTGCCGGTGGAGCGTGCAGGATCGGCAGGTGCACCGCCAACGAGCCGTGCCTTCGAGGCACGTCAGCCCCCGGGCGGTCTCGAGGGCCACGGTTCCCTTGCCGCCGAGGGGGACGCCGGCAAAGAGGACGCTCGGCGGGAGGGTCGATTCTTCGAGGTCTTGTGTGAGGCGGCCGGTTACCCTCCGGTGACCGATGACGTTTTCGTACATCGGCTACCTCCTTACCAGCATTTCGGCGACGTAGGGCAGAAACGGCAAGAGTGCCCGGGCAAAGAAGCTCCCCCGCAGAAGCCTTTCGGGGTCGGCGACAGGCTGTATCTGAATCAACAGGATAAGCAGAAAGACGACGACGACACCTTCGACCACGCCAAGGAGGAGCCCCATGGCGTGGTCCAAACTCTGGAGGTGCACCCGCTCGATCATACGGTGGAGGGCGTTTTCGAAGAGCTTGATCAGGACGTAGAGCACCACGAAGATACCGAGAAAAGCGATGATCTGGTTCCACACCGAGACACCGAGCCATTCGTCGAGGTAGCCGGCGACGGTTCCCGAGAAGAGGACCGCGACGACGACTCCGAGAGCCAACGAAGCTACCGAGAGCGCCTCTTTGACGAAGCCCCGAAGCCCCGCCCGAAGCGTTGCAAAGATTACGATAATGCCGAAAACGACGTCGATCGCGGTAAAATCGGTGCTCACTTAGACAAGATACTCCATCAGCTCCCCTGCCGCCCGGTCCGCCGCTTCCGGCCGGGCAAGCTTGCCAATCCGTTGTTCCAGGTGCTGCCGCCGCTCCTCGTCACGGAGGAGAGCGGTAATCGCCGCCTCGAGAGACTCGGGAGTGACCGACTCCGGGTCCAAGACGACCGCCGCCTGTGCTTCCGCCAGGACGGCGGCGTTCCGAAGCTGATCCCCCCTGGACCCCGCGGCGGAGAGGGGAATCAGTATTGCCGGGCACCCGGTGGCCGCAAGCTCCGAGACGGTCCCGGCGCCCGCCCGGGCGACCACGACGGTCGCCGCCGCCAGAAGGTCCGGGTACTCGGCGCCGAAGAGCGGCCGTGAAAAGTAGCCCGGGCCGTCGGCCCGGAGGGGCGGCCGGCTTCCCCGTTGATGACAGATTGTCGCCTCTTGCGCAAGGCGGTCGAGGATAGGTTCGAAGAGATCGTTGAATTGCCGGGCCCCGAGGCTTCCGCCGAGAACGACGATAAGCGGGCGTCCCTCCGGCACCCCGAAGACCCGGCGGAAGTGCGGGCCGTCCCCCCGGAGCACCTCCGGACGCACGGGGTTCCCGGTGACGACGAGGCGTTCTTTCAGGACGCCGGAAAAGCATGCCCGGGTCGCCTCGTAGGATAGCAGGATCTTTCGGGCCACCCGGGCGTTCAGACGCGTAGCGAGCCCCGGATCGGTATCCGATTCGTGGGTCACGACGGGAATCCGCAGTACGGCGGCGGCGTACACCACCGGAACCGTGACGTATCCCCCCTTGGAAAACAGAACCTTCGGGCGGTCCTTGGCAAGGAGGAACAGAGCCGCGAAAAAGCCGGCGAGCACCTTGAGGGTGTCTACAAGATTGTTGACGGAAAAATAGCGTCGCAGCTTCCCCGCCGGAATACCCCGAAAGGGCACCCCTTCGTTCTCGAGTATCCGGCGCTCCATGCCCTTCGTCGACCCGTACCAGGCGACCGAGAGCTTTCCGGGTCCGATCTTCTCTTCGAGGACTCGCAAGACCGCCAACCCGGGGAAAACATGGCCGCCGGTTCCACCACCGCTAATGACTAGATCTTTCAATGTGTTATATTGACGGTATCATGCGTTCGTTTCCCTATGCAATTCCGGCGCTACTTCTGCTCTTTCTCTGCCTCCCCCCGGCTTCTGCGGGGGCCGACGTCCCGGAGGAGTGGACCGGACGGTCCCTCCGGGACGTCTTCCCCGACCTGAGTCCCGTTCAGTACGCCCAACTCGAGGACGAAGGAGAGATTACCCACTTCTACCGGAAAGAGGCGGAGCTGACTCTGGCACCGGAGGCCTTCGGCTGGCGGGAAGCCCAAGAGCGTATCAGAGAATTTGGTCCGAAGATTGGGGTCGAGGCCCTATTCCTAATGCCCTACCCGGGCGCCCTCGAAACCGCCGCCGATCCGGAGCTGGAAATCTACAATACGCTCCGGTCGGTCGGCACCATGGAGGGCATCGAATACTACTCCGCGAGCCGCGAACGGATGCGCATCTTCTATATAGATTCCTACGCCGTCGAGGACCCGGACAGTAGGAGACCTCAGCGGGATCCGGTCGTATCCTCTATCCCTATCGAGGACAGCATCTACGTGTATCAAAGAGACTCGAGCTTCGGACGAAACGTCCATCGGGTGACGTACGGCTACACCGACGGCGCCTATGGAGTCCGGATGACCAACCTTACCCGGATGTTCTACGGAATACTCCCCCTAGTGGCCGAGGAAAACCTCGACGTCTACCTGACGATCATCCCCGTCGAAGAGGGAATCGTCTTCTACGGAAACAGCGCCGTCCGGGTAATAGGACTCTTCGGCATGGAGCACCGTGCCCGAAACAGCTTCTACAACCGGATAAAGGCACTCTTCGACTGGTTCTCCCAGGAAGTGACTCGGTAGCCGGCCCTCGCCGCAACGCGCAGACCTCGATAGTTCCAACGTTCATTAATAGATAACGTTCATTAATAGATTTCTAACGAAACCCTTACAGGCAGCTCACCCGTCCTCAATAGGTTTGGCCGCGTACAGTCCACAAAATAAAAATGGAGGAGGAATTCCATGAAACAAACTGTACTAGCGATAGGGCTTGTTCTGGTTGTCGTGTCTCTCGGATTTGCAGGCGGTGACCAGGAGCAGGCGGCCGATACTGGAGATGATCTGCCTTGGTTGATCGAAACCGGCGGATTCCCCGACGTCAACCCCCTCGAGGTTGAAGGCGACATCATTATCGCCGGTTCCTCGACCGTCTTTCCCCTCGCCGAGGCTATTGCCGAGCGGTTCCAGGACGAAGGCTACGGTGGAAACATCACGATCGACTCTATCGGGTCCGGTGGTGGATTCGAGCGGTTCTGCACCGCGGCGGAAAGTGATATCTCCAACGCCAGTTCCCCGATCCGGAACTATCCCGAAGAAATCGAGGCCTGCCGGGAGAACGGGCGGGAGCACATCGAGATCCGGATTGGCACCGATGCCCTTGCCGTGGTCGTGAACCCCGAAAACGACTGGATCTCCGAAGCCTCGATCGAAGAGCTTGCCGAAATCTTCACCGCTGAGAACTGGAGCGACGTGAATCCGAGTTGGCCCGATGAGCCGATCCTTCGCTTCATCCCCGGCACCGACAGCGGCACCTTCGTCTTCTTCGTGGAAGAGGTCTTTGACGAAAACGAGGAGCCCATCCTCGCGGCCCCGAACACCCAGCTCTCCGAGGACGACAACATCCTGGTCCAGGGAATCGAGGGAAGCCCCAACGCCATCGGTTTCTTCGGCTACGCCTACTACGCCAACGAAGGCGACGCCCTCAAGATCCTCGATATCGAGGGTATCACGCCGAGCGCCGCTTCGGTTGACGCCGGCGAGTATCCTTTGGCCCGGCCGCTGTTCATGTACACCGCTGCGAGCGTTATCGCCGCGAAGCCCCAGGCTGCCGCCTTCCTCGCCTACGTTCTTAACTACGTAAACGATGTCATCGGCGACGTCGGCTACTTCCCCGCAAACGAGGAAGCCCTCAACGGTGCCAAGGATGCGTGGATGGACGCCATGGCAGACCAGATGTAACACAAATCTAACATTCGCTTGTTAGATTCCGAAGAGGAGGGGCTCTCCCTCCTCTTCTTTTTGTACCTATGGGGAAAGAGACATGAGTGATAAAGTTCTAACACCGCCGTCTGGGGACCCCGTGGTCGACTTTTCCCATCGGCGACGCCCGGGAGAATCGGTCATCGAGACGATTCTGGTGGTATGCGCGACCTTGTCGATTCTTACGACCGCGGGGATCGTGATTATTCTGGCCGGGGAGTCGTGGCTCTTTTTCGGGAACCCGGACGTTACTCTTATTGAATTCTTTACGTCTACCGTGTGGCAACCGGTCATCGGACGTTTCGGCGTGCTACCCCTGGTAAACTCCACCTTGATGACGAGCACGATCGCGATGCTGTTTGCCGCACCCACCGGCCTCTTCGTCGCGATCTACTTAAGCGAGTACGCGAGCGAATCGGTCCGGGGATTCCTAAAGCCGATTCTCGAGGTCCTCGCCGGAATCCCAACGGTTGTCTACGGCTATTTCGCCGTCACCTTTATGACTCCGCTGCTGCAGTCGGTTTTCGGCAACGATATCGTGGATTTCTACAACACCGCGAGCGCCGGGCTGACCATGGGAATCCTTATTCTTCCGCTGGTCACCTCGATGATCGAAGACGCTCTCAGCGCGGTGCCTTCGAGCCTCCGGGAGGCTGCTTACGGCCTCGGCTCCACCAAGATGGAGACCTCGATGCAGGTCGTCGTGCCGGCTGCTTTCTCCGGCATAGCCGCAGCGATCATCATCGGGCTCTCACGGGCCGTCGGCGAAACGATGATCGTCGCCCTTGCCGCCGGTGCCGGCCCCCGGTTTACATTCAACCCCTTCGAAGCAGCTGAGACCCTGACCGGCTACATCGTCCGCATTAGCGGCGGCGACATCAGCTACAACACCGTCGACTATAACAGCATCTTTGCCCTGGGTTTGCTGCTCTTCCTTGTGACCCTGATCCTTAACGTTATCAGCCGCCGTATTGTCCGGCGGTTTCAGGAGGTGTACGAATGAGCGGTCTTCAATCCGCGGCGCAGACGGAAACCGATCGGGGCGCCTCGATCGTCATTCCCAAGAGCTCCCGGATCGAGCCGATGGAGAGTAACCTCCGTCGGCGGAGGAACTCCGGCATTACCTGGCAGGTCGTATTCTATATCGCTACGACGATTTCCGTGCTCCTGCTCATCGTCCTGCTCCTGAACATCATGAACGGCGCTTTCGGCTTTGTGATTGTTCAAGACGAAATTCCGCCGAAGGATCTCGCCGTCGACGGCGTGATGCCCCAGGAGTTGTCTGAACAGCAGCTCATCTCGATCCTCGAAAACAACCTTTCAACCGGACTCATCCGTCGTTTCAACTTCGAGATGCCGTTGGAGGAGCGCTCTCAAAGCGAGCTTTATCAGTTGGTTCTGGAAAGGGTCATCAATCAGGAGGTCGTAGAGGCCTTTAGCCTGGCGGAGTCGCTCCTCCGGCAGGACGAGATCCGCCGGGAGCTCGCCGAGGTGGAGGACGGACGGCTGTTGTTCCGCTCCTGGCTGAATTGGCGCTTCATATCCACTCCTCAGGCCAGTAATCCCGCCCGGGCGGGTATCCGGACGGCAATCTTCGGCTCCATCTGGATGATTGTCCTTACAGTGGCTATTGCCTTCCCGATCGGTGTCGCCGCGGCGGTCTACCTAGAGGAGTACGCCAAGGACAACCGACTAAATCGGCTGATACAGGTGAACATCTACAACTTGAGCGGAGTTCCATCGATTATCTACGGTCTCTTGGGCCTGACGGTGTTCGTCCGGTACATGGAGCCCTTTACCAGCGGCGTGATGTTCGGGTTCCGGGACGCCGCCACGGCGAATGGACGGACCATCATCTCCGCCGGTGCGACCTTGGCGCTCTTGATCCTGCCGATCATCATCATCAACAGCCAGGAAGCGATCAAGGCCGTGCCCAACTCCCTGCGAGAATCGAGCTACGGTCTCGGGGCGACCAAGTGGCAGACTATTTGGCACCACGTAATCCCCACATCCTTCGACCGGATTCTGACGGGGACCATTCTTGCGATCTCCCGGGCCGTCGGAGAGACCGCGCCCCTTGTCGTCGTCGGGGCTTCGACCTTTATCACCTTCGACCCGACTAGCATTTTTAGCAAGTTTACGACGCTGCCGATCCAGATTTATCAGTGGTCGGCGCGACCACAGTCGCAGTTTCGAAATGCAGCCGCAGCCGCGATCATCGTTTTGTTGATCCTTCTTCTGACGATGAACGCAACGGCAATTGTTTTGAGAAACCGCATTAGCAAAAAGAGGAGGCTCGGGCTATGAGCGATACGGCGACGGCGACCGCAACGACGGCCATCGATATAAGACACCTTAATATGTACTACGGCGACTTTCGCGCCATTAAAGACGTCTCCATTAGCTTTCTCAAGAACGAAGTTACGGCCCTGATCGGGCCTTCCGGGTGCGGCAAGAGCACCGTCCTGCGCACCCTCAACCGGATGAACGACCTGATTCCCGGCACCCGGACCGAAGGCGAGGTGCGGTTCCACGGAAAGAACATTTTCGACAAGGACGTCGACCCGGTCGAGATTCGCCGGCGAGTCGGCATGGTTTTTCAGAAACCGAACCCCTTTCCAAAGAGCATCTACGACAACATCGTCTGGGGAGCGAAGATCAACGGAATCCACGGCAACTACGACGAGCTCGTTGAGAACACGTTGAGAAGATGCGCCCTCTGGAACGAGGTAAAGGATAAGCTCAAGCAGAACGCCTTGAGACTATCCGGGGGGCAGCAGCAGCGCCTCTGCATCGCCAGAACGATCGCGGTAGAACCGGAAATCGTGCTGATGGACGAGCCTGCCTCGGCTCTGGACCCCATCGCCACCGCGAAGATCGAGGACCTGATCAACGAGCTCAAGCAGAATTTTACCATCGTTATCGTGACACACAACATGCAGCAAGCGGGGCGCGTCTCCGACAAGACGGCCTTCTTTATGGTCGACGAGGAGCGATCGGGTTACCTTGTCGAGTTCGGAAATACGAAGGAGCTCTTCTTTAACCCGCAAAAGGCGGAAACGGAGGCTTACATTTCCGGACGTTTCGGTTAGGATTCTTAAGATGGACGGACGAACACACTTATTACAGGGGCTCGACGAGCTCCATCAGTTGATTTTGCGAATGGGGACCCAGGTTGAAGAGGCCATGCGAAAGGCCATCTCCGCCGTGTCCCAGCCGAGCGTCGAACTCGCCTCTGAAGTGGTCGAGGGGGATCAGGGCATCGACGGTCTTCAAGCGTCTATAGAGAACCTATGCGCTCGGATTATCGCGACCGAGCAACCCGTTGCCGGTGACCTGCGGGACATTCTGACGAGCATGAAGTTCGCCGCAGATCTCGAACGCATCGGGGACCATGCGCGCCACGTTGCCGCTGCCATCGAGAGCATATCCGATCCTACCTTTGTCGCGGTTCTCCCGAACCTCCGGGATATGGCCACGGCCGGCACGGCGATGCTACACGATACCTTGACCGCCTTTATCGAGCAGGATGCCGACGGCGCGGAAGCCGTGGCTAGGCGGGACGACGAAATCGACAAGCTGCATCACGTTGTCTACGAGCAGTTGGTGTCGATTATGCAAGAGAAACCCGAGAGCATTCCACACGCCATGCACATTATGTTCATTAACCGCTTCATGGAGCGATTAGGGGACCACGTGACGAACATGTGCGAATGGGTTGTCTTTCTAAAACGCGGAAAGCACGTGGAGCTGAATCCTTAGCGAAGGACGAGGTACGGTCGGATGGCACGCGAGTCTGTCTTGGTCGTGGATGACGAGGAAGATATCCTCGAGTTGATTCAGTACAACCTGGAAAAAGAGGGTTACACCGTCAAGACGGTCAAGACCGGAGAGGAGTGCCTGGCGATAGTCGGAAAGCTCGCCCCGGACATCGTCGTTCTCGATCTGATGCTTCCGGGTCTCGATGGGCTCGAGGTCTGCAAGAGGCTCAAGCGGTCCGACGTCACCAGGAGCATTCCCGTTCTGATGCTGACCGCAAAGAGCGAGGATTCAGACATCGTCTCGGGCCTCGAGCTCGGCGCCGACGACTACATCACCAAGCCCTTCAGCCCGAAGGTACTTATCGCCCGAGTCCGGGCGGTCCTCCGTCGAGCGGGGGAACTGGGTGCCGAGAACCCCAAGGAAGCCAAGATCCGTATTCACGACATCGTTATAGACGTGTCGCGCCACGAGGTTTCCTGCGACGGCGAGATTGTCCCCCTCTCGGCTACGGAGTTCGGGATTCTCGAATTTCTCGCCCGGAATCCCGGTTGGGTTTTTTCCCGCAACAAGATTATCGATACGGTTAAGGGAAAGGACTACCCGGTAACCGAGCGGTCGGTGGATGTTCAAATCCTCGGGCTCCGAAAGAAGCTCGGAACCCGGGGCCGGTTTATCCAAACCGTCCGCGGGGTCGGTTACCGCCTCCAAGCCGAATAGTGGCCGGACATCGCTTTCAAAGCCGATATCTCCTGCTTTTCGTAATCAGCGTCGTCTTGATCTGTTCGGCCGTCGCGGTCCTCGGATTCACCCGACTCCGCAGGGGCATAGAGGAGCTGTCCCGGGCGGACGCTCGGAACACCCTTACTCTGGTCGAGGAAGTCGTCGAATCCACCGGCGGAAATCCCGCGCCCGGAACCACCTGGCCGACGGACGGGGGATCGGTTCGGGTACTCTCTCTCCCGGAGGTCCGAAGCGAGTTCGGCTTTGTCGGTAACTTGGCTTTTCCCATGGAGTTCTCTACCGTCGGCCGGACGGAAGCCGGACGGCAACTGGTCGTCGCCCGATCGCTCGGGGATACCCCTCTCGTGCTCGTCGCCGAAGTCTCTCTGGCGTCCGACGACCGACTTCTCGGGGATATCACGGGTGCATTCACCTTCGCGGCGATTTTAGTGGCTCTCTCGGCAACGGCCTTATCCATCGCGGCGGATCGTTCCATAGGCGCAGCGGTCGACCGGTTGGAGACCGCGGTCCGGCACTTTGCCGCCGGGGACCTCGACCATCGAGCGCGGGTACCGGAATCCCCCGCACTGTCCTCCCTTGCCGGCGCCCTCAACGACATGGCCGGTCGGTTCCAAACGACTCTTGCGCAGGTTACCCGCCGGCGGAACGAGTTGGAGGGGATCCTCTCGAGCATGGTCGAAGGCGTTATCGTTCTGGACACGGCAAAGCGCATATCCGCTATCAACGCCTCCGCAGCCCGCCTCTTCGGCGTCGACGCCGGGGAAGCACAGGGGCAACCCCTTATCGCTTTCTTGCGAAACTCCGAGGTAGAAGAGTTCGCCGACGATACTCTCGCGAGCATGGAGCCGGGAGAGCGGACCATTACCGTTTTCGATGTTCAGCCGGTTCACATCCAGCTCCATGGAACGGTGCTCCGGGGGGACAACGGGAGGGTCATCGGCGCCTTGATCGTGACGAGCGACGTCACCCGCATCCGTCGTCTCGAAACGGTCCGGCGGGAGTTTGTCGCAAACGTCTCCCACGAGTTGCGGACTCCGATCACCTCGATTCTCGGTTTCGTCGAGACGCTCCGGGAAGGGGCGATGAAGGACCAGGATCGCGCGCGCCGGTTTCTAGAGATTATTCAATCCCACGCGAACCGGCTTAATCTAATCATTGAAGACTTGCTCAGCCTCTCCCGGCTGGAGTCCTACGACGCGACGATCCCGGTGCAGAAGTGTGAGATTCACGAGATTATCAACAACACCAAGGTGAGCGTCGCACCCGCTGCGGCGCAAAAGAGCATTTCGATCGAAGACAGCTACTCCGGGCCCACCGAAGTAACGGCGAACGCAACACTCTTAGAGCAGGCGATAAAGAACCTGGTGGACAACGCCGTCAAGTACGGCCCGGAGAACACCGCCGTCCGGCTTTCGGTTCGAAACCGGGATGGCTTTCTTACCGTAGAAGTCTCCGACAGCGGCGTCGGTATTCCGGCGGCGGACCTTCCACGGATCTTCGAGCGGTTCTACCGGGTCGACCGGGCGCGAAGCAGGGACCTCGGCGGCACGGGTCTCGGACTCGCCATCGTCAAACACATCGCGATTGCCCACCGGGGGTCGGTGACCGTAGAAAGCACCCCGGGAAAGGGAAGCACCTTTGTGTTCTCGATTCCTCAGGATTCGGAGCCTTCGTAGATTTCGGTGCGGTCTCTGCCCCGTTTCTTGGCAAGGTACATAGCCTGGTCGGCCTGACCTATCCACTCGTCCCGGCTCTGCCCCCGGTACTCGGCAATTCCCATGGATATGGTAAACCGCACTTCCGGGTCCTTTTCGCATTGGATGCTGGTTTCGTGGACGGCCTCCCGGAGGCGGTCGGCAAACTGCTGTGCGTGGTATAGGTCCGTCGCCGGAAGCACCGCGAAGAACTCCTCCCCGCCGTATCGGCCGACGTGGTCGTACTTTCGTACCGAGCTCCGCAGGAGGGCTCCGAGCCGCTCGATAACCTTGTCGCCGCAACCGTGGCCGAGGGTGTCGTTGATTCGCTTGAAGTAATCAATGTCGAGCATGATCCCGCAGAGGGGTGAGGAAGATCGCTGCGCCCTGTCGATTTCAACTTCGATCATGCCGAAGAGGCTCAGGCGATTGAGGAGCCCCGAGAGAACATCGAAACGGGCGATCCGCTCGAGGTCCGAGTTCGCCTCCTCGAGGGCCCGATAATCGTCCTCGATCTTGTCGAACTTACGCCTCAGCCGGACGTTCTGGTCCAAGACCCTCGACGAGAGCTCCTCCTCCTGCCGAACGGCTCTCCGGTAGAATTCCCGCTCGTCGTAGAGGAAAGACTGTTGCTTGAGGCGGAGCACGGCCGCCAACAGCTTGAGCTCGACCTCTCGCTCGTCTACAGGGAGGAGGAGAAAGTCGTCGGCCCCTTCCTCCAAGGCCCGCCGGATAGAACGAGTGTCCTCTCGGTGTCCCAAGGCGATGACTTCCAGGGGGCGTTCAAAGTAGAGGTTTCGAAATTCCCGGCAGAGGTGCATCCCCTGGTTCTCCTCGGTAACGTGGACCAGGGCGATGTGGAAGCCGGATAGCCGATCCTTTGTCAGGCTCCGCGCATCGGACCCATCGAGAACCACGGCGCAGCCTTTCTGCTCTAGGAGCGACTTTAGCTCGGCTCCCTGGGGATGCGCCGAGTAAAACAGAAATATGCGATAGTCCGTATCCGCCATCCTTTCCTACCGGAACCTACCAGAGCCGGGATGCCGCGATCTGGGTTCCCCCGATAATCGCTCCCAGAAGGGCCCCAAACAGGTTTATCCACTTGAGATGTTTCGCGATTACCATCAACAGCAGCCGCTCGACGTCCGCTACATCGAGAGCATTTATGCGGTTAACGACAAGACCGTAGACATCCATAGCGGCTACAATCGACGGAAGGTGTCTTTCCGTCATCTTCAATAGACCATCGGCAATTCGGCCGTCGATCTTTTCCTTTGTCCCCGGCTCGAGTGTCACGAGGTCTCTGAGCGTAACGCCATGGAGACCATCGAGAAGGGTCTCGACTACCCTAGGCACGTTCCCGGGGCCCCCTTCGATGGCACCGAGAACGCGGATCCGGAGCTCCCGCCGGGTAGCTTCTTCGTCTCCTCGAGTCAAGAGACGACCGATATCGAGCAAGGTCTTATCCTCGAGGGCAACCAGGCGCCCGAGGGTCGAAGAGACCACCGCGTCCTCGGCGGTAGGAGATTCCAAGAGATCCACCAAGCGGTCTACGAGCCAGTCGAGAGCCTTCCGGGGGTTGACTCCGGCGCTATCCGCGGCGCTGTCTAGGGGTATCTCCTTTAGACGAGCGACAAAGGTCCGAATGCCCGCCAGAACCATCGCACGGTTTTCGCTTCGCCGTCCCGCGTCCTCGAGGGAGGCAATCGCGTCCGAGACGATATCCGGCATGGTTTCGTCGAGTCGCCGGTCGTACTGTGCCGCGGTTACCAAGAAGCGTTGAAAAATCGTAAGGCGCTCGACAATGTCTCGCACCAGGCCCCGACCCCTGGTTTCCATCTCCCGGCGAACCGCCGGCTCTTTGAGCCACCGGACCAGCGCCTCGAGGGCGGGATCGTAGAGATGATTCGCAAGCTCGAGTATCATCTCGTCGCTCTTTTCCGGAAGAAGGACCGCGAGGGTTGCCCCCTCCTCTGACTCCCGGTCCGCCCAATGGTTCGCCGCTTCCTTGAGCGATTCTCTCAATGGGCCTTCGAGGAGTCTCCGGTACCCATCTCGAATCGCCTTTCCCCTCGCTTCCCCCTCGGGCAGAAACCTTCTGAGCCTGACCGTCCCCAGGGTCTCGATAACGGCATCCACGAAGGCGACTACGATACGATGGGGACCGGCGCCCGCGGCGGTGCCGGGACTTCGAAAGCTGCCGCCGCCGCTAAAGATGTCTCGTACCGTCCCCTTTAGGATGTGGGCGTCGATCGGGCGGTCCAAAAGGCTCTCGGTGGCCCCGCCGACCGCCTCCGCCGCCCGGGCTTGGAACCCTTCCCCCTGAAGATGCCCCCGGACGGTTTCTTCGGTGATGAGTTGCGTCGACACCATCTTCCCGATACTCTCCGCGAGGGCAACCCGCTGCCGCGGTATAATCCCGGGGGTAAAGGGAATACGCATTCCGAGAACTCGCTTCTCCGTCAGAGGACGAAACAGCATTCGTATGGCGATGTAGTTGGTCACGTATCCGATAATCGCGCCGAGAAGCGGAGGGATAAGGTACGGAAGATACGGCTCGATGGAGGTCATGGGTCGGTTAGACCTCGCGATGCGTTGACCGCTTGTTCCCGGGAGGTCGTCAAGATAAGCTCGGCTCCGTAGATCCAGCCTTCGACTCCGGCGGACCGCACCTGGTACCAGTGGTGCTCCTCGCCGTCCCGGGCGACCGTGTAGTTCGTCTTCCCCACGACTTCTACGATCGCCCCCCGCCGCAGATGCCCTTCGATGGCGGCATCGAAGCCCGGAGAAGCGACCACCGGAGTATAGGGAGAAACGGCGACGGCCCACCCGGCGCGAAGAGCCAGCACCGGGGTAGTCGGTAACTCAACGTCATCGATCGTCTCCGGCCTGTCGCATCCTGCCGGCAAAATGAGAAACGCGAGGGCCATCGCGGCGATAGCAAAGCGCGTCACGGCGTCGCCGCAGCCTTTAGCTCGTCTATCTCGTCCCGGAGGACCGCGGCCTCTTCGAACTCGAGGTTTTTCGCGTGTTCGAGCATCTGCCGTTCGAGCTCCCGGATCAGCTGTTTGCGCTCTTTCGGGATCAGGATGTTGAACCCGGCCTTCAAGATCTCGACGGTCTGTCGCTCGTTGTTTCGCTTCTCCTCTTTTTCCCGCACGATGATTTCGTGAATCGCCTTCCGTATGGTTTGGGGAGTTATGCCGTGGGCCTCGTTGTACTGTTCCTGGATCCGGCGGCGGCGGTTGGTCTCGTCGATCGCCTCACGCATCGCGTCGCTTTCTCGGTCGGCGTACATGATGACCCTACCGTTTACATTCCGGGCGGCCCGGCCGATCGTCTGAATAAGCGAGGTCGCGGAGCGCAGAAACCCGATCTTGTCGGCGTCGAGGATCGCGATAAGCGAAACCTCAGGAAGATCGAGCCCCTCCCGGAGCAGGTTGATTCCGACGAGCACGTCGTAGGCGCCGGAACGGAGTTCGGTCAGCAGTTCCACGCGCTCGATAGTCTCGATCTCGGAGTGAAGGTAGCGCACCCGGAGCCCCATCTGCCTCAGATAGTCCGTAAGGTCCTCCGCCATCTTCTTGGTAAGCGTCGTCACCAAGACCCGCTCGTCCGCCGCTATGCGCTCCTTTATCGCCCCGTAGAGGTGGTCAATCTGTCCCTCCGTCGGTCGAACTTCGATTTGTGGGTCCAGGAGTCCCGTCGGTCGGATAATCTGCTCGACGAGTTGTCCCGACTTCTCCACCTCGAGGTCGCTCGGTGTCGCCGAGACGTATATCACCTTGTCGAGAAGCGCTTCGAACTCGTCGAAGACCAGAGGCCGGTTGTCCAGGGCCGAGGGCAGGCGGAACCCGTAGTTGACCAGGGAGAGTTTTCGGGATCGGTCGCCGGCGTACATCCCCCGAACCTGAGGGAGGGTAACGTGAGACTCGTCGACGAAGGCAAGAAAGCGATCGGGGAAATAGTCTAGGAGTACCGCCGGTCGTTCCCCCTCATCCCGCCCGCTCAGATGCCGGGAGTAGTTCTCGATGCCGCTGCAATATCCCATCTCGTCGAGCATCTCCAGGTCGTAGAGGGTCCGGGTCTTGAGTCGCTGGGCTTCGACGATCTTGTTCTGATTTGTGAGCTCGTCGAGGCGATCGTCGAGCTCCCGCCGAATACGGTCGATGGCAAGCCGGACCTGCTCCTCCGGTGTCACGAAATGCTTCGCAGGGTAGATGATGGCAACCTCGAGCTCCTCGAGAACTTCCCCGGTCAACGGATTGAATCGGAGGATGCGCTCTATTTCGTCCCAGGCAAACTCGACCCGGATTGCCTCTTCCAAGTAGGCGGGGAAGATCTCGAGGACATCCCCCTTGATGCGGAAGCGGCCCCGTTGGAGAACCGCGTCGTTGCGCTCGTACTGAAGCGAGATGAGCTTAAGACGCACTTTGGAGATATCGACGGTGGTACCCTTGTCGAGACGGAGCCGCATACCCCGGTAGTCTCGAGGACTCCCAAGGCCGTAGATGCAGGAGACCGTCGCGACGACGATGACGTCGCTCCGTTCGAGAAGGCTCGTCGTGGCCGAAAGGCGCATCCGGTCTATTTCGTCGTTAATCGACGAATCCTTCTCGATGTAGAGATCCCTCGAAGCGACGTAGGCTTCCGGCTGATAATAGTCGTAATAGGAAACGAAGTACTCCACCGCGTTGTCCGGAAAGAAATCCTTGAACTCCCGGTAGAGCTGCGCGGCCAGCGTCTTGTTATGCGAAAGGACGAGGGTCGGCTCCTGGACGGCCTCTATCACCTTGGCCATCGTGTAGGTCTTGCCCGATCCGGTAACGCCTTTTAGGGTCTGCTGGGCCAATCCCCTCTCGATTCCGGCAACGAGCCTTTCGATGGCCTGCGCCTGGTCCCCCGCGGGGCTGTAATCCGAAATTGTGCGAAACTTTTCCGGCATACGCTTAGTCCCACTGAAATCGTTCCGGGCGTTCGGAGAGTACGACGGTCGTCGACCGCTCCCGGCGTCCGCGGAGATAGACAACCCCTACCTCCTCTCCCGGGGCGTTGTCCTCCAAGGCCTCGTAAAGGTTCGCGATGGTGGCCACCGCGTGTCCGTCGACTTCGACGATGATGTCTCCTCCGAGGTAGATGATGGTATTCCCGTAGCGAACCGCATTATCGGGATCACCCCCCCGAAGGCCTGCCCTTTCCGCGTTGCCGCCGGGTATTATCTCGGATATCAGCACACCTTGACCGACCGGAAGATCCGCGTAACGGACGAGTTGTGGGAAGAGCTGCCGGGGCACGATGTCGATCCATCCGCGCCGGACGGCGCCGAACTGAATAAGGTCCGGGACGACCCTCCTTGCCGTGTCGACGGGAACCGCGAAGCCTATGCCGATGGACCCTCCCGAAGGAGAGTAGATCATCGTGTTGATACCGATCATGGTTCCCGACGAATCGAGGAGCGGTCCGCCGGAGTTGCCCGGATTGATCGAGGCGTCGGTTTGGATCATGTCTCGGATTACCAGGTTGTTCGACGTCCGGACGGGACGTCCGAGACCGCTGACAATCCCGACCGTCAAGGTCCGGTCCAGTGCAAAGGGGTTTCCGATAGCGAGGACCTTTTGACCGATGCGAAGGTCCGCAGACGTCCCCATCGGAATCGTCACAAGGTCCACCCCGGACGGTGGCTCGAACCGCACGACGGCCAGATCGTTCTCGGCGTCGGTGCCGATTACCTCGCCCTCGATCCGCAGACCGTCCGCCAGGGTCACGAAGACCTTGAAGGCATCGGAGACGACGTGGTTGTTGGTAAGAACGTATCCCCGGGCATCAATGATCGAACCGGAGCCCGAGCCTCCTTCCCGGGGCACCGGCTCGAGAAACCAGTTGTAGGTCACCGTTTCGGTGGTAATGTTTACGACGCCGGCGTTTCTCTGCTCGTAGACGCGAATATTCTCCAGCTCGTCCGCCGAGTAGCCCGCGCCGTCCTGCACCGGCCGGAGCGACAGGTCCTCCGGGACGGTGTTCGTCTGGTATTCAAAAGGGGAACCCTCGTCTCTTCGGTCGACGCCGGCCGTCTCCGAGACGGACCCCGGGGAATCTCCGAAGGGAATAATCCCGAATCCGAGACCGAGAAGGATGAGGACAGCCAGTACGGCTGGGAAAACAGTGTATGGAATTCGGGGGGGTCGACGACGCATGCTGTCTCTGCCGGAGTATACCGAACTTCCGGGAAAAATCCAACGTCGCCCTCCTTCCGGCGGATATTTCTACGGGCGGCGTTACCAAATCAGCGCAGGATGATCCTCCGGCCCCTCGAGAAAGCTGCGATGCGCCAGAGCTTCCAGAACGTCCTCCGGTGCGATAGCACGGCGCCCGCCGATATCCGCTATGGTTCGAGCTACCTGGATAGTCTGCGTCTCTCCTCTCCGGGAGAGGCCAAAGTGCTCGACGCCCCGGGCCAACACCCGTCGGCATCCTTCGGAAAGCTCTCGGGAGGTATCGAGACCTTCGAGATTGCGTCGCCTCCGGATCTCTCCGCCCCGTGCTACGGTCTGCCGTGCTTCCGAGATGCCCTTCGGGTTCTCGATGGATTCTCCCGGTTCGAGAGCCTGAAACGGCAGTCGAAGGGGAATGCGGTCGAGGAGCGGCCCTCCGAGGCGTCTCCAGTACCGGGAGACTTCGTCATAGGAGCAGCTGCACCGACTTCCCGGCTTTCCAAGGTTCCCGCAGGGACACCCGTTGCACGCCAGAATGAGGTGGAAGTCCGCCGGGTACCAAAAGGTCCGACCGGCCCGGGACAGATAGACCCTCCGACGCTCCATGGGCTCCCGAAGCCCCTGGAGGACGTTCTTCTTGAACTCGAGAGCCTCGTCCAAGAAGAGCGTTCCCAAGTGAGCAAGAGAAATTTCTCCCGGCAGGATCTTCGCGCCTCCACCGACGATTCCCTCGGGAGAGGCCGTGGGGTGGGGAGCCCGAAAGGGGGGCCACCGGATCAGGTGCTGATCCGGCGACAGAACACCGGCTTGAGAGTGAATCCGGGTTACTTCAAGAGCTTGCGACCGGTCGAGGGGGGGCAGAAGTGACGGGAGGCTCCGGGCCAGAACGGTCTTTCCGGTACCCGGTGGCCCCGATAGAAGAAGGTGGTGCCTTCCGGTAGCAGCAATAACGAGCATACGCAAGCCTCGGGGGTTCTCCGAGAGCTTCTCGAAGGGAAGAGCCGGTTCCGGTTGCTCGTCCCAAAAGCGATGGATTCCGGAGTCGGGTGCACCGGTTCTCCCGGCGGTCCGGATTCCGCTTCCCGATAACGCGTCGACTACCTCCCGGAGGTGCCGACCGTGGATAAGGCCTTCGTCGAACACCGACGAGGCTTCGATGCGGTTGGCCTCCGGGACGACGACGATCCGAACACCCCGCGCCTTCGCCGCAGACACCGCGGCAATGACCCCCGAAACCCGTCTGAGGCTCCCGTCGAGTCCTAACTCGCCTACCGCCAGAAGACGTCCCGGAGACCTCCCCGGCAGTTGGCCGGAAGCCGAAAGAATGGCGATAGCGATCGCCAAATCGAACCCGGCGCCGACCTTCGGCAGGTCCGCGGGTGAAAGGTTGACGAGAATCCGGTCCTGGGGGTATTCGTAGCCGCTGTTCTTCAGGGCGACCCGGACCCGCTCCCGGGCCTCTCTGACCGGGGGGCCTGCCATTCCGACTATTTCGGTGCCGGGTATTCCCCGCCGGATGTCGACCTCTACAGAAACGGTGATACCGTCGAACCCGAGGGGTACGTAGCCGAGTACAGTCATGGCGCCTCTCTTCAAAAGAAAGGACCGACCCAGAGTTTCCCGTGCTTCAAAGAGACAAAAACTATCTCGAGAGCTTGGCTATCTCTTTCTGGACAAGGTCATGGCAACGCTCGTTCTCTTCGTGGCCGGCGTGTCCCGCCACCCAGGCCCACCGGATGGAGACCCCTTCCGTCTCGCTATCGAGGGCAATCCAGAGATCCTGGTTCTTGACCGGCTGCCTATTCGCCGTCCTCCAGCCGTTCTTCTTCCAGGTGTGTATCCAGGCGGTGATTCCCTGCTGTACGTACCGAGAGTCCGTGGAGATATCGGCTGTCTCGACGCCGGCCTCCTTCGCCGCCCGAATTCCTTCGATAACGGCGGTAAGCTCCATCCGGTTGTTGGTCGTCGGAGAACTCCCGCCGGAGGCAACGATCTCTCTGCCGGGGACGCGAACGATGCACGCCCAGCCACCGGGACCCGGATTACCCCAACAACCGCCGTCGGTGTAGACCTTCGCGGCGTTGTCGGTATTGTTGACAGGTTTGTTCGCAGCCACGTATAGTGCGAACGATATAAAAAACTATCGAAAAAAGGAAGTCCCATGGCGTTCCTCGAAGACTACGCCGACTTACTGCGCGCGCCCCTCTTTAGGACCGAAGAATCGGGAAACCATCCCGTTCGTATCGCCTCGATCTCGGATTTTCCCTCCTA
The DNA here is from genome assembly GCA_046541715.1 of Spirochaetaceae bacterium. GTDB lineage: Bacteria > Spirochaetota > Spirochaetia > DSM-27196 > PWMO01 > CAYPUT01. The sequence continues at coordinate 83,633 of JBKHCS010000001.1, forward strand.
CGGCTACCTGCCGACCCCCTCCCGGAGAGTCCTCCTGGGAGAACGTTACCACGAAGCGCGTCGCTACCGACTCCAACCCCACGACGTGCTGGTTACGATCGTCGGTACGGTCGGTAGAGTGGCGGTGGTCGCGGATCACCTTTCGGAAGACTGGGTTCCCGCGACGAACATCGTCATTCTCCGCCCTCGGGAGCCGACGGTTGGCATTGCCGCGGCTCTGTACCTGTTTTTCCGGTCCGATTCCGGCCGGCGTGCCTTCGACGGGCTCGTTCACGGAAAATCGATCCGTCTGGTATCGAAAAAAGCCCTGGCAAAGATACCGATCCCGACGTTGACGGTAAAGATTCTCAAGGAGTCGGGGGAGCTCTTTCGGGCGGAGATAGATCTCTACGAGCGCTACCTCCGGGCGCAGAAAGAGATGGTCTCTCGAATAGGGGATCTTTTCTAGGAGGCGACGACGGTAAAGTCGTTCTTTAGATAACCGTCTATTATTTCGACCCGGGGGAAGAAGTCGGAGAAGATCGAGCCTACGGTCTCCGGAGAGTAGTAGTAGTACGGTTCTTCCTTATCCGGAGATGACTCGCTCAAGAAATTGGCGACGCACAAGCGTTCCGTGATTGCCCCGAAGCGTTCGGCCGCCCGGGTAACGAGGCCAAGATTGTCCGGCGTTCGCAGGTTAAAAATCCCCGAAGCGTAGACGACGTCGAACCGCTCGGACCAGCTCTCGTCGGAGAGAAGGTCGATGCACTCAAAGCGCGCGCCGGGAAAGCGTCTTCGCGCCCGGTCGACCATTTGGGGCAGAATATCCACTCCCGTGTAGACCACCGGCTCCTGATTCTCCCTCAGAAAGCCGAAGAGGTCCCCGAGGCCGGCTCCGACGTCGAGGAGGGAATAGCGCTCCTTCGGCGTTACCTGCAGGAGCACTGAGAACCGTGCCGCCTGAGCCTCGGCGCTTTCCCAGCCAAGTGCTTCGTGCGTTTCGCGGTTGCGATCTAGACGCCCGAGGTAGTACGCGGAGATTCTGTCGTTGTCACTCATGGGCGTTACGCCAAAGAGGTGTGCTTAACCTGGAGTCCGACGACATCGAAGAAGGACTCGAGGCTTTCGATTCCCTCCCGGGCGCTCAAAAAGAGGAACGCCTCCTCGCCCCGGAATCGAATCGGACAGATGACAACCCGGCCGATGTAGGAGAATAGCGAATCCGAGCAGACCCCGTGGAAGTCGGCGTAGTGGTGGAGCGGATGTCGGAAGAGAATCGCTTTCTGTTTCCCGAGTATCTCCCGGTAGAGGAAGGAATCGACGGGAACTCGGAGTTCCGCAGCACAGGCATCGTCTATTCCAAGGGTATAGGCGGCGACGCAGGTGGTCTCCTTCTTGAGAAAGATCGACGCCGCCCTTGCTTTTACGATTCGTGTAAAGGTGACCAAGCTCTTGAAGACACCGCTTTCGTTTTGCTTATAACCGGCTAAGAAGCGGTCGTAGTCGAGTCCCTGCTCCGTCAGGAGCATCCGGCTCTGATAGGTCCCCTCCTCCCTCACCTTGTCGTCCGGCGAATCCTGATCGGCCCCCGCGTCGGATATCGGAAAGAGGTCGAGCCCCACTCGGGAAGAAAGAAGCTCGTCGATTCCGGACCCGCTTTCCTCTTCGTCACCCCTGCCGGTTACCGAGTCGACGAGGCGTTTCATTTCTCCCGGTTTCGCTTCTTCATGCTGCAGATAGGCCGACGAATCGATCTGATAGAAGCCGTTCTCGTCACGAATCACGTTCCCCCCTGTTTCGTGAGACAACACAAGCTCCTTTAGAGACATCACGTCGACGTGGGGAGAGGTCTCGAGATCGAGAGATTGAAGGTCGATGGTGCCTCGCGGAGGCGACACCGGAACGGCGTTTCCACGGGAAGACGGCGAGGTCTCTTCAACCTCCTCCGCCTCAAGAAGAGCCGTTTCCGCCTCTTCCATCTCTTCAATGTCCTCCGAGAAGTCGTGATCCGCAACCGAAAGCTCCTCTATTCCCTCGTCCGTCAACGTGGATTCGTCTTCTCCGGAAGGAGGGGAGAACCCGAAAAGAGTGGAACCGAACAGAAAACCACCGCCCGAGGTAGTCGGCATTAACTCTCCCTCGCCGGCACCCTCCTCCTCTTCGGTGAGCTCCTCAAACTCGTCCTCTTCCGGTGCCGGTTTGTCCATCTCTTCCAGAAAACCGACCGTCTCCTCAGGTTCCATCTCTAGCGCTTCGTCGACGGGCTCGAGAAACGCTCCCTCGTCCTCCTCGGCCTCTTCGAATTCTTCGATACCGCTCTCTGAAGGGAGCGCCCCAGCTTCCTCTAGGCCCTCTACCCGTTCGAGCACTCCCTTGTGGTCTCCTACCGAAGCGAAGCTCTCTTCGGCGTCCTCGGTCCCGCCGGATTCCCATTCCTCTTCTATTCCGGCAAACTCGGCTTCGAAGGCGTCTATTTCCAGAAGAGCGTCGATCGCTTCGACGGGCTCAAGGGGCTCCTCGGCCTCCGGCGCTTCGACGACCTCTTCGACTTCCGCTATCTCCTCAAGCTCCTCAACCGCCTCGACTTCGGATACTTCCTCGGCCTCGAGCAGCTCTTCGGCTTCAGGGACTTCCTCGATCTCCTCAACCTCTTCAATTTCAGAGACTTCTTCAGAGACTTCTTCCAGGGGTTCGGCCTCCGGGACGGGCTCGGGGCTGGTCGGGCCCGGGGTTCGGGAGCCCGTAGTGTGGGTTGTTGCCTCAGTGGCCGGCCGCCCGGCCTGGGGGAGGGACTGAAGATTGTTTACCACCTGCTGGACGATGCTCTCCAAACGGGCGATATCGGTGGGTGCGGTCTCGATTCGAGCCCGGCTGCCGATAACTCCAATGATCTCGTCCCAACTCCTGGAGATTAGCTCGTCCACCTCCGGCTCTCGCTCTTTCGGAAGTCGACCGATTCCTCTCTTTATTTCGGCGGTAAGCTCTTCCCGGCGGTTCGCGATCTCCTGCTGCCACGCTTCCCAGCTGACCTTTTCTCCGGCCTCGAAATAATGCCGCAGGAGGTTTATCTGGAAACGCTTGATCCGCTCCGATACAACCAAAACCGGGTCTTGCCGGACGTTTAGGAGCAGGAATACCAGCAAGAAACTCGAAAGGATCACCGATGCCAGGAGAATGACCCGCATGCCTGTCGTCATCTGGAACGCCGATTCCGGTGCTAACCACAAGTACCAAATACCTTCCGCCCCGGCGGTGGCAAAGACAACGTGGCGTATTGCCTCCTCAAGGAGTACGGTGGGAAAGGTAAACTCGGAAGAGGTAATCTCCGCCCAACCTTCGCCGATAGCGTTTCGAAGGGTTTCCGCCTGCCCCTGGGGCCCATTGAGAACCAGGGCGTCATTCCTGACTACAACTGCCCTGTCCGAAGGGAGCAGAACCCCCTCTCGCGTAAGGCGGTTTTCTATACCTTGGGTTCCGAAAAAGAAGAGTGCCGTCCCTTGGGGCGTGTCGAACTCGTCGACGAACGCTAAGCGATAGACGACGAGGTTCTGCTCGGGGATAAGCTCGACCTCGGGAAGTGCCGGAGGCTCCGGAGGGACCAACCCGACAACGCCCTCCGGAAGCTCCGCTACCGGAAGGTACTCTCGACGAAAGGCATTCTGCTCTCGTATGTCCTCTTCTTCCGAGCTGTAGATAAGCTGCTCCCCACCATCGACAAAGATACGCATCGACGAAAAGGCGGCCGATTCAGCCTCGAGAAGGCCAACCAGGTTCTGCCTTGCCAGAATATCTTCCCTGCTCTGGTTGGTACGGACGAGGCGGCGAATAGCCGAGCTCTCGAGAACGGCGGCGACATTCTGGATGGTAGCTTGGTGATATCGCTCGACAACGCTTTCGGCGGTGGACAGCCGGCTTTCGAACCGTTGCCGGACCCGAGGATCGAAAAAGGTGGTCTCTATGTAGTCGAACAGCCCGGAAAACGCAAGGACGGAAAAAGCTCCAAACACCAGTACTGAGATAAGCAGACTGAGAGCAATTTTCTGAGATGTCTTCATGCGAAGCGAAATCCCCTACACATAGAGTCCCGGTACTAGTATCGGCATAAACCGACCGGGACTCCAAGGGGAGTCCCTACTCGCTTTTCTCCTCTTCCGGATTATCGGCGGCCTGCTCCTCCGGGACTACCGCCGGTTCCACCGGTGCGTCCTCCGACGCTTTTTCGGTGCCGGCCTTGCCTTTGGCGGGCTTCTTCGTCTCGGATTTCTTGCCGCCGCTCTTCCGGGTCTCGGCCTTTTCGGTTTCCGCCTCGGCTTCCTCTGCCGCGGCTTCCTCCGCGGCAGCAGCCTCTTCAGCGGCTAATCTCTCAGCCTCTTTCCTCTCGGCCTTCGCGCGCTTACGGCTTACCTTTGCCTGGGACTCCTGGTCCGCACCGGGGCGCTCGACGAATTCGAGAAGCACCATTTCGCTTGCGTCCGATTTTCTCGGACCGAGCTTGAGAATTCGGGTGTATCCTCCCGGACGGTTCACAAACCGAGGGCCGATTTCCGTGAACAGCTTTGCGAGCGCCTTCTCATCCTTGATATCCCGTGCAACCATCCGACGGTTGTGCACCGAGTCAACTTTGGCGCGGGTTACCATCTTTTCCACAATCCGACGGACCGCCAAGGCCTTTGCCTTGGTGGTCTTGATCCGCTCGTGGAGAATTACGGATGTGGCCATGTTGCGCCGGAGGGCCCGGCGGTGACTGGTCTTCCGACCGAGTCTGTTATAGCCAACCTTATGCTTCATCCTCGGCTTCCCCTTTCTCTTCTTCCGCTTCCTGGCGCACCCGCAGCGCGTTCTTCAGCTGACTGTAGTCCGTCATGCCGAGGCTGAGGTTCCATTCATGGAGTTTTTCCTTGATTTCCTGTAGCGACTTCTTCCCGAAGTTCCGGGTCTTGGCAATATCCTCCTCCGTGCGAGAAGTAAGGTCGCCAATGCTGCGAATATTCGCGTTCTTCAAACAGTTGCTCGACCGGACGGAAAGCTCGAGTTCCTCTACCGGGGTGTCGAGAAGCTTCTTAATCCGCTCCTCTTCCTCGTCTATGTCGTCGTCCCCGAGAATATCGTCCTCGTCGAAATTGATAAAGACCGTAAAATGGTCCTTGGCGATCTTTGCCGCTTCCGCAAGGGCGTCCTCGGGCCGGATCGTACCATCGGTCCAGAGCTCGAATACCAATTTGTCGTAATCGGTTCGCTGGCCGACCCGGGTGTTCTCGACTGCGTACTTAACCCGTCGAATGGGGGAAAAGATCGCATCGATGGCGATGGTTCCGATTACTTCGACGTACTTTTCGTTGAGCTCCGCAGGGGTGTAGCCCCGCCCGAGATCGATCTGGATCTCGAGCTCCAGGTGACCATCCTCCATAAGAGTGAGAATGTGATGGTCCTTGTTGACGATTCGAACCGAGTCATCGGTCTGGAGGGCCTTCGCGGTGACATCTCCGGGACCCTTCAGCTCGACAAGGAGCGTCCTCTGCTCTACGTCGCCCTCCAAGGCTATCTGAATCTGCTTCAGATTGTTGATCACGTCCGGAGTGTCTTCGACAACCGCCGGGATCGATTCGTACTCGCTCGACAACACGTGGGCGTTCCCCTCGGCGTCGTAGCTGGTAATACGAAGGGCCGAGACGGCGTACCCCTGGATCGACGAAAGCAGTATCCGCCGAAGGGTATTCCCGATGGTGTGTCCGTATCCCCGCTCGAACGGCTGGGCGACAAACTTTCCGTAATTCGGCGTTACTTCGCTATGTTCAAAGGTTATACCCTTTGGTTTCTTGAATCCCTTTAAGAGGTTCTTTCTTGCCATGCCCCCTCCTTAAACTATACGCGGCGGCTCTTTCGGGGACGGCATCCATTGTGGGGAATCGGTGTGACGTCCTTGATTGTCTTGACCCGGAGTCCCAACGCTCCCAGTGAGCGGATAGCCGATTCACGGCCGACTCCGGGACCCTTAACGTAGACATGCACTTCCTTCAGGCCGACATCCATCGCCTTTTGGGCGGCGGTTTCTGCGGTAGTCTGAGCGGCGTAGGGGGTCGACTTCTTCGCGCCGCGAAAACCGAGTGACCCTGCGCTGGACCAGGAAATGCCGTTCCCGTTCAAATCCGTGATGGTAACGATGGTGTTGTTGAAGGTCGCCTGGATATAGACGTTCCCCTCGAATACCGACTTCTTTTCTCTTTTCTTTCGAGTCTTAGCCACTCTTGCGCTCCTACCGCTTCTTACCGGCGACGGTCTTTCGCTTACCCTTTCGACCGCGGGCGTTGGTTCGTGTCCGCTGCCCCCGCACCGGGAGTCCCCGACGATGCCGGAGCCCACGGTAGCAGCCGATATCCATCAGCCGCTTGATATTCAACGACACCTGGGTCCGAAGACGACCCTCGACGGTGTAGTCGTTTTCTATCACGTTACGCAGCTTGTTGATGTCTTCCGCACTCAGGTCGTTCATCCGGGCGTCCGGATCGAGTCCGGTCTTCCGGCAAATTTCCTGCGCCGACGAGCGCCCAATCCCGTAGATGTAGGTCAGGGCAATATCGACATGCTTGTTCGGAAGGTCAATACCTGCAATTCGTGCCATGGATGCCTCCTAACGCTGCCGCTGCTTGTGTTTCGGGTTGGTACAGATCACCCTGACCACACCATTCCTGCGGATAATCTTACAGTTCGCACAAATCTTCTTTACGCTAACACGTACTTTCATTTTCTACCTCTCACTACAAGTACCGCGACTTGATGCGGCCACGCTTGGTCAGACCCTCGTGATGATGCATCCGCAAATGTCCTTCGATCTGAGACATCAAGTCGAGATCGACCCCAACCATAATCAATAGGGAGGTACCACCCATCAGGAAGGCGACCTGCTCAGGGAAGTTGAACAGGCTCTGAACGATCGTCGGGATAATCGCAATAAACGCCAGAAAGAGCGATCCCGGGAGAATAATGCGATTCAGAATGCGGGTAAAGTATTCTTCCATCTTCTCACTCCGGATTCCCGGTATTGATCCACCGTTCTCCCGGATGTTCTTCGATATCTCGATGGGATTCAGGGTTACCTGGGTGTAGAAGTAGGCGAAGAACACGATCAACAGGGTGTAGACGATCAGATACGGAGTCGCATCCGGCCGGAGCCAGACCGACAGGTTCCGCAGCCATCGCACGTCCGGACCGAGACTCTGGGCAATCTGCAAGGGAAAGGTCAGAACCGATGACGCAAAGATAACAGGGATAACCCCCGAGGGGTTGATCTTGAAGGGAACGTAGGTGTTCTGGGCACCATACATCCGTCGCCCGACAACCCGCTTCGCGTAGTGGACCGGGATCTTGCGCTGCCCGCGCTGCTCGTAGATAACGAGGGCGACCACCGCGACGAACATCGCGAAAACGACGATGACGAAGACCGGATTAAGATCTCCCCGCTGGATGTCCTGTATCAGAATCCAGATGGCGTTGGGCATCCGGGCGACGATTCCAGCAAAGATAATCAGGGAAATACCGTTCCCGATTCCCCGCTGGTTGATCTGCTCACCGAGCCACATCAAGAAGACGGTTCCCGCAGTTACCGTCAACATCGAGATAACGGTGTACACACCCCGTGGCAGGGTAATGGCATCGGGAATGCTGTCGGCATAGACCGTCACTGCGAAGGACTGGATAAGACAGACGACGACGGTCCCGTACCGCGTATACCGCTGAATCCGCTTTCTTCCCCCGTCTTCTTCGGAGATCTTCTTGAGTTTCGGGAAGACCAACAGCAACAGCTGCATGATGATCGACATCGAAATGTAGGGCATGATGCCGAGCATCAGGACGCTGAACCGGCTGAAGGCCCCGCCTGCGAAGAAGTCGAGATAGTCCGTTACCGAGATCCCCCCGGTGGCTTCCTGTGTGAGGAAGTAGAGGCGCAGGGCGTTCACATTGATTCCCGGAATAGGAATCGTCGCCCCGAGCCGAAAGACCATCAGGATAAAGAGAGTGTAGAGGATGCGGTCTCTCAGGTCCCGAATGCGGAATATATCGGTTAAGGCGTTACTCGCCATCGGTACCCTCTATCTTGTCGGAGGTCGCCGGTTCCTCGACGCTACCGCCGGCGGCTCGGATCTTCTCGGCGGCGCTCTTGGATACCAAGAGGCCTTCCACCTTGATCTTCTTGGTAATTTCGCCGTCGGCAAGAATCTTTACCAGATCTTCGCTGTTCTTAATCAGGTTCTTCGCCCTGAGGGTGTCGATGGATACCACGTCACCGTCGGAAAAGCGCTTGTCGATCTCGCCCAGGCTTACCGGAACGGCGGTTTTCTTGAAGGGATAGTTGGAGAAGCCACGCCGGGCAACCCGGCGAAAGAGGGGCATCTGCCCACCTTCGAAGCCGAGGCGCACGCCTCCGCCGGAACGGGAATTCTGGCCCTTCTGCCCCCGACCGGAGGTTTTGCCGCGACCGCTTCCCGGTCCCCGACCGAGTACCTTCTTCTTTCTGTTCGCTCCGGGCGTTACGTGTAGCTCTGCCATGGCTTATACTTCCTCGTATCTCACTAGATGCGAAACCGCTCGGACCATCCCAAGGATTGCGTCGTTGCTCTCCTTTTCTACCGAGTGGTTAATCTTCCGGAGTCCCAGGGCTCGGATGGTTCGGACGTGCTGCGGCTTCTGACCGCTGATGCTCCGAATCTGGGTGATGCGAATCTTCCCTGCCATCTCCTACCCCCACATCTCCGGAATCGCCTTACCCCGGTTCTTGGCTATCTCCCGGGCATCCATAAGCCCTTCGAGACCCGTAAACACGGCCTTTACGATGTTCAAGGCGTTCTGAGAACCCAAAGACTTACTCAAGACGTCGTGAATCCCGGCCATCTCCATGACGGCTCGGACCGGACCGCCGGCGATAATCCCGGTTCCCGGCGCCGCAGGCTTCATGAGCACCCGGGCGCTCTTGAAAGCCCCGATTATCTCGTGCGGAAGGGTCGCCTTTTTGAGGGGCACCCGAATGGTGCTCTTCTTCGCCCGCTCGACACCTTTCCGGATTGCCTCGGCGACGTCGTTCGCCTTGCCGAACCCAAAGCCGACCGTACCCGCCTTGTCGCCAACGACAACGAGGGCACTGAAGGAAAACCGCCGGCCGCCTTTGACAACCTTGGCAACACGGTTGAGCTTAATAAGTTTCTCGCTAAATTCCTGATCGCGTGAATCGTCCACCATTGCCCCCTAGAAGGTTACTCCGGACTCTCGGACGCCGTCGGCAAAGGCCTTGACGACTCCATGATAGAGGTACCCGTTCCGGTCGAAGACTGCCGTCTTTATGCCGTTGTTCTTAAGCTCTTCTCCGAAAATCTTTCCGAGCTTTCCGGCATCCTCCACCGTCAGCTTGAGACCCTTTCCGGCACCGTGCACCGTCGAAGACGACGTAAGGGTCGAGCCCGTTTCGTCGTTTACGGCCTGGGCATAGAGGTAGCGGTTGCTCTTAAAAACCGAAATACGCGGTCGCTCCGCACTACCGGTAATCCGGCCCCGGATTCGCGTCTTGCGGCGCTTTCGACGCCGGATCTTTTCCTCAACTCGTTTCATTCTACCTATTCCCCGCTACTTGATGCCGGACTTTCCAACTTTGCGAACGATCTGCTCGTCCTCGTATTTGACGCCTTTGCCCTTGTATGGCTCCGGCGGCCGTAACGACCGGATCTCAGAGGCCATCTGACCTACTCGCTGCTTGTCGATTCCGGAAATCCTGATCTTGTTCGGTCCCTCTACCGCGACCTCGAGGTCACTCGGTATCGGATACTCTATGGGCATCGAGTATCCGAGGCTGAGCACCAGGCTCTGTCCCTGCTGCTCCGCCCGGTAGCCGACGCCGTTGATCACCAGGACCTTGGTAAACCCCGTGGTCACTCCGGTAACCATATTCTGCACGAGCCGTTGATAAAGACCGTGCATCGACTTCGCCGGCTTGGTTTCGTTCTTCCGGGTAACCGTACAGACACCGTCGTCGACGGAAATCGTCACCAAGGGCTTGTAGTCCTGTGTCAGCGTTCCCTTCGGCCCCTTTACGACGACTTGCGTCGGGTCGATGCTAATTTCGACACCGGAGGGCACGGGAATCGGCTGTTTTCCTACGCGCGACATATTACTTGCTCCCTACCAGACGGTACAAATGACCTCGCCGCCGACCTTCTTCTCCAGAGCCTTGCGGCCGGTGGTGACGCCGGTCGAGGTCGAAACAATAACGGTACCGAACCCGTTAAAAACCCGAGGCATAAAGCGATAGCCTGAGTATACCCGGCGGCCGGGTTTGGAAACCCGCTTGAGGCCGTGGATGATGGGTCGGTTCTCGTCGTCGTACTTGAGAAAGATCCGGATGACGGTGTTTCCGTTCTCCGAAACCTTCTTGAAGTTCTTCACGAAGCCTTCGTTCTTGAGAATCTTCACGATCTCCAGCTTCAGCTTCGACGGAGTTACGTCTACCTTTTCAAACTTCGCAACGCTCGCATTGCGAATCTTCGTCAACATGTCAGCTACAGGGTCAGATACGCTCATATTCCTCCCCTACCAACTCGACTTCGTAACACCGGGAATCAATCCCTGGCTTGCCAGTTCCCGAAAACAGACACGGCACATCTGGAACTTTCTCATGTAGCCTCTCGGGCGCCCGCAGACTCGGCAGCGGTTGTAGCGCCGCGTGCTGAACTTAGGAGGCTTCTGGGATTTTACAATTAGCGACTTCTTGGCCATTTACGCTCCTCCTACTTCCGAAACGGCATGCCGAGCTTTTCGAGAAGGCTCTTGCCTTCCTGATCCGTCTGTGCCGTCGTAACGATAACGATGTTAAGACCACTAATCCGTTCGATCTTGTCGTAGTCGATCTCCGGAAAGATGATTTGCTCGGTAATACCGAGGGAGTAATTACCATGCCCATCGAAGGCGTTTCCGCTTACGCCCCGGAAGTCCTTGACCCGGGGAAGGGCAATGTTTATGAGGCGATAGAGAAAATCGTACATCCGGGAACCCCGGAGGGTTACCTTGGCACCGACTTCCATACCTTCCCGAAGCTTGAAGTTCGAGATAGATTTCCGGGCTTTGGTCTTTACCGCCTTCTGCCCGGCAATAAGGGAGAGCTCGTCCACTGCGGCATCCAGGAACTTCTTGTTCACGATGGCGTCGCCGACGCCGGCGCTCAGAACAATCCGATCGATCCTGGGCACCTGCATTACCGTGGTGTAGCCAAACTCTTCCATCAGCGCCGGAAGGGCCTTCTCTCGATAGAGAGCCTTCATCGGCGGGACGTAGTTTTTGGTTGCTACCGCCATTACAGTTCTTCTCCCGTTTTCTTGAGGTACCGGACTTTCCGGTTCCCATCAATCCGTATCCCCACCCGACTCGGTCGACCGTTCTTGGTAACCGCCATAACGTTGGAAACGTGGAGGGGCGCTTCGACTTCGATAATACCCGCCCGGTCGTTCTGACGCCGTTTGCGAACCGCCTTCTTGACCAGGTTCACACCTTCGACGACCACCCGGTGGCTGCCGTGCTCGATCCGCAGAATCCGACCGGTCTTCCCCTTGTCCTTTCCCGCGATCACTATCACGTTGTCGTTCTTCTTGAGTTTGGTAGTTCCTTCTGCCATGCCTGCGCTCCTAAAGCACTTCCGGGGCAAGGGATACAATTTTCATGTACTCCTCTTCCCTCAGTTCCCGTGCTACCGGGCCGAAAATCCGCTTACCCTTAGGGTTGCTCGTGGCGTCGATAATTACACAGGCGTTATCGTCGAACCGGATGTAGGTTCCGTCGGCCCGACGGTATTCCTTCTTGGTTCGAACGATAACCGCTCGCTCGACATTACCCTTCTTAACCGGCGCATTCGGAAGCGCATCCTTTACGGCGACAACGATGGTGTCTCCGACCGATGCTACCCGACGTTTGCTTCCACCGAGGACCTTTATGCACTGCACCCGTTTGGCGCCGCTGTTGTCCGCGACATTAAGGTACGAGTTCATCTGAATCATCTCACCCCTCCCTAGCGGGCCCGCTCGACGATTTCGAGGAGCGCCCAGTGCTTTTCTTTGCTAAGGGGCCTATGTTCTACGACTCGGACGGTATCGCCGATGTGGGCGTTATTCTCTTCGTCGTGGGCCTTCACTTTCTTGGTCAGCTTGATGTACTTCTTATAAAGCCGGTGGACGTTACGCTTCTGAACGGCGACGACGATGGTCTTGTTCATCTTATCGCTCGTCACGACGCCTTGAAGAACCCGCCGGCTCTTCGTCGTTTCCGTGGTATCAGCCATCCCGTTACTCCTGTGACTCCACGACTTCGGCGTGGTTATAGATCAAAGTGTTGAGCCGAGCTATCTTCCGGCGAATCGTTCGCTTCTCCAGCGGGTTCTCCACGTGACCCATCACCATATCGAATCGGACGTTCTGGTAGCGCTTTTTGAGCTCTTCCCGCTTCGCCACCAGTTCCTCGAAGGTGAGATCGCGAAATGAATCTCTCATTACACAACTCCTCGAGTTACAAACTTGGTGTGGACCGGCAGCTTGTGAGCCGCCAGGCGAAGCGCCTCTTGAGCCAACTCGGGATTGACGCCGGCAAGCTCGAACATAATCGTCCCGGGCTGTACGGCGGCGACCCAGTGCTCCGGGCTCCCCTTGCCTTTACCCATCCGCGTTTCCGCCGGCTTCTTGGTATAGGGGACGTCCGGGAAGATACGGATCCACACTTTTCCGCCACGCTTAATGTGACGGGTCATTGCGATACGAGCGGCCTCGATCTGGCGGTTGGTAATCCAGAAAGCGTCGAGGGACATCAAGCCGTATTCGCCGAAGGAAAGCGTGTTTCCCCGGGTTGCTATTCCCCCAAGGCTCCGGTTTACCCGGCGCTGCTGCTTCCTGTATTTTGTTCGCTTTGGACTAAGCATTTCTAAGCCTCTCCCTCGCCTCTATCTCTGCGCTTCCGTACCAAAAGGCCGGCGTCCTCTTTCCGGTCCTTCCGGAGGATTTCTCCGCCGAAGACCCACACCTTGACGCCGATGGTGCCGAAGGTCGTGTTCGACTCGGCAAAGCCGTAGTCTATGTCCGCCCGGAGCGTGTGCAACGGAATTCTTCCGTCCTTGATCGACTCGCTTCGCGACATTTCAGAACCGCCAAGACGCCCGGCGATGCGAATCTTGATTCCCTGGACACCGGCCTTGGTCGCTCCTCCGACGGCCATCTTGAGGGTCCGGCGAAAAGAGGAACGAGACCGGAGCTGCCGGGCAACGTTCAAGGCGATTACCTGAGCGTTTGTCTCAGGGCGCTTAATCTCCTTGATCTTGATCTGGATCTTCTTCCCGGCTTCCTTCTGCAGAAGAGCCCCGATCTTTTCGATGGTCGAGCCCTTGGTGCCGATAATCACACCCGGCCGAGAGCTATGAATGACCAAAGTGATTCTCTGGGGATGACGGATAATCTCCACTTCGGCGAGCTCCGCGTTCCGGGTAAGGGGGCTCGAATCGAGGAGGCGTCGCAGCTTGAGATCCTCATGGAGCGTGCTTGCATATTCCCTGGGGTCGACGAACCATTTGGACTTCCAGGTCTTGTTTATGCCGAGCCGAAGCCCGATCGGATTTACTTTCTGTCCCACCTTACGCCCCCTTGTGGCCTATCTCGTCGACGACCGCGGTGATGTGACTCATCCTCTTTTGGAGAATGTCCGCCCGTCCCCGAGCGCGATACCAGATCCGCTTGTACCGGGGGCCTTCGTTCACCAGCAACTGCTTGATATAGAGCATGTCTTCGTCGAGGTTTTTATTCAGGTACAGCGCGTTCGCCGCCGCCGACTCGATAACCTTCTTCAACATCCGGGCACCCCGATGCGGGAGATGCTCCAGAATCGCAATAGCCTCGGTATACGGGCGGCGGCGAATCTGCGTTGCCACCCGCCGCACCTTCGTCGGCGCAATAAGCAAGAAGCGCCCGTGGGCCTTAAAGCCGGTTGTTTCTGCCATTCTCTCTCTCCCTAACGCTTCGAAGCCTTCTTGTCGGAGCCGGCGTGCCCCCGGAAGGTCCGGGTCGGAGAAAACTCTCCAAGCTTGTGTCCGACGAGGTTTTCCGTAACGTAGACCGGGACCCACGTCTTACCGTTGTAAACCGAGACGGTTAGTCCGACCATCTCCGGGATAATCGTCGAGGTGCGGGAATAGGTCTTGATAATCTTCTTCTGCCCCGAGCGGTTCATCTCCACAACCCGGCTGTAAAGACTCTTCTCGATAAATGGTCCCTTCTTGATTGATCTGGACATCTACTTCTTGCCCCGCTTCTTCACGATAAATCTGTCGGACTGCTTGTGTGCCTTCCGGGTCTTGTAACCCTTCGTCGGAACACCCCAGGGGCTCACCGGATGGCGCCCCCCCGAGGTTCGCCCCTCACCACCGCCATGGGGGTGGTCGTGAGGGTTCATAACGACTCCCCGGACCTTCGGCCGTCGACCGAGCCACCGGGACCGCCCGGCTTTGCCGAGATTGACATTCATGTGATCTTCGTTGCCGACGCTCCCCACGGTGGCCGAGCAGCGCTTAAAAATCATCCGCATCTCCCCGGAGGGAAGCCGAACGGTAACGTAGTCCTTCTCTTTCGCGACCAGAACGGCGCCGCCGCCGGCGGCACGGACCATCTGTCCGCCGCGCCCGAGCTGCAGCTCGATGTTATGAACCGTAGTACCCAAGGGAATCGACTCCAGGGGAAGGCTGTTGCCTACCTGAACGGGAGCCTGATCACCCGAGAGCACGGTAGCACCGGCAACCAAGCCCTTCGGAGCGATGATGTAGCGCTTCTCCCCGTCGGCGTAGACCACCAGCGCGATATTCGCGCTACGGTTCGGGTCGTACTCGACTGCGGCAACCTTGCCCGGGACGCCGGCCTTGTCACGCCGAAAGTCTATGAGCCGCTGTTTACGCTTATGCTGCCCGCCCTTCCGGCGGACGCTGATTCTTCCCGTTCCGCCCCGTCCGGCCTTAAACCCCTTACCCTTGGTAAGGTTCTTCTCCGGCTTATCCTTGTCGATCTCCTCGAAGGTAAGACCGGTCATAAAGCGCCGACCGGGTGTAACCGGCTTAAATTTCTTTACTCCCACACTATTCTCCTTAGGCGCCTTCGAAGATTCCGATCTTCTCGCCCGGCGCCAAGGTAACGACGGCCTTCTTCCAGCCGGCGGTATATCCCTTCCGGTAACGCACGCGCTTGGGTTTCCCGTGAACGTTGACGACCTGGCAGGCGACGGGATGCACGTCGAAGAGCTTTCGAACGGCCTCCCGAATCTGCAGCTTGTTGGCCCTGGGGCTAACCCGAAAGACGTACTTCCCTTGTTCTCTTTGAACGTTCGACTTCTCGGTCAAAATGGGCTCTATCAGAATCTCGTCGGGTCTCATGAGGACGCCTCCGTAGTCGCTTCTGCGGGTACGGCACCGAAGAACTCGTCGAGTTTCTTGATCCCGCTTTCGGTGATCAACACGTTCTTCGCGTAGAACAGATCGTGAACGGACAGCCGGTTATACGACAGATGCTTCAACCAGGGGATATTCCGGGCCGCCCGCTTAGTCATCGGACTGTCGGAGTCAAGGACGAGAACCGTCGATTCCGGCTCTACGTACCCCGAGAGCAAAGAGACCATCTCCTTGGTCTTTCCGCTCTCGACGGAGAAGTCCGCGATTACCCTCAGTGACTCCTCTCGAATCTTCAAAGACAAGAGCGACATGTACGCAGACCGTTTCTGCTTACGGGGCATCGAGTAGCTATAGTCCCGGGGAGTCGGGCCAAAAACGGTCCCGCCACCGACCCAGACGGGACTCCGACGGGTACCAGACCGGGCGCGCCCGGTGCCTTTCTGCCGCCAGGGCTTTCTCTTGCTGCCCCGGACTTCGCTTCGCCCCTTGGTGTCCGCAGTGCCGACGCGCCGGTTTGCCAACTCGTTGCGAATCGCGAAGTAAATCGTATCCATATTCGGCTCGCGCCCAAAAACGGCGTCGCTCACCGTTACGGTGCCCTTTTGCTTTCCGTCTTTCGAAAGAACCGGCAAATCCATACTGATATCCCCTTAACGCTTCTTCGCGGTGGACACGAGAACGTATCCGTTGCGGGCGCCGGGGACGGCACCACCGACCAGAAGCATCCTCTTTTCTGCATCCACCCGTACTACCCGGAGGTTCTGTACGGTAGAACGCTCACCGCCCATTCTCCCGGGCATCCGCGTACCTTTGATAACCCGGGAAGGCCAGGCGGCCATACCTGTCGAACCGTTGGCCCGATGGAACTTGGAGCCGTGGGTCTTACGACCGCCACCAAAACCGTGGCGCTTCATAACGCCCTGGAATCCCTTCCCCTTGCTGGTACCGATTACGTCCACGAAACCGGCGTCGGCAAAAAGATCCACACCCAGCGTATCCCCGGGGGTGCACTCGTGATCGAAGTCGGCGACTTCCATCATCTTTTTCTGAGGGGCGACACCGGCCTTCTCGTACTGACCCCGAAGAGGCTTCGTGAGCCCTTGGGGCTTCGCTTCTTCGGCCCCGAGAATAACGGCGGAGTAACCGTCTTTTTCGGGGGTCCGGCGACCGACCACTACATTCGGCTCCACCTGTATAACCGTCACCGGCACCAGGCGCCCGGTCTCGTCAAAGACCTGGGTCATGCCAATCTTTCGTCCAATAAGCCCAATCATCTGATTCCTCGCTCTTACTGGCGAATCTCGACGTCAACGCCCGCCGGGAGCTCGAGCTTCATCAGAGAATCCATAACGGCCGAGGTCGGCTGAATAATGTCGATAAGCCGCTTGTGGGTCCGCATTTCAAACTGCTCCCGCGACTTCTTATTAACGTGGGGCGACCGAAGCACCGTGTACTTGTTCGTACGGGTCGGAAGCGGCACCGGTCCGGCAACTTGCGCCCCCGCCTTTTGCACCGTTTGAACAATCGCCTTGGCGCTCTGATCTATTAGCTCAACGTCAAAGGCTCGAAGTCGAACCCTAATTTTGTCGCCGGCCATGGTTCCTCCAAAAAAGCGAGCCTCGCCGCCGGAAGACGGCAAGGCTCCACACGCATGTTTTCGCTATTCGATGATCTCGATGACCTGTCCACTCGCCACGGTACGCCCACCTTCGCGGATCGCGAAGCGAAGACCCTTTTCCATGGCGATCGGGTGGATAAGCTCGGCGTCGATCTCTGTGTTGTCACCAGGCATAACCATCTCCTTACCCTCCGGAAGGGAAACGGATCCGGTAATGTCGGTGGTACGGAAGTAGAACTGGGGCCGATAGCCGGTAAAGAACGGCGAGTGACGCCCACCCTCTTCCTTGCTCAGGCAGTAGATGGTACCCCGGAACTTGTGGTGAGGGGTAATGGAACCCGGCTTAGCGAGAACCTGACCGCGCTCGACGTCGTTCTTGTCGACACCCCGGAGAAGAACACCGATGTTGTCTCCGGCCTGCCCCTGATCCAGGAGCTTGTTGAACATTTCGATGCCGGTAACGACGGTTTCGTGAGTCTCTCGGATACCAACAATCTGAATCTTGTCGTTCAGCTTGACGATACCGCGCTCGACACGTCCGGTAACGACGGTACCCCGACCCTGAATCGAGAAGATGTCCTCGATCGGCATGAGGAAATCCTTGTCGACGTCCCGCTCCGGAAGGGGAAAATAGCTGTCCATCGCCTCGAGAAGCTCCATGACACTCTTGATCTTCTCGTCGTCATCGGGGTTCGTCATCGCTTCGAATGCGCTCCCCTTGATAACGGGAATCTCGTCCCCGGGGAAATCCTGAGCCTTGAGGATGTCCCGGACTTCCTCTTCGACGAGCTCCACGAGATCCGGATCGTCAACGAGGTCGACCTTGTTGATGTAAACGATAATCGAAGGCACACCGACCTGCCGCGCCAGGAGAACGTGCTCCCGGGTCTGGGACATCGGACCGTCGTCGGCGGCTACAACGAGAACCGCACCGTCCATCTGGGCGGCACCGGTAATCATGTTCTTGATGTAGTCCGCGTGCCCCGGGCAGTCGACGTGAGCGTAGTGCCGTTCTGCGGACTCGTATTCGACGTGGCGAGTATTGATTGTGATGCCTCGAGCCTTTTCCTCGGGTGCATTATCAATATCCTCGTAGTTCATGACTTTGCCGCCGGTTGCCTTCGCAGTAAGCATGGTCAGAGCCGCCGTCAGGGTAGTCTTACCGTGATCGACGTGTCCGATCGTACCGACGTTAATATGAGGCTTTGTTCGCGCAAATTTTTCCTTGGCCATTACGCCCTCCTTAGCAATATCTAACGCAGCCTATTCCATATCCCCGAAAGCAGACGCCTTAGGGATCAGGTACCAAAAAGTGAAAATCAGTTGTGGAGGGCAGCAAGAAGGTGAGCGGATTGGGCGACGCCTGTCAGCGACGCCCCTTCCAGAGGAACGTGAACCTCTGTAGAACCGTGGTCACCACCTTACCGTCCCGTTCGTGCCACAATGCCACACCAAACTCCAGGACAGTTGGTTTGGATCCTTTTCTTTGAGTGCCTCCGACTACGCCGGAGAGGCAACTCTCTATGTTATACCGATGTATCGACCTAGGGTCAAGTAATTACCAACGATAGTGAGCGAAAGCCTTGTTCGCCTCTGCCATCCGGTGGGTATCTTCCTTCTTCTTGAAGGCCGTACCGGCACCGTTAAAGGCGTCCAGGAGCTCCGCGCTCAGCTTCTGGCTCATAGACTTACCGGATCGGTCTCTGGCAGCCTTAATGATCCACCGCATCGCCAGAGCTTCCCGGCGACTGTCGCGAATCTCCACCGGAACCTGGTACGTGCTTCCCCCAACCCGTCGGGACTTGACTTCCACCATCGGTTTGACGTTGTCGAGGGCCTTCAGAAAGACCTCGAGCGGCTGAGCATCGGTCTTTCCGTCTAACAGCTCCATCGCCCCGTAGAGGTTCCGGGCGCTCGTCGAGCGCTTGCCGTCGTACATCATCCGGGAGATGAATTTGGAAACCGTGACGTTGTTGTACCGAGGATCCGGAATGATCGGTCGAGGGGGTACTTCTTTTCTTCGTGGCATCCCTACTCCCTCCTAGGCCTTCGGACGCTTGGTCCCGTACTTGGAACGGGCCTTCTTGCGATCCTCGACACCGAGGGTATCCTTGGCTCCCCGAATGATGTGATATCTCACACCGGGAAGATCCTTTACTCTTCCGCCCCGAAGCAGCACGACGGAGTGCTCCTGCAGATTGTGCCCGATGCCCGGAATGTAGGCCGTAGCTTCGATTCCGTTCGTAAGGCGGACGCGAGCGACCTTCCGAAGCGCCGAGTTCGGCTTTTTCGGCGTCACGGTCATCACACGGGTGCACACGCCCCGTTTCTGGGGACAGGCCTGCAATGCTGGGGACTTCGTCTTCTTAGACGCTTTCTTTCGGCCCTTCCGGACCAGTTGGTTTATCGTTGGCATAATGATCGAGCGCACAAGCTACCAAAGGCCGGTCGATGTGTCAAGCATCGACCCGACACAAAACCGGACCCATCGGGAGCTTAGTAGACTTCCGCCTCCTCACGATTCTCTTTTTCTTCTTCTTCTTGGCTTTCGTCTTCGATCCGCTCCCGAGCCCGCGCTTCGAGAATCTCCTGCATGTGGGCGTCGAGATCATCCCGGTTCTCGTCGAAGAGCTTGATATTCTTGTAGTGCCGCATGCCGGTTCCGGCGGGTATGAGATGCCCGATGATGACATTCTCCTTTAGACCCCGGAGGGTATCCGAAGATCCGGAGATCGCCGCGTTGGTAAGCACCCGGGTCGTTTCCTGGAACGAAGCAGCGGAGATAAACGAGTCGATGTTCAGGGAAGCCCGGGTAATCCCGAGAAGCAAGGGCCGCGCGACCGCAGGTTGCCCGCCCTCTCGAACCACCTTCCGGTTCTCTTCGTGGAACTTGTACTTGTCTATCTGTTGGCCATAGATAAAATTGGTATCGCCGACCTGGAGGATCTCCACCTTTCTCATCATTTGCCGGATGATGACGCCGATGTGCTTGTCGTTGATATTCACACCCTGAAGCCGGTAGACCTCCTGCACTTCGTTCACCAGGAAGGTCTGGAGGGCGTTCTCCCCGAGAATCAGCAGGATGTCGTGGGGATCGATATTCCCATCGCAGAGCATCTCGCCGGCCTCAACCAAGTCACCTTCCCGGACGAGGAGGTGTTTGCCCATCGGCACCAGGTGCTTGTACTCCTTGCCGTAGGCGTCTTCGACCACGATAACCCGTTTACCCTTGGTAATCGGCCGGAAGTGCACGGTACCGCTGACCTGAGCCAGGACCGAGGCGTTCTTCGGTCGACGCGCTTCGAAGAGCTCTCCGACCCGGGGAAGACCGCCGGTGATGTCCCTCGTCTTTACACTTTCCTTCAAGAGCTTCGCCAAAGTCCGCCCGGCTTGGACCTTTTCGCCGTTGTCGACGTTCAGGTAGGCTGAGCCCGGGAGATAGTAGATCGCGAGCTCCTCGCCGTCGGCGCCTTCGACGATAATCCTGGGTTGAAGCGTCTCGAGGGTAAACTCGGTAATCTTCTTCTCGATATTCCCGGTATCCTCGTTGACCTCTTCCTTCAGCGTCGTACCTTGGACGATGTCTTTGAATCGGATCGTTCCGGAAACCTCGGAAATAATCGGTTCGGAGAAGGGGTCGAAGACCGCAATCGGCTCTTCCGCGGCAATGGCGTCCCCCTCCTCGACCATCAGCTCTGCGCCGTTTCGAACCTCCAAGCGCTGCTCCTGGGCGACAAGGAGGAGCCTTCCGTCCTTGATCGCGGCGTAGGCGTTGTCCGGAGCGGTAATCTCCTCGCCGCCCTTTATGGCAATGGCTTGCCCCTTGATAACCTTCTCGCCGTCCTCGACGAGGACCTTCTCCTTCTTGGCAATCTCGAACTCCGCAAGGATCCGGGAGACCGTCACGAAGCCCTTCCGGGTAAAGAGCCGAGATCCGTTGTTGAGGGTAACGATATGTCCGGTGATGTCCCGAATCAGAACCGGGTACTTAAGATAGGTCTGGTTCTCCTCCGAGGACTTCGTCGCGGCGCCACCGATATGGAAGGTACGCATCGTCAGCTGGGTTCCCGGCTGGCCGATGGACTGGGCGGCGATAATACCTACCGCCTCCCCGACGTCGACGGTCCGGTTATCCGCCAGGTTTCGTCCGTAGCACTTACGGCAGACGCCGTGGCTCGCCTCGCAGGTCAATACGGTTCGAATACGCACGTGTTCGATTCCCGCAGCCTCTATGGCGAGAGCCTTTTCGTCGGGTATCTCTTCGTTGACGTCTACCAGAACCTCTCCGGTAATCGGGTGCTTGACCCGCTCGAGGGTAAAACGGCCCTGGATACGGTCCGCGAGGCTTTCGACGACCTCTTCTCCGTCCTTGAGGGCGACCATCTCGATACCGTTGATGGTACCGCAGTCATCTTCGGTAACCACCACGTCCTGGGCTATATCTACCAGCCGCCGCGTCAGGTAACCGGCGTCCGCGGTCTTGAGTGCGGTGTCCGCCAGACCCTTTCGGGCACCGTTGGTGGAGATAAAGAACTCGATAACCGAGAGACCCTCCCGGAAGTTCGACCGGATCGGGAGCTCGATGATATCCCCCGACGGCTTGGCCATAAGGCCCCGCATCCCGGCAAGCTGCCGGATCTGGCTCCGGCTACCCCGGGCTCCCGAGGTGGCCATCATGTAAACCGGGTTAAATCCGCCGCGGTCCGTCTTGAGCTGCTTCATCATAACGTCGGTCAGCTCTTCGTTGGTCTTGCTCCAGACCTCGACGGCGCGGTTGTACCGCTCCTCGTTGGTAATGTGCCCCTGGAGGTACTGGCTCTGAATCGATTCGACCTCCTTGTTGGCGGCGTCGATCATCACCCGCTTCTCCTCCGGGACGATGATGTCGTCGATCCCGATGGTCGCACCGAACTTCGTCGCGTACTCGAAACCGAGCTGCTTGATGACGTCGAGCATCCTAACGGTTACCGCAGGGCCGTATTCGGTATGCACCCGGGCTACGAGAGCGCGGAGCTCCTTGTCTCCCATAGACTCGTTCAAGAAGCCGATTTCGTCGGGAAGCTCCTCGTTCAGAATAATCCGCCCCGGCGTCGTGTAGATCGCCTCGCCGTTCAGGCGGAGGCGCACCCGGGTGTGGTATTCGACCGCTCTTGCGTCGAGGGCAAGAAGCACCTCGTCGGTGCTGTTAAAGCTCTTTCCTTCACCGACGGACCCCTCCCGCTCCCGGGTCAGGTAGTTGATTCCGAGAATCATCTCCTGCGACGGGAAGACGATCGGAGTGCCGTTCGCGGGATTCAGGAGGTTCCGGGACGAGAGCATCAGCGTCCAGCACTCGATCTGAGCCGCCTGGGTCAGGGGAACGTGGACCGCCATCTGGTCTCCGTCGAAGTCGGCGTTGAAAGCGTGACAAACCAAGGGGTGGAGCCGGATGGCCTTTCCGTCGACGAGAACCGGCTCGAAGGCCTGGATACCCAGCCGATGGAGGGTCGGGGCGCGGTTGAGCATAACCGGGTGCTCCCGGACGACCTCGTCGAGGACCGCCCATACCTCCGGTGTCTCCTGTTCGACCAGAGTCTTCGCCTTCTTGATGTTGTAGACGACGTCCTTCTCGACAAGCTTCTTCATGATAAAGGGCTTGAAGAGCTCGAGAGCCATCTTGGTGGGGAGGCCGCATTGATGGAGTTTGAGCTCCGGTCCGACGACGATAACCGACCGGCCGGAGTAGTCGACCCGCTTCCCGAGGAGGTTCTGCCGGAACCGCCCCTGCTTACCTTTTAGCATATCGGAGAGGCTCTTGAGAGGACGGTTCGAGGCGCCCTTGACCACCCGCTTCTTCTTAGAATTATCGAAGAGGGCGTCGACGGCCTCCTGGAGCATCCGCTTCTCGTTCCGGATGATGATGTCCGGGGCGTGGAGGGCCATCAGTCGCTTGAGCCGGTTGTTCCGGTTGATAACCCTGCGGTAGAGGTCGTTCAGGTCGCTGGTGGCAAACCGGCCACCGTCGAGCTGGACCATCGGCCGAAGCTCCGGGGGGATAACCGGGATGACGTCGAGGATCATCCAATCCGGTCTGTTCTCCGAGTCCCGGAAGTTTTCCACGATCTCGATCCGCTTCAGAAGACGCTTGTCCGCCTTCGGCCCCTTCTCGACCATGGTGGTCCGGAGCTCTGCCGACAGGGCGTCGAGATCGAGGGTTTCCAAGAGCGTCCGAACCGCCTCGGCGCCGATGCCGGCGGAAAAGGACATGCCGTAGCGTTCCCGGGCCTCCATGAACTCCTCCTCCCCGAGGAGGTCCATCTTCTTGAGGTCGGTGTCACCCGGATCGATGACGATGTACTTCTCGTAATAGAGAATGGAGCGAAGCGCGGCGATCGAGAGGTCCAAGAGCAGCCCCATCCGGGAAGGCACCGAACGGTAGTACCAGATGTGGGATACCGGGCTCGCGAGCTCGATATGCCCCATCCGCTCCCGGCGCACCTTGAAGTGGGTAACCTCGACGCCGCAGCGGTCGCAGATAACGCCCTTGTACCGGATCGACTTAAACTTACCGCAGTAACACTCCCACTCCTTCGTCGTGCCGAAGATGCGCTCGCAGAAGAGCCCGTCCTTCTCCGGCCGGAGAGTCCGGTAGTTGATCGTCTCCGGTTTCTTGACCTCGCCGTAGCTCCACGCGCGGACCTGATCCGGCGAGGCAAGTTGAATCATAATGCTATCGAAATCTTGAATGTCTCTCATCGTTTTTGCTTCCCCCTAGAAGCTGCTGCCCTGTCGGTTAATCAGCTCTTCGTCCCGTTCGGTCAGCGGTATCTGCTTTCCCTTCGAGTCAAAGATTGAAATATCGAGGGCAAGGCCCCGTAGCTCCTGCACCAAGACGTTGAAAGACTCCGGGATTCCCGCCGAGGTCGACGGCTCTCCCTTGACGATACTCTCGTAGATCTTCGCCCGTCCGGTCATGTCGTCGGACTTTATGGTTAACAGCTCCTGCAGGGTGTTCGCCGCGCCGTAGGCCTCGAGGGCCCAGACTTCCATCTCTCCGAGTCGCTGGCCGCCGAACTGAGCCTTCCCGCCCAGGGGCTGCTGCGTAACCAGGGAGTAGGGGCCCGTCGACCGGGCGTGCATCTTGTCGTCCACCAGGTGATGGAGCTTGAGCATGTACATGCATCCCACCATAACGGGATTCTCGAAGGGTTCGCCGTTACGCCCGTCGTAGAGGGTAATCTTCGAGGTCTTCGGATACCCGGCCTTGTCGAGGCGCTCTTGGATCATCTCCCGGGTTGCGGACTCGAAAACCGGGGTGGCGTACCACTCGTCGAGGCCGAGGGCGGCCCATCCGAGCTCCGTTTCGAGGAGCTGCCCGAGGTTCATCCGGGAGGGAACGCCGAGGGGGTTCAGACAGACATCGAGGTGGGTGCCGTCGGCCATGTAGGGCATATCCTCTTCCGGAAGCACCCGGGCGATAACGCCCTTGTTTCCGTGGCGACCGGCCATCTTATCCCCCTCCCGAAGCTTTCGCTTGGTGGCGATAAGCACCTTGACCACTTCGTCGACCCCGGGAGAAAGGTCGTCCCCCTCGCTCCGCCGGAGACGCTGAACGTCGATGACCGTCCCGTCGGTTCCGTGGGGCACCCGCAAGCTCGTGTCCCGGACTTCCTTCGCCTTCTCACCGAAGATGGAGTTCAAGAGCTTGAACTCCGGCGTCGTCTCGGTCTCGCTCTTCGGCGTCACCTTTCCAACGAGGATGTAGCCGGAGCCGATCTTGGCGCCGACCCGGACGATCCCCTCTTCGTCGAGCTGATCGAGCGACTTTTCGGAGGTATTGGGAATATCCCGTGTAATCTTCTCGGGCCCGAGCTTGGTCTCCCGGACTTCGACGGTGAACTCTTTAATGTGAACCGAGGTAAAGATGTCCTGCTTTACCACCTTCTCGGAGACAAGGATGGCGTCTTCGAAGTTATAGCCGTTCCAGGGAACAAAACCGACCAGCACGTTTCGCCCCAGGGCGAGCTCTCCGTTGTACGTCGCCGGACCGTCGGCTATGACGTCCCCTGCTTTGAGCTTCTGCCCGAGCTTTACGATCGGCTTCTGGATGTAGCAGGTGTCCTGATTGGTCCGCTGATACTTCAACAACGGGTAGACGTCCCGGTCTTCCGACCCGGGCGACCCCTTCGGCTCGACGACAACCTGGGTCGCCGAGACGTAGGTGACCGTTCCATCGCGCCGGGCTTTCGTCAACACGCCGGAGTCGTAGGCCGTTTTGGCCTCCATACCGGTCCCGATCCGGGGGGGCTCGGGGAAGACCAGGGGAACCGCCTGCCGCTGCATGTTCGAGCCCATCAAGGCCCGGTTTGCGTCGTCGTGCTCCAGAAAGGGGATCAGCGACGCGGATACCGAAATAATCTGCTTCGGAGAGACGTCCATGTACTGGATGTCCTCCGGCGGGCGGGTCGTGTAATCACCGGATCGGCGGACGGAAACCGTCTTGGTCTGAAAGCTACCCTTATCGTCGACCTGAGCGTTTGCCTGGGCGATATAGTACTTTTCCTCATCCATCGCGGAGAGATAGTCGATGTCGGTGGTAACCCGGCCGTCTTTTACCTTCCGGTAGGGGGCCTCGAGAAAGCCGTAGTCGTTCACCCGGGTGTAGTTTGCCAGAGAGACGATAAGACCGATATTCGGACCTTCCGGCGTCTCGATGGGGCACATTCGTCCGTAGTGGGTGTAGTGGACGTCTCGGACCTCGAAACCGGCCCGGTCCCGGGAGAGCCCCCCGGGGCCCAGAGCGTTCAGGCGCCGCTTGTGGGTCAGCTCGGAGAGCGGATTGACCTGGTCCATGAACTGGGAGAGCTGGCTCGACCCGAAGAACTCCTTGATCGCCGCCACGATCGGCTTGATCGAGATAAGGTCCTGCGGCTTTATCGTGTCCGTCTCTTTGAGGGACATCCGCTCTTTGGCGATGCGCTCCATCCGGGAGAAGGCGGTCTTGAGCTGATTGGTCAACAGCTCTCCGACGCTCCGGATTCGCCGGTTTCCCAGATGGTCGATATCGTCGACGTTCGCCTCGCCGATGTACACCCGGATCAGGTAGAGCATCGTATTGATGATGTCTTCCTTCATCAGAACGTAGTCCTCGGCAGGAGTCTCGTAATCGAACTTCTTGTTCAGCTTGTAGCGGCCTACTCTACCGAGGTCGTACCTCCGCTCGGTAAAGAACATCGAGGTAAAGTCCTTCTCGGCGCTCTCGACGGTAATCGGCTCTCCCGGCATGATGACCGCGTAGATCGCCGCGAGGGCGTCTTCCTTGGTCGGCTCGTCGTACTCCGTGTCGTCCCGGGTGTACTTGGCCTCTTCCCGCTCGAAACAGTTCAGGATAATCTCCGAGTGGAGGGACTCCGGGTCCGCCATGTCGATAACGGTAATTCTGGTTACTCCGGAGTGGAGAAGCTCGTCGACGTCGTGGGGATGGAGCTTTTCCCCGGCGCGATAGAGCTTACGCTGCTGCCCCGGGGAGTTTTCGTCGTCGATAAAGACGGCCCGGGCGAGCACTTCCCCGACCAGCTGTTCCCGGGTTTCCCGGTCGTCGGCGATGGAGAGCTCCTTGGTCTTGTAGCAGACGTCGATTATTTTCTCCCGGGTGTCGTATCCGAGGGCCCGGAGAAAGAGCGTCCCGAGAATCCTTTTCTTGCGGTCTATTTTCGCGTAGACCAGCTCTTTCTTCTGATCGATCTCGAACTCGAGCCAGGAGCCCCGGTAGGGGATGATTCTCGAAGAGTAAACGCCCTTCTCGTGGGAAAAGATGACGCCGGGGCTTCTGTGGATCTGGCTTACGACGACCCGCTCGGCACCGTTGATAATAAATGTGCCCCGGTCGGTCATAAGGGGCAGATCCCCCATATAGATGTCCTTCTGCCGGATCTCTCCGGTATCGAGAAAGACGAGGTTGATGCGCGCCTTAATGGGTATCGCGAAGGTATGACCCTTCTGCTTGCACTCGAGCTCCCCCATCTTGATGTTCTCTTCGTCGAGAATATAGTGGTCGTATTCGAGGCGCATGTCCCCGTTTTGGCTTTCTATCGGAAACGTCGTCAGGAAGACTTCTTCCACACCCTGAACCTCTAAGGGTTCTCCCTTGAGGAGCGTCTGCCGCTGCAGAAAACGCTCGTAGGATGAGAGTTGAACGTCTATCAGGTTCGGAAGCTCCATTATTTCCTGAGTTTCCGTACCTACGACGATTCGCTTAATTGTCTTTATGGACACCAGATACCTCCCGTTGTCGAATCCGAAACCGTCTTCGAATCCGCCTCTACCCACGGCCCCGGGAAACGCTTCCCCGGGTTCGCATTACCGCCGTGCGCAGAGGCCCATTCAAAGCACAAGCGCGCAAAGCCACCCACCCCGGAAGACAGGGCTCTTTCGAGCCGCGCTCTTCCAGGCGCTGCGGGTGGCTTCTCTCGCGTAAGTCCGTGACAAATGGCTCTATTGCAGTTCAATAACCGCGCCGGCTGCCTCCAACTTTTCCTTTAGCTGAGTCGCTTCTTCCTTGGCCACGCCCTCCTTGACGGCGCGTCCCCCGGCCTCGACGAGCTCTTTGGCCTCCTTGAGACCGAGGCCCGTGGCGGCCCTAACTTCCTTGATAACCGGAATCTTCTTCCCGTCGTCGAAGCTCTTGAGGATTACGTTGAACTCAGTTTGCTCTTCTTCCGCTGCAGCTGCCTCACCGCCTCCGGCGGTAGCTCCACCTGCGGCAACCGCCACAGGTGCGGCAGCGGAAACCCCAAATTTCTCTTCCATCGCGGAAACCAGTTGCGAGACTTCCAGCACGGACATTCCCGCAATGGCTTCCAGGATGTCATCCTTGGTAAGTGTTGCCATATTACCTTCTCCTTTCGTTTAATCCGACGATAGCATGCAACACGCTAGGGCGAAGACTAACGTCGGTATTATTCCTGTTCCTTCTTTTGCTCCGCGACGGCCTGGAGCGTTCGAACCAGTTTGGACGCTACGCCGTTCATGGCGTACATCAAGTTACGCAGAGGAGCGTTCATCGTTCCCATAAGCATCGCCAAGAGCTGATCCCTCGTCGGGAGCTTCGAGAAGGCCTCCGCCTGCTTTGCGTCGAATACGGTACCGTCGATGACGGCGCCCTTTAGCTCCAGGGGCGTATCCTTTCCGAAGTCGACAAGCGCCTTTACCACGGCACCGGCGTCGTCTTTGGCAAGAGCAAGCGCCGTCGGACCGATAAGGAAGCCGGCGATCTCCTCCGGCATATCCATCTGCCGGAAGGCGATCTTCGCGAAGCGATTCTTGATTACCTTGTACTCCGCGTTGTTTTCCCGGAGCTTCGTCCGAAGCGCGGAAATCTGGTCTACCGTCAAACCTCGATAGTCGGTAAAGACGTAGTCCTTGTTCTCCGACAGCTTCGCCTTCACGGCGTCAACGGCAGCCGTCTTCTCGTCGTTCAGTTTCGTCTGATATGCGGTCGACATACTAGGCCTCCTGCCCAACCGGCGCCGATTCTTCGATTCGGATGCCCGGGCCCATTGTGGAGCTAATGGCGATCGATTTAACGAAGTCGCCCTTGGTTTCCGAAGGCTTTCGCTTGATCACCTCGGAAATGACAGCCTGAATGTTTTCCTTGAGCTGCCCCGGTTCCATCGACACCTTACCGACCGCAAGATGGACGACGCCGGTCTTGTCCGATCGAAACTCAACCCGGCCCTTCCGGAGTTCATCGATCGCCGCCTTGATATCGTTGGTTACCGTCTGCGTCTTCGGGTTCGGCATGAGACCCCGGCGACCGAGAATCGGACCGAGGCGGCCGACATCCTTCATCATGTCAGGTGTGGCAACCGCGACGTCGAAGTCGAGCCAGCCCCCCCGTATCTTTTCGATAAGGTCGTCGTCGCCGACGTAGGTGGCCCCGGCCTCTTCGGCTTCCTTGGCTTTGTCCCCCTTCGCGAAGACGAGAATCTTCTTCTCTTCGACGAACTGATTCGGGAGCACCATGGTATCCCGAACGTTGGAACTCTTCTTGAGGTTCAAGTTCATCGAAAGCTCGACCGTCTCGTCAAATTTGGCAAATGAGGCCTGTTTGAGGATCTCGACGGCTTCGTCGGCGGAGTATCGCTTTGCCCGGTCGAAGGTTTCGACCGCCTGGCGGTATTTCTTTCCGTGCTTCATCTTATCCCACCACCTCGACGCCCATGCTTCGGGCGGTACCGGCGACGATCTTCATCGCGGCTTCGATATCGTTCGCGTTGAGGTCCGGCATCTTGGTCTCGGCGATCTCCTGCAGCTTCGCCTTCGGCAGCTTTCCGACCTTTACCCGGTGCGATTCCGGAGACCCTTTTTCCAGACTGATGGCGCGCTTGATGAGCACCGCCGCGGGTGGGGTCTTGGTGATAAAGGTGAACGAACGATCGGCAAAAACCGTAATGACGACCGGAATAATCAGGCCCGGCTCGAAGTTTTTGGTCACATCGTTGAACTGCTGGACAAACTGCGGGGCACTGACGCCGTGGGGCCCCAAGGCCGGTCCAACAGGGGGCGCCGGCGTAGCTTTGCCGGCAGGCACCTGCAATTTGATAATTGCGGCAACCTTTTTCTTTGCCATCGTAATACTCCTCTTCGTGGTACAAACCCCCGAGGTCTCACCATCCTTCAGGTGAGCGACGAGGTCCCTCCGACTGCCGCGCCGAGGCGGCACCAACGACCTTGAGGGCGCCGACGCGCCCTCGGGCTATATTTTCTCTACCTGCAAGAAGTCCACTTCAACGGGGGTCGACCGTCCGAATATTCCGACGGTAACCCGCAGCTTGCCCTTCTCCAGATTCACTTCTTCCACATTGCCGGTAAAGGACTCGAAGGGGCCTTCGATTATCCGCACCGCCTCTCCTTCCACGAAGGACTGCTTCGGCTTCATGGAACGGTCGCCCTTAATCTCGCCGGTCTTTTGGAAGATGGACTTCGCTTCCTCGGCCGAAATAGGCTGAGGCTTGTTGCCGACGGACGAACCGACGAAGCCGGTAACGCCGTTCAGCCGGCGAATCTTGGAACAGATGGTTTTCCAACCGAGATCCGGCAGATCCATCTCGAGGAGGATGTACCCCGGAAGAAACTTCTTGGTGGAAATCTTCTTCTTCCCCTCTTTTATCTCTACGACCTGCTCCGAGGGAACTTTAATGTCGCTTACGGCTTCTTCCAACTCGCCGTCTTCTATGAGTTTCCGAATGCTTCTTTCAATCTTGTTCTCATACCCGGAATAGGTATGAAGAACGTACCAACCTTTTGCCATATCTCTAGAATAATGCGTCGACGCCGGCAAGAAGTAAAAAATCTACAATTCCGAGCACAATGGCGAAAAGAGCGACGGACACGAGAACCACTTTCGTAGATGCGGTCACCTCGTCGCGGGAAGGCCAGACGACCTTTTTGAGCTCTGCATAGCTATCTTTAAAGAACTGTACGATTCGCTTCATTGATTACCTACCCTCCCGGAGGTGCCGGTCAGAACAATACAGGCCAGGTAGGATTCGAACCTACAACATCCGGTTTTGGAGACCGGCGCTCTAGCCGTTGGAGCTACTGGCCTAGGATTTACTTAATCTTGGCTTCTTTGTGGAGTGTGTGCTTCCGGTCGCTCGGGCAATACTTCATAAACTCCATCTTGCCCTGGATGTTCTTCCGGTTCTTCGTTGTGGTATAGTTCTTTCGGTTACACTCGGTACATTGGAGTGCAATCTTTTCTATGTTCTTGCCTTTTGCTTTAGCCATTCACCGCCTCCGGACAACACTACGCCTGCGTTAGTATAAAAAAAGACCGGAAGAGGGTCAACGCCTCCTACGGCTTTGAGAGTGAGCCCTCGATCGGACTTGAACCGATGACCCCATCCTTACCATGGATGTGCTCTACCGACTGAGCTACAAGGGCAGAAGTGGCGAGAGGATAACAACGTCCCCGGCGCCTGTCAAGTCTATCTAAACCGCTTCTTTAAATCCGCTACCCAGTTTCGAATCCGGCCGTCGGTTTGGGCGGCCTGGTTATCCTCGTCTAAGAGCAGCCCGAGAAGCTCTCCGTTTCGCTCCGCTCGACTGGCGGCGTAGGTGTACCCTTCCGGCGCCGTGTACCCGACAATCCTTCCTCCCCGCTCGACAACCTTGTCGTGGAGGAGGGCCACGCAGTCGGCGTATTGGTCCGGGTAGTTTTCTTGATCCCCGAGGCCCATAATCGCCACCGTCTTCCCGGACAGGTCGACTTCGTCGAATGTCGGGAAGAACTCTTCCCAATCGTCCTGAAGATCCCCGGCACCCCAGGTTGAGACGCCAAAGATAAAGAAATCGTAGTCGCCGAAGAGCTCCGGGTTCGCTTCCGTTACGTTTACCAGATCGCAGTCGGAACCGCCCCACTCCTTTCGGAGCTTTTCCGACACATCGTAGGTGTTTCCGGTCGTGGAACCGTAGACGATAGCTACCCGGGGCATGAAGTCTCCTCCCGACGAGACGATTTTGCGGTTTTGAAGATGCGAAGTGAACATACTAAGAAAGCTCCCGGAGGACAATTCCCCCCACCGAAGACCTTAGTTCCGCCGGGTCGCCTGGTCGGCTATACTGGTCGGCGTGAAGATAGTCGTAGCCGATCAGCATACCATCCTTCGCCGCATCGGAGAGCTTCTCGAGAAGGAGCTGACCCCGGTCCTCGCGCGCCGGGGGTCCGGGGCCCTCGGCCTTCCCGGGGGCAGGTCGGTCGTTCCTCTCCTCGAGGCGCTGCCGGCAGTTCCCCTGCCCTGGGATCGCGTCGGGATCTTTCTGGTGGACGAGCGGTTTGTCCCGAAGGACCATCCGGACAGCAATTACGGTCTTATCGCCGGATCGATCGAAAGAGCCTTTGCCGGCGCCCCGGCGAAGCCGGAGATCCTGCCGCTGCCGGGCTCGGAGCCGGGCCCGGCGGCCGCGGCTGCGGCCTACGGCGAGATTCTAAAGGAGCGTACCGAAGGAACCGGGGTCTTCGATCTTGCGGTCCTCGGCGTCGGGGAAGACGGCCACATCGCGTCGATCTTTCCGGAACGCCCCTTGGACCTTGCGACGCCCCCCGGCTTCTCGGTTATCGGGGATTCGCCGAAGCCCCCGCCGGTGCGCGTTACGGCTAACGCCTCGCTTCTTACCTCGACTCCCTGCCTGATCGGATTACTCTTCGGCGTGGCCAAGGCGGAAGCGTACCGCCGACTGACCGGCGGGGCCTCCGCGGCGACCTTCCCGGCGGCTCTAATCCGGGAGGCCCCGAGGGGATACCTCTTCGCCGACTACTCCGCCGCCGGAGGCGTCTCGGAGGCGACCTCCGGGGAGTAACCGAGGGTGGCGGTAGATACGGCTACCGGCGGTCCCGGCTTCGGAGCCTGGGCAAGGACGGCCCCGGGAGCGCAGAAGAGCTCGATCGCCATTACGCCGGCCACAACGAGCAAGGTTCCGGCTAGGAGCAGAAATGAGACGCCGAAACCGGGCAACAAGAGCACCTGCAGCGCCACCGGCAGGATAACGTAGACCGAGGAATGGACGCTTACCAGAACCGTCGCCCGGGCGGACCGCAGAAAACCCCACTGGGTTATCCCGAAGGCCGCGAATCCGAGAAAGAAACTGATAACGTAGACGACCCAGGGAAGCCCCCCCGAAGGAACAAACCCGGCACGTCCGAAATTCTGGGACCACCCCTTGAGAATCGGGTCCAGCGCTGCGAGACCCCCGGAGGCCGCTCCGAAAACCAGCCCGAGGACGAAGCTACCGCTCCGCCGGCTTACCAAGGCGGCAGCGAGGATGCTTATCCCCGCGTATCCGGCCACCACCGCAAAGAGCTCGGGCATCGATGCCTCGGCCATCGAGACGGCCGGACGGGAGATCCCGTCGGCGAAGAGCATGCCGGTCCCCAGGGCGACCGAGACGGCCCCGAGGTATTGCAGGGGACGAACGTCTTCCTTCAAAAACAGCTGCGAAAACCAGAGAAGAGCCAGAAGACCGAACCCGTACATGCTCGTCATGTAGGATGGGGGCGCAAAGCGGTTTCCAAGGACGAGCCAGAGCCCGTTCGTGTTGTTGATAACGAAACCGGCGGTATAGACGGCCATTCCCGGACGACGAAACCAGGGAAGCTCAGAATCCTGGTTCCCACCGCTCCGGATTCGCTGGATCCCGAGTTGCTGCATACCCTTGGATAGGTGGAGCAGCGTGGTATTGATCAGTCCGAAGGCGAGTCCGAGGGCGTAGATCAACGCCGGGTAACCTCGTACCCCTCTCCGGATGCGCGGGTGAGGTCGACCTCGATCTCTCGTCCGCCGAAACCATGAACGTTGCACTTCGCCCGGACGACGACCACCGACGTATCCGAGGGAATCTCGATTCCCGACCGGCTCCGGGTAAAGGGCTGCTCGTCGACATGGGGATGGGCGAGTTCCCGGGTCCCCAGGACGTCCCCGGTTTCCGCGTCGATAACCTGCCATTCGTCCGCGTAGTGGTCCCATCCGGTATCGTCGTGCCGGACCGTAACGTCGAACCGCCAGACGCCGGAAGAGGTCTCCCGGGCAACGACACGCCGGACCTGGGCGTAGTCGAGACTCTCTTCGTAGGCCTCGACGACCCCGGTGGTCATAAGGAATAGGATTGCGAGAACCAACATCGAATAGCCAACAGGATACTTTGTCATGACTTCCCCCCTTCATAGTGAATATAAAACCTTCTATATATTATTTCCATTGTAAGCTATCGATTGACTCAGTGCCGAAGATGGGACTACGTTGAGGTTACTATGAGTGATGCTGCGATCGGCTATGTTGATGGAAGCCGGCTTCGTCTCGCTCTCCTCGCCGGTGGCGCCCGCCTTATGCGTTATCGGGAGCAGCTAAACCAGATAAACGTCTTTCCGGTTGCCGATAGTGACACCGGAACCAACATGGCCGGCACCCTAACCGCGGTGGTCCGGCGCCTCACAGCACGCAGGGAACGGTCCCTCGCCGTCGTGTCCCGGATGGCCGCCGAGGCGGCCATCCAAGGAGCTCGGGGCAATAGCGGCGCCATACTGGCCCAGTTCTTCGTCGGCTTGGCCCAGGAGATCGGGGACCAGGCGTCGGTAACCGGCGAGGACTTCGCCGCGGCAGCGGACCGGGCGGTTCGGCACGCGATGTCGGCGATCTCTTCGCCGAAAGAGGGAACCATTCTCACCGTGCTTCGCTCCTGGGGTGCGGCTCTCCGGGAGGCGACCGGGCGCCACCGGGATCTCTATCGCTCCTTTAGCGAAGCCCTCGCTGCGGCAAACGCGGCTCTCAAAGAAACGACGCACCTTCTCCCGGCCCTCCGAAAGGCGAAGGTGGTCGACGCCGGGGCGCTGGGTTTTGTCCGGATGATCGAAGGTGTCCATCGCCTAATGATCCACGGCCCGAAGGAGGTGGAAGAGAATTCCCTCCCGGAGAGTTCTCCGGACCTGTACGTGGAGCATGGGGCGGTCACCGAAGCGCCGACGTTCCGGTATTGTACCGAGTGCCTCCTTACCGGCCTTTCCGTAGAGCCTTCTGCGCTAACCCCGATGATCGACGAGCTTGGGGACAGCATCGTGGTCGTCGGAACTCGAGCTCTTGCCCGGGTGCATATCCACACCGACCACCCCGGAAACGTCTTCCAACGTCTCGCTCGAAACGGCACGCTGACCGAGCATAAGGTCGACGATATGGTCAAGCAGTACCACATCGCCCGCCGGAGCCCCGGGCGGGTCGGCTTTGTCGTCGATTCCGCCTGCGACGCTCCGCAGGAGCTTCTCGACCGTCCGGATGTCGCAATCGTTCCCCTGACGGTCGCCTTCGGGGAACAGCTGTTTCTCGATAAGGTGGGCATCTCTCCCGAGGGCTTCTACGAGGAGCTCCGGCGAAAGGACGTCATCTGGCCGAAGACGGCCCAGCCCTCCGTCGGCGCGTTTTCCCGGAACTACGAATTCGCCGGCAGACACTTTGCCCAACTTCTGAGTCTGAACCTCTCGGGGGCCCTAAGCGGGACCATCGATTCCGCCCGAGCCGCCCGGAAGACCGTCGGAAAGCCCGTTTCTATCGTCGATAGCCGGGGCGTGTCGGTGGGCATTGGGCTTATCCTACGGCGGCTCCTCGAAGCGGCGGACCAGGGAGCCGAGGTCGAAGAGCTTCGGCGCCTCGGCGAAGAGGCTGCGGCGAAGCTGTCGACCCTGGTAGTCGCCCCCAGCGTCGAAGCGATGGTAAAAGGCGGTAGGGTATCGAGCTTTTCCGGAACGATAGCCCGGGCTCTCGGTATCTGCCCCTTCGTCACCCTCGACAAGAGCGGCAAGGCCAAGGCGGTCGGCCTAACCCTGAGCTTCGAGGCCGGAATCAAGAAGCTGCTTCGGACCCTTCAGAAGCGGGTAGCAGGACCCACGGAGTTCGCCGTCGCCCATGTCGACAACGAGGGGGCCGCCCTTCGGATAAAGGAGGCCATCGAAACACGGTTCGACGTGGCAAAGGAAATCTTTATCCGGGACGCCTCCCCGGTCCTTGCGGCTCACACGGGGCCAGGGACCGTCGGCGTCATGTTTCTCCCGGCGCGACCGTGATTCTTGCTCCGGCGATCCTCCTCGCCTATCTCCTCGGCTCGGTTCCGAGCAGCGTTATTCTCGGTAGAAGCGTAAAGGGCATCGACGTTCGGGAACACGGTTCCGGCAACGCCGGCGCGTCGAATGCATTCCGGGTTCTCGGACGGCCCCTCGGGGTCGCGGTTCTCCTGATGGATGCCGGGAAGGGAGCAGCGGCAGTTGCCCTTATTCCGGCGCTCCTCCGGCTTTCCGGCGGCGCCCAATCGGTCTTCGGGGATACGGAAACCCGGCTCCTCCTCGGAGGCGCCGCCATCATCGGGCACGTTTATTCGGTCTTTCTGAACTTTCGAGGCGGCAAGGGAGTCGGCACCGCCGCGGGGGTCCTGGTGGTTCTCTACCCTCTCTCCCTCGGAATTGCGGTGGCTATTTTCGTGGTGGTCCTGCTGGTGACGGGGATAACCTCCCTTGCCTCGCTTGTCGCCTCCTTGAGCTTTCCCGGAGTGGCCGCCCTCTTGGGCCACCTGGGAATCGTCGAGACCTCCCCGGCCCTCTTTGTCTTCTCGGTTCTGGCGGTCCTGTTCCTGCTCTTTACGCACCGGGAAAACATAAAGCGCCTGGTTGCCGGAAGGGAGAACCGCTTCGAAGGGGCCCGCATTCTCGGACGACTCTTCGACCGATTCAAGGGGCCCGGCGGTCACGGCTAACCCGAAAGCTATTCGAGAAGCGCCTCGACAATCTCTTCTATGGTTTGGTCCACGTTCTCCGCCGGCACCTGGCAGGCGCCGGCGTAACTGTATCCGCCGCCACCGTACCGGGCCATCACCCCCCCGATGTCCGCCGACAGGTTGCTATCGAAGATCGACTTCCCGACGCTGATCACCGCGGTTCGCCGTTTGAAGGCCCACATGACCTGGACCGAGGCGTCCGCATGGGGAAAGAGGGCGTACTTGACGAAGCGGTTTCCGGCAAAGAGAGTCGTCTCCCGCCGCAAGTCGACCAGGAGGACCGTATCCCGGACGGTCGAGCAACGCTGAATCTGCTGAGAAAAGTCCTTCTTGTGGCTCTCGTAGACGTCTGCCCGTTCCCTGATGTCCTCGAAGGTAAGAAGCTCTTCGGCGTTATGGTCGGTGATGTAGTCTACGAGGTCGAGCATCAGCTGGTGGTTGGAAATGCGAAAACGACGGAAGCGCCCAAGCCCCGTCCGGGGGTCCAAGAGGAACCCGAGTAAGTCCCACCCTTCCGGATCGAGGACCTCCTTCCGGGTAAAGGCGGCGGACTCCCACTTGTCCACCGCGTCGATGAGCTCCGGTGATACCGCCGGAAAACGGTCGGCGCCGCCGTAATGCTTGTAGATAACCCGGGCTGCGGACAGGGCGTTGACATCGACGACGAAACCGTCGGCGCTACCGTTGGCCGGATCGACATCGTGGTGGTCGAATACCAGATAGGCACCGGGTTGCGGGGGAAGGTCGGCGATGATGTCCCGCCGCGAGACGTGGACTACGCCTCCTTCCATGTCGCGAGGATGAACGAACTTTACCTGTTCGATCAGACCGATTTTTTTTAGAAGGGCCGCGGAAACCACACCGTCGAAGTCATCACGGGTCAGGAGGCGTCGCTTCCCCTCGGGATAAGACATGATTACCGGATGCTAACCGATGGTTCCCACGGCGACAAGGGGCCTCCTACCGCAGTATAGTAGACAATAATGCTACTTGTTGCAGACGTCGGGGGTACCAATACGACGGTTGCCCTTATAGACACCTCGGGAAGCACGGAATACCGTATCGTCGAAAAACAGCGGATATCCTCCCAGGAGATCGGAGGCCTTGCCGAAGCGCTGACCTCCGCCACGTCCGCCTGGAAGGTCTCCCTTGGGGATGTCGCGACACAGCTTGTCGTTTCCGCCGCAGGACCCGTCCGGGGAAACCGGGCGGACCTTACAAACGTCTCCTGGCCCATTGACGGAGATTCCCTCTCCGTGGAACTCGGAATGCCGACGTCGGTTATCAACGACTTTACCGCGGTCTGTTACGGCATTCCCGTCTTTCTCCAAACAGCCCCGGAGAAGATCGAGCCACTCCCGGGAAGCCCGGAGCGCAGGCGGCTAAAGACGGGGGACGTAATTGCGGTTGTCGGTCCGGGAACCGGTCTCGGCGTGGGTTTTCTCCTGAAGCGCAGGAATAGCTTTCTCGCCCTGCCGTCGGAAGGGGGGCACATGGACTTTGCACCGACGGACCGGATTACCTGGGAGCTCGAGCAGTTTCTCGGCCGGAAAGACGGCTATCCCCTCGGGTGGGAGCCCTTCGTATCGGGACGGGGGCTCGCGAACATCTTCTCGTTTTTCTGCTCCCGGGAGGAAGAAACGACCGGTGAAGCGCGCCGGATCGAAACCCTCCCGGCAGGAGAGCGGCCTGCGGCGATTGCCAAGGCGGCACCGGAGGACCCGATTTGCGCTCGAGCCGTCGGTCTCTTCGTCCGGCTCCTCGGCAGCTTTTGCAGTAATATCGCGGTAACCTCCCTCCCGGAAGGAGGATTCTTCCTCGCCGGGGGAGTCACGATCCGCAACCCGGAATGGTTCGAGAATCCTCAGGGGTTCCTTGAGGCGTTTCAGGCCAACTATCACCCGTCCCTGAGGGAGCGGCTCTCCACTACTCCCGTAGCCCTCGTCCGGGACTACGATATCTCCCTCTACGGAGCCGCCTATTACGGCCGGCGACACGTGTCGTCAAAGGGATGAGTCTAAAGGAAAAGGAGCTTTTAGTGTCGAAGAACAAATACGCCTCGCAGGAGCTTGTCGATCGGATGGAATCCCTCGGGATAGACGTCGAAACGGCCACCTCGATTCTCGAAGAGTTCAACAGGGGGCGATTCGACAACCTCGAACCGGTCCAAGCGTCCGAAATTCCCGGGACCGACGGCACCACCGTCATCGACAGCCGGGGAGACCGGAGCATTCGCATAGACGCCACCGAAGCGCGCCGCCGCCTCTCGGCAATCGACGAGGGCGCCGCCGCACTCCTACCGCAGTCGGGAGACGTCGAAGTCGACAACGATACCCTTCGGCGCATCGGGCTTCGGCTTCTGCCGTCGGTTTCCTACGGGGTCCTCAACGGCGGCTCCGCGACCAGCTACGCCGACGAGAAGAAGAACCGGAGCGTCAGCGACGAACTCTTCGAGCTTCTCCGGGAAGACTTCGACGCCCTCGCCCCGAAAGTGTCGAAAAAGCCGAAGGGGGTAACGCCGGCTTTCGTTCAGCCCGACGGCTCCCCGGGCCCGTCGTTTCTCGAGCTCAAGATGAGGCATCTGCTTCTATCGATTCGGAATTATCGTCGGGAGGTCGGAGAGGAGGGCGGTGCCGCCGGGGGAGGCCGGACCGGGCTCGGCCTTATCCCGGGCGTACCCTTATTTCAGATGAGCAGCGTCAATAACGACGAGGAGCTCGAGGAAACCTACCGGGAGTACCGGGAGAGCCCCCTCCTGAAGGACTTGATAGAAGAAACGGGTTTCGACATCACCGAGCCCCTGACCGGGGTCCAACCGATGATCGCCGCCTACACCCATTCCGAGGAGGGCCGGCCGAAGGGCTTCTTCACCCGGGCTTTCGGCGAAGAGGGACGCCCCCTCCCCCTCCCCGGAGGCCACGGACAGAACTTCTCCGTCCTCAGAGAGGTCTACACCGAGCTGAGGAATAGGGGGAAACGGTTCGTCTACCTCGGTAACGTCGACAATCTCGGATTTACCCTCGATCCCGTGGGAATTGCCTACCTCGCCCTGTCGGGAAAGAACGCCGCCTTCGATTTTTCGTTTCGTACCGCGATCGACGTAAAGGGTGGCATCCTGGTGAGAGACCAGTCGGGTCACCTCAACTGTGCGGATATCGGTCCGGCCATTTCCAAGGAGGAGGTCTTCCGGGTAGAGGAATCGGGTACGCCGATTCTCTTCAACTGCGCTACGGGCCTCTTCGATCTCGACTATCTGGTTCCAAACCTCGACCGAATCGTGTCGGACCTTCCGGTTCGCTTTAGCGATCAGAACAAGGATGCCGGGCGCTATTCGCAAGCCGAACAGGTTACCTGGGAGGTCCTCGGCATAATCGACGACTATCTCGTCTACGGGGTCGAGAAATGGCGTCGTTTCTTGGCGGCGAAGATGCTCATCGATACCCTGATGACCAGCGGGCGCCGCCTCGACAATCCGAATTATCCGACCGCGGAGGATCCCGCGGAAGATCTCAAGCGGACGGCGACCCTCCTGCACCAAGGATTAGAACGGGCCCTTCGGGAGGAGTACGGCATGGAGCTTAGGGGAGACAGATGGCAGCCGGTCTGACGGACGGGGGGGCGGCCCCGGGAAGGGAAATCCGGCTGCGTTTCGATAAGATGGGAGGTCTCGTTCCGGCGATCACTCAGGACTCGGAGACGCTCGAAGTATTGATGACCGCCTTCGTCGATCCGGAGGCATGGAGACTGACCTTAGAAACGGGTTTTGCCCACTACTACAGCCGCAGTCGAGACCGGATCTGGAAAAAGGGAGAGCAATCCGGACATCTTCAGCGAATCGAAGAGATTCGCGTCGACTGCGACGAAGACGCCGTACTCTTCCTGGTGGAACAGGTCGGGGGCACCGCTTGTCATACCGGAAACCGCAGTTGCTTCTTCCGGCGTGTCGCCGGCGGCAGTCTCGCGCTGATTCCCGGTGCCTTCGAAGCGGGAGAGTAGCCCGAAGCGCCGGAGAGCCTCAGGTTTCGGCGGTTGTCTCGAACTCCCGGTAGAGAAGGCTCGGCTGAGCCCCGGTATTGTTCTGGTATTTCCCCCCCTCGTAGCTGTCGTAGGCGCCTTCGATGGTGTGGTAGAAAATCTGTGCGATCTGCACTCCCGGGTAGATCCGGATCGGCTGGACGCAGAATATCTCGAGAGTCCAAAACCCCTTAAAACCGACATCCCCGAATCCGGCCGTCACGTGGACAAAGAGCCCCAAGCGGCCGATGGAGGACCGGCCTTCGAGCATCGGAACAAAGCCGTCGGTCTCGGTGTACTCGACGGTACGCCCGAGGTAGAGACGGT
Source organism: Spirochaetaceae bacterium (assembly GCA_046541715.1). Lineage (GTDB taxonomy): Bacteria > Spirochaetota > Spirochaetia > DSM-27196 > PWMO01 > CAYPUT01. The sequence goes on from JBKHCS010000001.1 coordinate 124,306, forward strand.
CCGGCTCGAGCTCGAGACCCTCCGGGGGAATGACGATTCTTCGCGTCGGGTTCGGGAGGCGCATGTCGAGAAGAGAGCTTTCGTAGGTCAGAAGCTCGTTGTGGAGGCTCAGGTTGTAGCTATTGGGGTTGAGACGGGCGGGATCGAAGGGGGCGATTACGATGCCCCGTCCGAGGCACTCCTTAATGTAACGGCCCGACAGGATCATATACAAAATCGGCCCGATCGATGATCGGGCCGGGAATCTCTACATGAGATCTTTGGGTCGCCGGGCTTGGTTCCCACTCTTGTCGCAGACGGCGTAGTGCCGGAGCTTTCCGTTCTCAAACACCGACTTCATGATGATCTTTCCGCCCCATCGACTCAGAAGCTCTTGCGCTTCCTGCCGTCGGGCGTTCTTGGAAATAGGTCCTGCCATAGCACACTCCTAATTTTCAGGTAAGCTATTAGTAAAAAACGTAGCTGTCAAGTCCGGGATCTCTCGATCCGGAATTCCACCGCCGCCGCCCGAGGAAGGGGGAACTTCCGGAGGGCGACGGATACGGTCTCAAGGCGCGGCGAGCGCGTCAAGACGTAGTCCGCCAGGGCGGCTCCCAAGGTTTCTATCAGGGCCGTCTCCCGATCCGCAGCCCAGGCGACGACCGCCTCCGCCACCGCCGAATAGTCGACGGTTGCGTCGATGCGATCCTCGGTTACCGCATCCTCCACATCATATCCGAGAACCAGATCGACTTCCAAGGGCTGATGGACCCTCCGCTCCTCGGGGGTTACCCCGAGGCGGGCGGCGATCCGGAGCCCACGTACCTCCACCGTTCCTTTCACGAGCGCGTCTTCGCCCCCAGGAGGGTTATGTGCCGGTCGAAATGCTCGACGAGCGCCTTGTCGTACTCCTCTTCGAGCTCGTAGAGGGCGTCGTAGAGCTTCGGCCCGAGCTCCTTGTGGGGAATGATCCCACCGTAGGCGATGTGCAGGAGCTGCCGGGCGTTGGGATCGTCGAGGTAGTCCGGTAACGCGGCGTCCGGCACCGAATCGAGATCGGTGACCGCATTGAAGTCCGCGGTGATGTGGTAGAGCCTGAGGGCTTCCGGCGCGTAATCGACCGCCCGGGTATGGATTTCGCGGTAGAGATCCGGCCGGTGAACGGCAATAACGCGCAGGCTCTCGAGCCAGCTCGTCCCCGAAGTCTTTAGATGAAGCCGAAGGTCGGTGTGCCGCCCGACGATCGGATAGACAGAAAGCTTATCGCTCCCCGAGTGAAGTGAGATCTTGTAATGCCCGTAGGCCCGGGCGATTTCGCAATGAATCTCGAACTGTTCTTCGAACTCTCCGAGGTCGCCGATATAGTCGATGGCCTTCTGAAAGTCGCCGATAAACCGGGGGGCGAGAGAGTTTACCGTGACCTTCCGGTGCGAGAGCTCCCGGGCGAAGAAGTAGTGATGCTCCGGCAGGGTCGGCGTCGTGGTCTCGTCGATGCTGATCTCCAGATCGTACTGGTCTCCCCGGTGCTTCCGGAGGTACCGATCGACCTCTCCGCCGAAATCGAGCGCCGGGCCGTACATTACCGCGCAGCGCCGTGCTTCGAGCTTGGTAAAGGTGAGGGAAAAGCGGCCCACTCGGAACGTCTTGTCCGAATAATCCCCGTCGATTCGCTTCTGCTCGGCTTCCGGAAGCTTCGCGAAGTCGGCGTCAACCTGCTCCGGGCTAAAATCCGCCACCTCGGGCCTCATCACTTCGGTCAGGTCGAGGGTGATCATCGGCATATCCTGGGCGAGGGCCTTGTCGATCGACGGCAGGTCTTTCAAGTGGTCGCCGTCGGCGCCCCAGCCGTCCTCGAAACCTTCCTGGTAGACCAGAAACGCCGCGTCGGCGACAACCTCCGCGAAGGTCCTCTGCGTCATATCCAGCTCCCGGATACTCTGCTGTGCAAGAACCGGCGAGACCTGGTATTTTCGAGCCGCCTGGAGATGCCCGGCGCTCGCCCGGCCGAGACGGTCCCCCATACCCACGGTGGTCACCCGATCCCGGAGAGAGACCGGTTTGGTGAAGGGGAAGAGTTTCCGTAGGGAGGATAGATGCTTCGGCCCTGGTTCTACCGCTTGATAAAAGACTCCGCTCTCCTCCTGAAGGGGAGCGTCGAGGACGCCGTCGAAGGCGCTCTTCGAGGCAACGACAAAGCTCTTGGCCCCGTCTATCCGGGCGATAAAACAGCGCTGGTCTCCGAGGGGATAGACCGAAAGGGCGTAGATTCCCGCCTCCTTGTCCCCCAAAAGGCGGCCGTCTCCGGCGAGGGCGCTCTTTTTTCTGGATTCCAGATCGGCGGCCGACAAATCCAGGACCCCGGTCGTGGTAATAAGTTGAGCTAGGCTTTGTGACATAATCGCACTCCTTTGTCTAAACGTTGTCCGTCAGAAAGCCGCCGTCCACGGGAATCGTGACCCCCGTGATAAAGC
>JBKHCS010000045.1:0-23289 GCA_046541715.1 Spirochaetaceae bacterium
ATCACACTAGTTTTCAAGGATCGTTATCTCCACCCGGCGGTTTTTGCGCATCCCTTCCGGCGTCGAGTTGTCGGCCACCGGGCGCCGGGCGCCGAAGCCCTGGTAGAGAATACGGTCCGGTTCCCGGACGTCCTCGTCGATTAGAAACTCCCCGACGGCGGCGGCTCGCTGTTCCGAGAGGCGTTGTCGCCCTTCGGCGGTCCCTGCCAGGGCCGTGTGTCCCGATACTAAGATGTCGTTCTCCGGGTAGTTTCGGAGAATCTCCCCGATCTGCCGGAGCTTCTCTTGCTCCGCGGAAATCAGCGCCGCCGAGTCCGGGGGAAATTGAATATTGTCCAACGTAATCGTAACCCCCCGGTCGTCGGAGGTTACTTCCGCGTCCTCGACTCCTCTATCCCGCAGATCGTCTTCGATCCGGCGGCGGACATTCTCCCGGTCCAAGGGCCGGGAATCGATTACCTCCGACCGGGTCGTCCCCTGAAAGACAACCAGGTCGCCGCTCGCCATGGAGAAGGCGAATACGTAGGTGCCGTCGCTTTCGACCAAACGCCCTCGCTCAAGGTTCCAGTAGATTCGTTGACTGATCTCCCCGGAGATAAGCACCGGGTACCAGAGATCCGGCGAGACCCCCGTCGGACGATGATGGAGGGCGTAGTCGACGGCGATGACGGCGACCGGCTCCCCGTCCCGTTCCTCTATCGAATCGAATCGATACCCGACGGGGAAGCTGATACGCGATAGAATCGGGCCATTGTACCCTGCGCTTACATCGAGGCTCTCTTCGAGGTTGATGATCTCCCGTCCCTCGAAGCTCCAGCTGTCCCCGACGCTTACCGCCGCTTCCGGAAAGATCGGAACGTTTTGCGTCGGAGGCACCTCGAAGGAGGGGTCGATATCGTAGAAACCCCGGACGTCCCGCCGGAACTCCGACTCGTACTCCCGGCCGTACTGCAGAATATCGCTTGCCACTTGCGCCCGGTAGAGAACCGCGGCGGTAAGCTCGTGGCGTCCCGAATCCTCATCGGCGTCGGTAACCTCGATGGCGATGCGGTTGGTAATCTGGTTCTCCTGATGGACCTGACCGTTGATGGTAACCACCTGGTCCGTCGTCGAGAGAATGCGGTATTGGTCACCTTCCGCGTAACGAAACCGAAGGAGCTCCTCAGCCGTCACCGTCTCCGGGACGGCGGCCATCGCGGCGGCCACGAGGAGAACAGCGGTGAGCCACCGCAGGCGTAACAGGTTCATAGTCTAAAGGTATCAAGGTTTTCGTTCATTTTCAGCAACCTTGACAGGGTATCGGCCCCTCTGTAGGCTGCGTAGCAGTCAAGATTGTCGAGACCGAGGTGGAGCCCGGGTGGGCGATATACAGAAACGCGAGATGGAGTTCCTCCACAGGTTGACGCAGAAACGCGGTCAGCGGGAGCTCCCTGCCATTCGGAGAGCCGTTCTGCGGGTTCTCCAGCATAGGCGCAACGTCATCATCGAAACGGGTTCGGCGGAGGATCATCCGGTTGACCTGATTATCCCGGCGGTCCTTCGGGTGCGCCGTGGTAAGCCGGGCCCCCAGGCGGTCATCGTCACCCCGAACCCGGAGCATATCGCCCAAGCCACGAGGCTTCTCCAGGCACACTGGAAGGACATCAAGGGTCCAAAGCCCTCGGTGGTGCCCTTGAGCACCTCCGGGACGGCCCGGCAGGAAGCCGGAGAGGTCTCGAAGAAGCCGACGGTCGTCGTCTCCACAACCGAGCGGCTTATCGACCACATTCGGCGAGACAATATAGACTTGAGCAGGGTCCATCTCTGTGTCATCGAAGAGCCGGAGGATGCGGAAGAGGCCGCCCCTTACAACGCCGATGTCGAGTACATCCTTTCAAAGCTTCCGGCGACGCCCCAGACCGTCGTGTTCTCCAAGGAGCACCACGAAGGTGTCCAGGAGTTGGCGAGCATTATGCGGCGCCCGGCCCTCGTTCCGGCGGATAGTTGGCAGGGAGCCGACCGGTACGGAGATGGAAGCAGACAGAAACACAATCAGCGTCAGGAGCGATTAACCGTGAGCAATGCACACCTCAAGAAACTGAGCAAGAACGAGGCCTTGAAGCAGAAGGTCGACTCTATCCTCAAGGATATTCACGAAGACGAGAATCCCGATGAGCTCAACGCGTATCGCAAGTTCATTATGAAGAACGTCCCCTTTTTCCGTCGGGGGTACTTTGCGGCGTACCTCCTGAAGTATTCAGACACGACGAAAAAGGCGGATCGGGATCAGCGGAAGAGCACCTTCACCTCGGTTTTCGTAGGTATCGGAAAGAATCGGCGGGTGTTTCCCCGGGACCTCGTCGGTCTTATGACCGACGTCGACGGCGTGGACGCCGACGATATCGGGCAGGTCAAGATTCTCGACAACTACTCCTTCGTCGAGGTCGCGAACGACAAGGCGGACGAGGTCATCGGAGCCTTGAACGGAAAAGAGTACCGGGGCCGCCGTCTGAACGTGAACTACGCACGGAAGAAGGATTAGCTTGTAGAAAGCAGACGTTTAGGCTACCGTGGACCTACATGATCGAAAGAATCATTGTCGGTGCGGAGCACACGAACACCTTTGTCGTTTCCGTCGGAAAGAAGGAATGCCTTCTTATCGATCCCGGCGCCGAGGCAAAGGAGATAGTCCACCGCCTGGATATCGTCAACTTCCGGCCGGTAATGGTCATCTTTACCCACGGCCACCTGGACCACGTGGCGGCTACATCAGCGATTATCGAACACTACGAGCATCACATCGAAATCGGCATTCACCCGGAGGACGCCCAGTTCCTCGGAAACGGCGCCTACAAGGAGCATAAGAAGGTCTACGATAGCCTTGGTGTTTCCGAAGTTGACTTCGAGCAGACGTATCGACCTATCCCGGAGGCGTCGTTTACCTTCGAAGACGGCGACGTAATCGGCGAATCGGACTTATCGGTAATTCACACCCCGGGCCACACGCCCGGGAGCGTCTGCTTCTATAGCGAAGAGCGAAATGCCCTGTTTTCCGGTGATACGTTGCTTTTTAAGTTGGTAGGGACGACTCAGGTGCCCGAAGGGGATCAGGAACAGCTTTTCGCCAGCATCCGGGAAAAGCTCTTTACCCTCCCTCCGGAGACTCGGCTTTTTCCGGGCCACGGCCCTCTTTCGTCGCTGGAACGAGAAATCCGGAACAACCCCGCCTTGCGCTAGGCGACCATGTCCAAGAGGGTTCCCAGTTCATTGGTGCCGGACCCGTAACCGAGGGAGTACCCACTCGCATCCGCGGTCTCGACGGCTTGATGGAGGCGCGCCGCGTATTCCTGGATCAGGCCTTCGACTTCGCCGCCGGAAGCCGGTTGAACCCACTCGCCTGAGCTCCCCTCTAACCGCGTGAGTCGATCGATGAGGTTGTCGAGCATTCGCAAGCGGGCCATGCTGAAGCCCTGTCCCTCGGCGTGAGACGGCACCCCCTGGACATGCTTGAACCTGGCGTAGATGGCCTGGCTCTGGACCGGCAAGGCGATTCTTCCGGGGGAAAACTGAGCCCGCAGAAGGTTCGTAATCGGAATCGTTCGATGTACGTAGTTCTGTACGCTTGTATCGATCATACCGCTGCCTCTACCTTTTCTATCGGCGGAGGCAGCGCGCGGTTTAGCGGTTTCGGCGCTCTATTTCGTTCTGGTATTCGATGCGATACAGCGCGTAGGGGATCGCCTCGAGGCGCTCCTTGGGAATCATCTTTCCGCTCTTCATGCAGATGCCGTAACGCCCGTTCTCGATTCTGGCCAGCGCGGCTTCTATGAGTCGTAGGCGCTTCATGTCCTGGGCGCCGAGGGCGTCGAGGGTTTTTTTATCGATATCGGAACTCGCGATATCCACCAGATCTTTGGAGTCGTCGGCGTTCACCAACTCCTGAAAATCTTCATTCTCGGCCATGAGGTTCTTGAGGATATCTTCTTTCATCGCGACGAGCTTCTGTCTCATGCGTTCGACAAATTCTTTGTCCATTCGGTTGCTCCGATGTCCCGAGGGATAAATATGGCTGCCTACAATGGGATAAGCCTATGAAAAAGTCAAGCCTCGTCCGGCGTCCTGCGAACGTCGCCGGTACGGCTCGAATTCCCTGAGCTTGACAAGCCTTCGTAGCCACCGCATAGTCAACGAAACCACACAGCTGGAGAAACAGTGGCAAAAGAAGAAGCGATAGAAGTAGAAGGTATAGTCAAAGAATCACTGCCCAACACGATGTTCCGTGTGGAGCTCAAGAATGGGCATCTGATACTCGCACATCTTTCCGGAAAGATGCGCAAGTACTATATCCGTATCGTCCCGGGAGACAAGGTCAAGGTTGCCCTGTCGCCCTACGACCTTACCCGAGGACGGATTATCTACCGCGAGCGGTAACGGACAATAAACCAGGTGGCCCCGCGCCCCCCGAGGGACCGCTCCGGGTGCCCGAACGTACCGACGCGTGGGTCGGTCTCGAGGAGCTCCCGGACCGCTTTCGAGAGCACCGGCTCCTCTTCCGAGTGGTTTCCCTTCCCGTGAACAACCAACAGTTTAGTATGACCCGCCTCGAGCCCCTTATCGATAAAGGTGTCGATGAGGAGGGTCGCCTCTTCGACACTCAGTCCGTGAATATCCAGCGTATCGTCAATAGGCAGACGCCGGGGATGAATTCGAATCTCCTGTGCTTCCTCCTCTTCCTTTTCTACCGGCGCGGCGGAAGAACCCGTACGCTCCCACTGGTCAAGTATCTTCCCAAAGTCACTCATTGTTGGTCACCTATGTCGATCAGAAGTTGATCCGAATGAATCCAGCCCGTGATCTCGCTACCCGTCTCCACCAAAAAATACTCCTCATGCCGGTCCCGGGCAATCAGAGCCGTACCTTCCGGGAACCGCACCCACGGCTCTGCGGTGTCCTGGGGAATTCTCCGTACCTCGCCGAAGGAGGCGGAGACGACGACCGTCGGCTCCCGGAGCCGGCGGATGGAAAGCCCCATGCCCCCAAGGGTAGCCAGGAGAGCGATAGTCACGAGCACGATGACGACGGTGTGGAAGCCGGAGCGGTATTTGAGGGGCAGTAACGCGAGCCCCCCGAGAATATAGGCAAGGATGATAAAGATGACGAGGTATCGATCCGGGTGAATCCGCCGGGACGGAGGGACTTGGTTCTCCAGACCCAGGGAACGCTCCATGTAGGCGAGGGCGTCCCTAGCTATCGAAAAGCTTGGCTGCAGACGGATAGCCTCCCGGAGGTAATAGATCCCCTCTCCGGCTATGTCCATTTGGTAGGCCAAGATCGCGAAGTTGTACAGAATCCCTGGGTCCGTTGACTCTTCGGCGATCGGCGCAAGGGTCTCGTACGCGCTCCCGAGAACCCCGGACTGGTAGAGCCGGCGGGCCACCTCCGCCTCGGATTCGCCACCCTGGGCATCGACCCTCGGTGCAAGGGCGGTGATTGCCAGGAGCGCGACGATACCACTTGTACGGAGCGCCGGCAGCAGAATGGAAAGCAGAACCGGGGGAAGAAGCAGGAGATAGAACCAGGGCTTCAAGTAGAAGTCCCTCGGTGCAACGGCCTCCCGCTCTTCGTCCGAGAGCAGACGGTAGGGAAAGGCCTCCGGAGAGACTACCGCGTCTCCGGCGTCGAAGACCTCTACGCGAAAGCTCCCGAGGGAAAGGGTCCGGACGGACCGGGAACCAGTGTCGTAGTAGACGAAGGGCGAGACCTGAACGTTCTGCGCCTCAGCCGTATCGGTCGCCTGAAGGCGGACCTCCAGAGTTCGGCGTCCCCGGTAGCCTTGGGCCGTAGGCTCCGCGTCGAAGGTCTCCATCCGGTCGGTAACGAGGAACCCCGGAGCCTCGATCTCGGGAAACTCCAAGTAGGAGAGATTCCCTTCGCCGGACACGACAATCGAGAGGGTCACATGCTCGCCGAGGGCGACCCGGTCATCCGAGACCGAGGCCTCCACCTGAAAACGGCCTACCGCTCCGCTTTCGGCGGCCGCCTCGGGAACCGGACGAACGGCGAGGGAGACCGCATCGGTGCTTCGGGATAGCCCCCGAACCTCGGTTACGGCGGGTGGAATCTCGAGGGTTCCAACTGCCGTCGGCGTAATCAGATAAGTCGCCACGGGATAGCTCAATAGCCGTTGCCCCAAGAGCTCGAGCTCGGTCACGCTCCCGAGGCCGGTTACTTCTTCGAAGACAGCGTTTTCGGGAGACTCCACGTCGATGCGCTCGGGAAACGCAAAGTCCGCACTCCGGGTCAGGTTAAGGCTTACGAGGGTCGTCTGCCCGACGACCAGCTCTTCCTCGGCCGGCTCCCAGGCCGGCGTCGGAGGAACCCACCAGGGCCCCTCCTCTACACCGACCGATATAAGATAGGGATCCGTCGATATTACTTCCTCGTCGGACCGGATCAGGAACCCCGGAAGAACCGCAAAACCGGCTTCGACGCAGCGGAAATCGAAGGAGATAACTTGGGTGACCTCGTCCCGGGGACCGAAGGGCCCCCGAACGACCGATTGCACGACCGGGCCCCGTGTCTTACGAATAATCTCCGGGTAGTCCGGTTCCTCTATCTCGATCTCGGGCTCGATCTCGGGACCGAGGAGCCTGTCCAGGGAGATGGTAAGCCGGAGAGTGTCACCCACCCGGGGATTCGGATTCGACACCTCGACTTCCGCGGACTGGCCGAGTAGCGCCGCCGCTTGGAATCCGAGGATAAGGGCTACCAGTTGCGATACGTTTCTTCGTCGTCCGGTCGTTGAACCTGGGAGCGCCAACGGTTTACCTCTTTGCGGCGAATGTAGTTCAGCACCCGGAGGGTCTCCGCGGAAGGCTCGCCGTCCCCTCCGCCGTTCCCCGCTGCCGGACGGTCGGCCTCCGCGGCGCTGCCGGCCCGGAGCTTCTGCACGGTAAGCTCGAGATTGATCTTGGCCGCGATGCTCGAGGGATTGATGACCAAGGCATACCGGAACTCGTCGTAGGCCTCGTCGAAGCGACCCTGCTCGTAGAATAACACACCCCGGTTGAAGCCCGCCCGGTACATCAGTTCGGGGTCCTGGGACGACAGGGCTGCGTTCCACATTTCCAACGCAGCCTCGTTCTCCCCGAGGCTATGGTAAGAGTTGCCGAGGTTGTAGAGTATCCAAGGGAGGTGCTGATCCGTCGACAGAGCCTCGAGGTATTCCACGGTGGCCCGTTGAAACCGCCCCTGTCCGTAGGCGTAGTTGCCCTGGAGAACCGAGACGTGGGGTTCGCCGAATCCGCAGGAGCCCAGCAAGACTACCGCCGGCACCGCGAATATTCTTAGAAGTATACGTTCCATCTTATTACTCGAAGTGAAACAAAGACTGCCAAGCAGATCAACGCCAGGGAGAGAAACAGGCGATAACGCTGCACCGGCTCGAGACGAAACCCCTGAGCCTCGAGGGTACCGTAGTACTCACGGATTTCCCGAAGGAGGTTGATAAAGAGCTCCGGCTCTCCGACTTCGTAGTAGGCACCCCGGGTCAACCCCGCCACCTGCCGGAGCACGTCCTCCTCGAGGCGGGTTACCACCGGTCTACCCCGGCTGTCCCGAATAACGTCTCCCGACGGAAGGGGGATAGATGCCCCGGACCGGGAACCAATGCCTACGGTAAAGACGGGAATTCCTGCCTCCCCGACCGCCTCGGCGGCGGCGGCCACATTGCCCGTCAACGCTTCCCCGTCGGAGAGCAGGACGATAACCCGGTGGCGATTAGACCCCTCGGGAAATGCTTCGAGCGCCTCCGACAACCCCTCTTGGAGATCACTCCCCGGCCTGGTAACGACCCCAGCCGCCGAGACGCTCAAGAGCGACTCCACGGCGGTAAGATCCTGGGTCATCGGCACGACCCGGCTCGCGGCCCCCCGAAAGCCGACCACGGCGAACCGGCTGCCCTCGAGCTCGCTCACGAGGGCCCGGAGAAGGTCTTGGGCCCGCCGGAGACGGCTCGGCTCCACGTCCTGAGCGAGCATACTATTCGAGAGATCGAGAACGAAGGCGATCTCGATCCCCCGTCTGTCCTCTGCGACGGGTCGGACCCCCCAGGAGAGATCGGCAAGCGCCAGGACGGCGAAGATCCAGAAGAGGCCGAAGGCCACCGAAGAGAAGAACCACCGCACGAAGAAGAGGCGACGCCGTTGCTCCTGATCTCCACCGGCAAGACGGGCCAGGTCGCGTCGCCCGTCGATCAGATGACGAACCTCGAGAAGAGCGAATACGGCCAGGGCAAGAAGAAGCCAGAGCGCCCGGGGGTTCCCGACGGTCATACGACCTCCCGGATCAGAATCCGGCGGACTAGGTAATCCGCAAGAATCAGAACGAGGCCGAGAAACACGACCCAGAGATAGCGCTGGGTCCGGTGAACGTGGATGCGCACCCTCCGCTCCACGGTTTCCAGGGAGTCGATGGCGTTGAATATGGCTCCAAGGGTGCCACCGCTCCCGGCGTAGAAATAGAGTCCCCCGGCGCCCTCGGCGATCCGCTGCAGCAGTTCTTCGTCAAAGCCGCCCTCAAAGGTTCCCCGGTAGACCCGGCCGGACTCGGGATCGACGAACTCCAGAGGCGCAGACTCCTCGCTTCCGATTCCGATGGCGTAGATCCGGATTCCCATCTCCGCTGCAACCCGGGCTGCCGTTTCCGGCGAGATTTCGCCGGCGTTATTCTCCCCATCGGTAAGAAGAATAATGACCCGCTCGTCGGCGGTGGACTGCTCGAGGTGGAGCGCGGCGATGGCGAGGCCCATGCCGATGGCCGTTCCATCCCCGAGACCCATAATCCGCAGCTCGCCGAGGCGCCGGAGGAGCGCGTCGTAGTCCAAGGTCGGGGGAACCCGAAGGGCCGCCTCCTGTCCGAAACTGACCAGGCCGATCGCGTCGTTTTCCCGGCTCCGGACGAACCGCTCGATAACGTCCCGGGCAGTTTCGAATCGGTTTACCGGGACGAAGTCCTGCGCCGCCATACTCGGTGACTCGTCGAGGACGATCATCATGTCGATTCCCTGGTTCAGGAAGACGCGCTCCCGAGTTACCCGCGAGGGCCCCGCGAGACCGACGATCAGGAGGATGACACCGAGCCAGAAACAGAGTGTCCCGGCGCGGTGGAGTAACCCGAGCCCCAGGTGCCTCGGAGAAAAACCGCGATCCGGCCAGATTCCGATGGCAAAGGGCATACGGCTTCCTCGGCGGGGCCAGAAATGGCGGAAGTAGACCGCCAGGGGAACGAGCGGCAAGAGCCCAAGGTAAGCGGGTTGATCAAACAGCCACACGGCGTCGCCTCCGCGCTTCGATCGTCTTGACGGCGTTCCGCATAATCTCGACGTGCTCCCGCCGGGTGTTCTCGCTCGAGGGCCGGTCTGCGAACTTGACCAGGTCGCCGTAATGCAGAAGCTCTACGAGCTGCCGCCGCCGTATCGGGTCGTCGACGAGCTCGGAAAGCCGCTCGGAGACCTCCCCGGTTGTCGCCGCGAGGCAGTCGGTTCCCGTCTTCCGGGTTAAGTAGCGGCGAAAATCCTCCCCCAGAAGGATGTAGAACCGCCTGCCGTCGATGTCCGAGGAGCTCTGGGTAAGGTTTCTGAGATCCCGGGCAAGCCGGCGGTATGGCTGTCCCTCTCGATATCGCCGGAGGAGACGCCGGATCCACTCGAGTCCCCGGCGAAGCACGAAGAGCCATAACAGCGGTCCCCCGAGAAGAACCCCTAAGAAAAGGATAAGCGAAAGCCGGGTCCCGGGAAGCACGACGGGTCCCCGGGGCGGCGCGAGCTCCGCATCCTCCTGGTTCAGAATGGATTGAACGAATACGTCGGTTGGATCGAGGATGATAGTACCCAGCGAGATCGGAGGAATCGATTGTGTCCCCGGAGTGAAGGGCGTAAAGGATAGCCGGACCTCACCCACCCCGTTCTCGAAGGAGGCGGTTATCTCGTGCACGTCGCCCCATTCTATCGTCGGGACCCCGGTGGGCCGAGCCGGCTCCTCGTCCGCAGAGTAGCGCAGAAGCACCCGGAGCTCGACCCGGTCTCCGACGTAGTAAACCCGAGGGAGAAAGATAACGTCGGTAACCGAATACTCGGCGAACCCGGGAACGGAGATGAGCAACAGAAAGAACGCGGACGCCAGGCGCCGGACTCGAGACCTCATCGCCGTTTCCGCCGCTTGAAAAACTGGATGAGCTTCGACGCCGGGTCGTCTTGGGTGGAAACCTCCAGAGGAGAGACCCCGAGACGGCGACAGTCCCGGAGCCACTGCAGCCGCTCCCGCTGCCAGAAGTCCCGGTACTGCTTCCGAAAGGCGGCGTTCCGGCCGGTCGCCAGAATGGTCCGGCCGGTCTCCGGGTCTTGGAGAAAGGTGCCGCCGGAGACCGGATAGTCGTAATCGGTCGGCTCCGATACGCGCAGGGCGATAACGTCGTGACGCCGGGCCAGGAGGCTCAATTCCCGGAGGTATCCCCGGGTCTTGAAATCCGAGATAACGACGCAGATGCCCCGGCGGGTAAGGCTCTCCCCGACCGTTCGAAGCGCCGCGGAGAGGTTCGATCCCCGGCTCTTCGGGGTAAAGGTCATGATGTCTTGCAAGAGCCGTAGGGCGTGGTGCTTTCCCTTCCGGGGGGGAATCCATTTCTCGATCCGTTCCGCAAAGAAGGCGGCGCCGACCTTGTCGTTGTTCCTCAAGGCGGCAAGGGAAAGGAGGGCGACGAGAAAGTTCTCCAGCTCCTTTCGCACCCCCCCCAGGGGAGAAATGACGACCGACCCGGAGACATCGACCAAGAGAAAGAGGGTCATCTCCCGCTCTTCCCGAAAGGTCTTGGTATACGCGCTCCCGAGGCGGGAGCTGACGTTCCAATCGATCAGCCGGGCGTCGTCCCCCTGGACGTATTCCCGGACCTCGTCGAACTCTATGCCCGGGCCTCGAAAGACGCTTCGGTAGTTCCCCGCAAGAAGGCTCTGGACCAGCTTCTCGGAGACGAGCTCGAGACGTCGGATACGACTGAATGATTTCCGGGGCCGCATGGCTTCCTTAAGGAACGGGAATCGCCGAGAGCAGGTTGTAGATAACGTCCTCGGGGGTCAACTCTTCCGACTCCGCCTCGTAGGAGAGGACGATACGATGCCGCAGAACGTCCGTCGCCGCCGCTTTGACGTCCTCCGGGATAACGTAGGCGCGGCCGCCGAGGAGGGCCCGGACCTTCGCCGCCCGGTAGAGAAAGATGGTACCCCGGGGGGAGGAACCGTAGTCGATATACCGGGAGTACGCGTGGGTAGCTCGGTTGTGCTCCCGGGACGCGGTAATCAACGCGACGATATATTCTTCTATTCGCTCGTCGACCCGGATCTGCGCGGCCACCTCCCGGAGCCTTCGAATGTCCGAAGGAAAGAGGATCGGACGCAGGGGAATCCGCTCTTCCACCCCCACGAGCCGCAGGATGGAGAGCTCCTCTTCCTTGGTCGGGTACCCCACCGTCAGCTTGAGGAGAAAGCGGTCGAGCTGCGCCTCGGGAAGGGGATAGGTTCCTTCCTGCTCGATGGGATTCTGGGTCGCCAGGACAAAGAAGGGATCCGCTAAGGGAAAGGTGGTATCCCCGATGGTCACCTGCCGCTCCTCCATCGCCTCGAGGAGCGCCGACTGCACCTTTGCGGGGGCCCGGTTTATCTCGTCGGCGAGGATAATGTTGGAGAAGATAGGACCCTTCCGCGGGACAAAATCGCCGGTCTGTTGCCGGAAGATCATCGTACCGGTGAGGTCCGCCGGGAGCAGGTCCGGGGTAAACTGTATGCGCTTGAACCCCGTGTCTATGACCTCGGCGAGGGCCTTGACCGCGAGGGTCTTTGCCAGCCCGGGAACCCCTTCGAGGAGGACGTGCCCCCCGGAGAGAAGCCCGATCAGAAGGCCGTCGATCATCGCGCTCTGGCCTACTACACGTCTTGCTATCTCTTGCCGGCAGGCGTCTAGGGACCTACCGGCCTCTCGTACTTGGCTGTCGAACTCTTCGGGCATCACGATAGCTACTATTCCTTTCTGAAATTGATGATGTCAGCTCCGGTAATCCGCGTTCTCGCGAATGTACTCGTTTGTCAGGTCGCACCCGATGACAGTCGCCGAAGCGCCGCCCCGGTGCATCGTAACCGAGATCTCGACGGCGAGATCGTGTTGCGGAAACCCCTTGATCCGGGGGTTCATCGCGGTTTCCTGCAGGTAGGAAGAGAGCGCCTGCTCCCGGTCTCTGTTCAGATCGAAGGCACCGTCGCGGTAGACCGGCTCTTTTCCGACGCGGATTTCGAGGCGGTCGGGGTCGAGATCGACTCCGGCGTTTCCCGCGTAGTCACCGAGAGCCGAGAGAATCCTTCCCACGTTAGGATCATTACCGTAAACGGCGGTCTTCACAAGAGGCGAATTTACCACCGCTTTACCAAAGGCTCCGGCCTCCGGGCCATCTTTTGCGCCGGAAACGGTAACCCGGATGACGTGCCCCGCCCCCTCGCCGTTTCGCACGATATCCTCCGCAACGGCTCTGCAGAGACCCGTAAGGGCGTCGCCGAACTCCTCCGGAGTCACCTTCGGCCCCTGCCGGGAGCTCATGATTGCCACGAGATCGCTCGTGCTCTGATCTCCGTCCACCGAAATCAGGTTAAAGCTCTCCTCGACCGCCTCCGAGAGGGCCTTCCGGAGGACATCGCGCCCGACATCCAGGTCGGTCAGAATAAAGACGAGCATAGTTGCCAGGTTGGGCTCGATCATACCGGCGCCCTTGGCGACGGCGGTTATCCGGCCGCCGCCGATCTCGACGGTCCGGCACTTGGGGTAGGAGTCGGTGGTCATGATGCTCCGGGCGACTTCCGATGGACCGAAGCCGCCCAACCCGTCGGCAAGGGGGCCGAAGGCGGCCACCATGTCCGAAACCGGGAGTCGCCAGCCGATAATACCCGTGGAAACCGACAGAAGCAGTTCCGGAGGTATCCCGAGCCGCTCTCCGAGGCGAAAGACCAGCTCTTCCGCGTCCGCGAGGCCCCGGCGAACCGCGACGTTGGCAATACGGTTATTGACGAGAATCCCCCGGAAGAGCGGCTCGCCGGCCCGGCGGCGGGCCAGCTGCACCGACGCGCCGGCGACCCGGTTGCTCGTACACATAAAGCCGAAGGAATCGGTGGGCGCCTCGGCGAGAAAAAGCGACAGGTCCATGGCGTATGGTTCTTGGGTCGGTCGCTCGGTCGGGGTAAAGCTGATGCGGGTCGTCGAAAGGGAAAACCCCTTCGGGAGCGCAGTGGATTCTGCGAGAATCATCATGTATTCGCCGGGGGAGCTGAAGGTCGCCATTTCCAGGGATCATATCTGTTTTGGGGCACTTTGTGACCCGCCCTGGCGCCTCCCGGCGGGATTGAAGCGAAACTTCCGTGCCGGATAGACTCAAGGGCGTGTCCTCTACCATCGTTGTTGCCCGTGCGCTTCTCTCGGCGTACCGGGGCCTCTCCGAAGAGCTTGCCGGCCATTCCTTCGCCCCGCCGGTACACACGGTCTACAATCCACTCTCCTACGCCTGGGGGCCCTTCGAGGAGTACCACCTTCGCTACGCCGGAGCCTCTCCAAGGGTGCTCTTTCTGGGAATGAATCCGGGGCCCTTCGGCATGGTCCAAACGGGGATCCCCTTCGGCGACCCGGTGTGTGTTCGCGACTGGTTGGAGATCTCCGCGGAAGTCGAACGGCCGGAAACCGCCCATCCCAAACGGCCCATTCTGGGTCTCGAAAGCGAGCGCCGGGAGGTAAGCGGCACGCGTCTCTGGGGGCTCTTCGCAGAGCGGTTCGGGACGCCGGAGCGCTTTTTCGCCCATCACTACGTGGCCAACTACTGTCCCCTCGCCTTTCTCGGAGACACCGGTCGGAATATTACGCCGGACAAGCTCCCCGCCGGGGAGCGGAGGGCCCTATTCGACGCCTGCGACCGGACTCTCCGAAAGGTCATCGACCTCCTCGAGCCGGCTGTTCTCGTCGGGATCGGCCGCTTCGCCGAAGAGCGGCTCCGGTCCGTCGCCGGACAACCCAGGGGCCCGGCGGGCGACACCCGGATTCTCCGCGTCCTCCACCCGAGCCCCGCAAGCCCTGCGGCAAACCGGGGTTGGGACCAAGCGGTAACAGCCTCTCTCGAGGAGGCCGGGGTCTGGTAGAGCCCCGCGCCGGGGCTACCGCGCCGCCCTAGTCCGTCATCCCCGCGCCGGGGCTACCGCGCCGCCCCCGGCGGCTGAAAGCGTGCGACGACCGGCAGGTGGTCCGACACCCCACCGTGCCGGGGTATCCACCGCTTCGGGTAGCCCTCGGCGGTAAGAGCCTCCGGAGGCGCCACCACGTCGAAGGAATCGAGGCGGTAGGCTCCCGGGGAACCCGGGGCACCGGTTTCTCCGGCCCGGTAGAGAATGTGATCGAGGCGTTCCCAGTCTCCCCGGTAGGCGTAGCTCCCGGGATACCCGGAGGTATCCCAGGGCTGGGCAAAGCCCGGCAGTCTCGGGGTTTCGGTATTCAAATCCCCGACGACAAGGAAGAGGCCCGCATGCGTTTCTGAGATTCGAAACCCGACGGCCGCCGCCGATAGAAGGCGCCGGGGTTCGGTTTCCTCCCGGCTCGGAAGCCGGGATTTCCAGTGATTGGCAAAGAGGACAATGTCGCCGGTTCCCGGCTCGGCGCCGCCGGCCTCGAGACGCACCTCGAGAATGGTCCGGTCGGGTCGCCGGTGATAAACGCTCCGGTGACTCCGGACGCCGACCACCGGGAGAACCGAGGCGACGGCGACGCCGACGCTGCCGACGGGTGCCGGGTCGAACAGCAGGTGCTCGTACGCGTGGGTCCACCCGGCCGCGTCGAGAAGGTCCCCGGCGACCCCACGGTTTTCGACCTCCTGCAGGACGAGAATCGACGGAGGAACGGGAAATGCCTCCGAGAGAAGTCCTCCTAGGGTTTCCAGACGCCGGTGGTAGTCTTCCGGACCGTAGCTACCGGTCTCCGGATCGAAGGCCGGGTACTCGGTCCCCTGGGAGACGCCGTCGAAGAGGTTCTGCAGGTTGTAGCTTACCACGGTGACACCGTCGTCCGGAGAAAGCCACCGGGCGCAGCCGGCGGGGGAGACTAGGACGGCCCCGATACAGCACAGGCGCAGGGCAAAAGAAGAGATGTTCATGTAATACGCTCCTGGTAGAGATCTAGCTATGCTCTACCAGATAAGACAGGATTTCCGCGCGCTCTGCTTCAAAGTTCTTCGATTTTGGCGCAAATGACTTTCCAATGATGGTCTCGTAGGCCCGGACGTAGCGTTTGGACACCTCCCGGAGAATCTCATCGGGAATTTTGGGCGGTGTTCCGTCCCCCGAAAAGCCCTGCTCCATCAGCCACTGGCGGAAGTACTCCTTATCGATCTTCCGCTGCTTCTCCCCCCGGGCAAAGAGCTCCTCGTAGCTGTCGGCGTACCAGAACCGGGAGGAGTCGGGGGTATGAAGCTCGTCGATAAGGTGAATCCTGCCGTCGAGGAGGCCGAACTCGTACTTAGTGTCGACGAGGATCAGACCCCGATGAGCGCATATTTCGCTCCCCCGGGCGTAGAGCGACAGGGCGACGGTGCGCATTGTTTCCCACTGTTCGGCGGTAGCGAGCCCCCGGGCGACGACCTCTTCCGCGGAGATCGGCGCGTCGTGGGTTCCCCGTTCGGCCTTCGTCGACGGGGTAACGAGCGGCTTCTCGAGGCGCTCGTTCATCCGCATGCCCTTAGGAAGCTCGATACCGGATACCGGACGCCCGGCAGAGTAGTCGCGCCAGGCGGAACCGGTCAGGTAGCCCCTTACCACGACCTCGACGGGAAAGACAACGCACTTCTTTACCAGGACGCTCCGGGGCGTGATTGACTTGATAATGTGGTTCGGCACGATATCGGAGGTGTGGCGGAACCAGTAGAGCGAAAGGGCGTTGAGAATCTCCCCCTTGTGGGGCACCAATCCAAGGACCCGGTCGAAGGCGGAAATCCGATCGGAGGTGTAAATAAGAAGCTTGTCCCCCACCTCGAAGACGTCCCGGACCTTACCTTGGGTGAAGGTAGCCCCGCCGGGAAGGTCACCGTTCGAGAAGCCCTCGAACGCTTTGGCACCGTAGGGGTCGTTCATTGAAGGAACCATTGTTTGTGGGCCTAAGAGGCTACTCTCTTCTCCAACTCGTCCCGCGACGCAACGACGGCCGAAAGAAGACCGTATGCTACCGCGTCCTCGGCCCCCATCCAGAAATCGCGGTCGGTGTCCTTTTCCACCTGCTCCATCGGCTTACCGGTCTCGTCGCTGATAAGCTGATTGATGCGAACCCGCATCTTTTCGATTTCCCGGGCGTGTATCTCGATGTCCGTCGCCACCCCCCGCATTCCGCTCAAGGGTTGATGGATAAGGTAGTGTGAATTGGGAAGCCCAAGGCGCTGCGCTTTCGGTGCACCGAGAAGGATCAACGCACCGGCACTCGCCACGAGCCCCATGCCGATGGTAAACACCTGAGGCTTTACGAAGCGGATCATGTCGACGATGGCGTACCCTGCATCCGCGTCTCCCCCGGGAGAATCGATGAATATCCGGATCGGCTCATCGCCGGCGTCCTCGAGGAGAAGGAGTTGCCGTACAACCCGTTCCGCCAGGTTCTTGTTTATCTCACCGGAAAGCAGGATAGTCCGGGTCTTGAGCATCTTCTGTATGAATTGCTCGCTGGCACCGACATTAGGGTCCTGCTTCTCGTCGTCGTTTTCTTCTTCGAGTCTCTGGGATATGTTCCACATAGGCAAGAATATACTAGCAAAGATCGCCGATTTGCAAAAGGTTAAAACATGAGAGTCGCATTTGTCGCTATCGTCGGACGTCCCTCGGCGGGGAAGAGCAGCCTGATAAACCGCATCTGCGGCCACAAGGTTTCCATCGTATCCCCGGTTCCCCAGACCACCAGGAATCGCGTTCGGGGCATTCTAAATGCCCCTGAAGGGCAACTCGTCTTTCTCGATACACCGGGGTTCCACCTTTCCGAGCAGAAGATGAACCAGGAGCTCAAGAGGGTTGCCCTGGCAAGCCTGGATGAGGTAGATCTGGTGCTCTACGTCGCCGACGTTACCCGAGAACCCGGCGAGGAAGAGACGATGATCGCCGACGCCGTGGTCGCGGCGCCCCAACCGGCGGTGGTGGCGATAAACAAGACGGACCTCTTGGCCCCGGGGCCGGAACCCGAGGATGGCGCCCCCGTCCAAGGGGCCGTGCCGGACGCCTGGGTCGCCTTTCTCGACGCACGCTTTCCCGAGGCACCCCGAGTCGAGACCAGCGCCGCCACCGGCAGAGGCGTCGAAGCGCTTACCTCCGCCCTCTTCGCAAAGGCTCCCGAAGGGGCGCCTTTCTATCCGGAGGAGTTCTACACCGACCAGGATCCGGGGTTCCGTATCTCCGAAACCATCCGGGAGCAGGTAATGCGCCGGACGACCCAGGAGGTCCCCCATGCCGTCTACGTCGATATTCTCGACAGCGCCTTCGAGGATATTCGCTCAGCGAAAGGCGGCTCTCCCAAGGCGGAACCGCGGCCGCAGCGGCTTGCGGTCCGGGCGGCCATCTACGTCGAACGGGAATCACAAAAGGGAATCGTCGTGGGCAAGGGGGGCGCGATGATTCGCGACATACGCAAGGGTGCCGAGCAGACACTCCGGGAGCTCTTTCCCTATCCGGTTTCCCTGGACCTCCGGGTCAAGGTGAATCCGAAGTGGCGCAAGAAAGACGCGGTCCTCCGGCGGCTGCTTCGTTGACCGGGTTCCGGCCTCCCCGTATAGTTTGACCATGGATTACAAGATTGCCGCTAGTATCCTCAACGCCGATTTCCTCCGCCTAAAGGAAGAGATCGACGATGTCGCCGACGGGATCGACGAGATTCATCTCGACGTCATGGACGGAGTCTTCGTGGAGAACATCTCCTTCGGACCTTCGGTGCTCGCCGGCATCGCCGGGGCGTATCCCGGAATGCCCCTGGAGGCCCACCTGATGATTATCCGGCCTCAGGACTACTGGCGACGGTTTAAGGAGATCGGCTGTGGTATCATCACCTTCCACTACGAGGCGACCCACCACGGCTACATCCTCCTCCGGGACCTCCGGCAGGCCGGCGTCCGGGCCGGTGTGTCGATAACTCCCGGGACACCGGTCTCCGCCCTTACCTCGATTGCCGAGTACATCGACCGGCTGCTCGTCATGACCGTCGAGCCGGGCTTCGGGGGGCAGAAGTTCATCCCGGAGATGCTTCCGAAGATAGAGCGGGCCCGGAAGCTCGTCGGGGACGAGGTCGATATCGAGGTCGACGGCGGGATCGACGAGGGCACCATCGGCGACGCAAAGTCTGCCGGGGCCAACGTCTTCGTCGTCGGCTCCTACCTCTTTAAGGCGCAAGACCGAAGAAAGAACCTGGAGATGCTCCGGGAGAAGCTGGCCTAGCACTCCGCGGCCGCCCGGAACCTATCGCCTACCGGAACCCGTGGCCTAGTAGCGGTGCAGGATTTCCCGGCAGCGCTCGGCGCCTATCGTTTTCAGGAACCCCGAGAGGCGGGGCCCCTTCTCCTTCCCGACGAATACTCGGTAAAGGGTAACGAAGAGCTTCTTGGGCTCGATCCCCCGATTGCGAGCCAGAGCGTAGATAGCCTCGCCGAGCTCTTTCTCCTCGAGCTCGTCCAAGCGCCCGATGAGGTCGTCCCGGAGCTCTCTGACCGCGGAGAGCTCCTCTTGCGAGAGCTCCACCGGCTCCTCCTGGCCGGTCTTGAGGGTAAACCGAAAATCCTCCGGGGCGTAGGTCCGAACCCAGTTCCAGGCGCAGGCCGCCCGGTTGAGGGCCCGTTGCCGTTCTTCCGGGGCGACGGAGTCCGGGTCGGCCCCGTGGGAGCGCCCAAGAGAGAGATAGAGGGCATCCACGGCGGCATCGAGACGGCCTGCGTGAATCAACAGCAGGTTACACAGGTGCCGGAAGGGCAGTTGGGTCGGGGCGCCGGCGGGTGTTGCATCGGCTGCGGCGGCCCCGGCCGCCACCTGGGAAAGCTCGTAGATCCGGGCCTCCTTGGCCCGCCGCTTCTCCGAGACCTCCTCGACCCCGTAATAGATGCGCTCGCAGCGGTCGTAGTCCTCGTAGATCTTGATCACGTCGAGGTCGAAGGAGATGGTGAACTCGCTATTCGGCTTGGTGCCGGCAAAGAGGTAGCGGACGACTTCGGGCTGGTAGATCTCCAGAACGTCCCCGAGGCTGACAACGCTTCCGCTGGAGGAGGAGAGCTTGCCTCCCTTCCCCTTCACCCCGATAAAGTCGTACTGGAAGGTCACCGGCGGCTCGTAGTCGTAAACCTCCCGGACGATGTGCTTCGCCGTGTCGAAGGAGCCTCCCTCGGAATGGTGATCCTTCCCCGCCGGCTCGAAATCGACCTTCTCGTACTCCCACCGCATCGGCCAGTCGATCCGCCAGAGAAGCTTGGCCACCGCCGTCGACCGAAGATCCACCGTCTCTTCCTTTCCTGTCTCCTCACACCGGTAGGTCACGCCGTATTCCCCGTCCCAGGAGAGCACCGTGGTGGTATCCTTGTTGGTAAAGCTCGAGAAGATGGTGATGGGCCACCACTCTTCCGGGAGGGGTTGGGTCCGGTACCGGTTTAGGTGGTCCCGGATGGTTTCCCGGTGCTCCAAGGCCCGGCGTATCCCCTCAGCGTAGGTGGAGTTCCGGTAGCGGTCCGCCTGATAGAGAAAGTTGCACTCGATGCCCAGCTTCGGAAGGAGCGCTTCGAGCTCCTTCTCGTAGTGCCGGGCGTAGCTTTCGTCGTCGTCGAAGGGGTCCGGAACCAACGTGATCGGCCACCGGAGATAGCCTGCCAACTCCTGCTGTTTTGGGACGTTCTTCGGAACTTTTCGAAACACGTCGTAGTCGTCCCAGGAGTAGATAAAGCGGACCGGCACCCCGGCGTCCCTCAGAGCCCGGACGACGAGGTCGACGGAAATAATCTCCCGAAAGTTCCCGATATGGACCGTTCCCGAGGGAGTAATGCCCGAGGCGCAGGTAAAGGGCCGGCCGTCGTCCCGGGAACGCTCTCGTACGACTCGGGCGGCGTAGACGTCTGCCCAGTGATGAAGCTCTTTTGCGGTATTCATGCGTTACGGGGGAATATAGCCACCATGGGGTGCCGGTTCAACCGTCGGCAGGCGACGGGGAGAACGCCGGGGACGGACGGTTCTCCCGAAAGGTACTCAAAGAGTAGATCAGAAGCGCCACCCAGACCAGCAGAAAGCCGGGGAGCCGTCTTAAGGGGAAGGGCTCTTCCAAGACGGTCGCGCCGAAGATTAGAATCAGCGTCGGGGCAATGTACTGCAGAAAGCCGACGCTTGCCAGGGCAATTCGGTGAGTAGCCCCGGCGAAGAGCACCAGGGGTGCCACCGTCACGGCGCCGGAGCCTACGAGCAGCACGGTGGTCCAAACACCGCCGTAGACCATGCTACCCCGCCCCTGGAAGACTCCAAGAAGAATCCAGGTCATGGCCAGGGGGCCCCAGACAATCGTCTCGAACCCGAGACCCAACAGTGGCTCCACGGCAGTTGTCTTCTTGACAAGCCCGTACAGTCCAAAGAAGATCGGCAGCACCACGCTAACCCAGGGGAGCGAGCCCTGCACTACCGTGAGATAGACGACCCCCGCCATGGCGGTAAAGAAGGCGACGATCTGCAGACGCCGGAGGCGCTCTCGCAGAAAGACCACGCCCAGCACGACGCTGAAGAGGGGATTGATATAGTATCCCAGGCTTGCTTCGAGGGCCTTCCCCTTGGTAACCGCGTAGGTATACACCAGCCAGTTCACCAGAATCAGCACCCCTGCTAGGAGAGTCCGGAGAAAGAGCCTTCGGTCGGCGAAGACTCTCCGAGCCTTTGCCCAGGAAACGGTGATATAAACCCACCCGATAACCCAGGTCCAGGCAATTCTGTGGAGAACCAACTCGACGGAGTTTATCTCTCGAATCGGCGCGAAATAGAGGGGGGTCAATCCCCAGAGTCCGAAGGCCCCAATGGCCATGAGGACTCCCGAAAGCTGCTTCTTGTTCACGATGGTGCCCATACTACATTACTTCGTGCCGGACTGTGGAGAATCGCAGCCTGAGCCGATACATTGGGTAGTATGCTGACCCGACGGCTTTCCATTCTTTGTATCGTCGTACTCCTCTCCGCGACGGGAGTCACCTATCCCCAGGCCGAAGAGGGCCTCGCCTCCTGGTACGGCGGAAAGTTTCACGGACGCCTTACCGCCAACGGGGAAGTCTTCGACACCAACGAGCTGACCGCCGCCCACAAGACCCTCCCCTTCGGCACCCTGGTCAAGGTGACCCACATTGGGGACGGCCGCAGCGTCGTCGTCCGTATCAACGACCGGGGACCATTTGTCGAAGGCCGAATTATCGATCTTTCCCGGGCCGCCGCGGACGCCATCGGTCTGACCGCCCGGGGCGTGGCTCCGGTTCACATTGAGGTGGTCCATGCCGTACAGCCGGTGGCATTCCGGGATATTCAGGTCGGTTCCTTCTCGGTGCGGGCTAACGCGGAAGCACTTCGGGACCGCCTGGAAGAGGCCGGCTTCTCTCCGATCCTGGAAAGCTCCACGGCCCGGCGCCATCGCGTTCTGATCCAGCAGGTACCCCTGGAGCAGATCGAAGCCCATCGCGAGCGCTTGGGGGCCATCGGCATCCATGACGTGCTCATTAGGGAGCCGTGAAGAGACGGCGTCACGGACGAATCGAAGCCGTCTCCAAACACACTCCTCGCACCATCGCAGCCTCAGCCCTCTATGATCACCTCCGCCAGGGTGCGCTTGGGGACGTGGTGCACCCTCGATGCGTCGCGGTAGTACTCGATCCCGCCCCCCGGAGCCAAATCGTCCGGAACAACACGCTCTTTAGGCGTGCCGAGGGCCAGCACCAGAAGCGGCTCAAACTGCTCCGGAAGCTTCAGCGCCCCGACCAGCTTGCCTGCCGTGAACGAGGCGATCATGCAGCAACCCAGCCCTATTTCCCGAGCACGGAGCTGAATGGCCATGCCCACGATACCGACATCACACATCAGTAACTTGTCGATCGCCTTAAGCTCTCGGTCTCTGGTGATCACGATATAGCCTCCGGGACGCTCTCCCGGGTCCGGACCGGGCCAATCCTTCAGGTAACCGGCCCAGCTCAGGGCTGGATACAGGGCCGCCTTCTCGGCGCCATCATCGACAAGGCGATACTTCAGGGGCTGGAGGTTCGCGGCGCTTGGAGAGAGCCTGGCAACTCCAATCAGGCCCTCCAGGACGTCCCGGCCAATCTCCTGCGTTTCCTCAAATCGCCGAACACTTCTCGCGTCCATGACGAGTTGCTCTACCACGTTCCATCCTCGCTTTTGCGGTTATCGAGTCGCAGACTCTGTGGTAGAGTAGCATATATAACGAAGTCCGTGCTTTGTTTCGGCGATTCTCTAACATGGGGTTTCAACCCCAAGACGCGTTGCCGCTCCGGCTACGCCGAGCGCTGGACCGGCATACTCGATAGTCCGCCTGCTACTGCTCGTCTGTCCGCCGCCCTTGGGCCGGCTATCGGGCACGGCGTTGGTCTTTCGGGGCGCAGAGGAGAAGTCCCAGCAGCTTGCCGAACACTACCGGACGGCTGCGAAAAGTCGGGGTTCTGCCTTCCTCGACTCCGGCGAGCACGTGACCCCCAGCGACACCGACGGCGTCCACTGGGACCCGGCAACAAACGAGGCATTCGCCCGGGCGGTTGCCCCACGGTCCGAGATCTCTTGGATATGGAGAAGCGTGTTGGCGCCAATTGACATCCCCCACCCCGCCAATTATCCTTTTCGCCTACCCCGGGGCCCATAGCTCAGTTGGTTAGAGCACCTGACTCATAATCAGGGTGTCGCAGGTTCAAGCCCTGCTGGGCCCAAAGCAAAGGGTCGTCCTTCGGGGCGGCCCTTTGCTTTGTGGGCCGGACCCGGCAGGGCTTGAAACGAGGGGGCGGCGCGAATACCTGGAGCGCCGAGGCACAGGATGTGCCGAGAGCCCCCGAGGCGGGCTGGAGGGAGGCCGCAGGACGCGGCCGACCGGAAGCCAAGCCCTGCTGGGCCCAGTTATCGACAACCGCTATTCCAGTCCCCGATTACGGCCCCGTCCCCAGCTGCAGGGCTTGAAACGAGGGGGCGGCGCGAATACCTGGAGCGCCGAGGCACAGGAT
>JBKHCS010000176.1:0-4339 GCA_046541715.1 Spirochaetaceae bacterium
CGAGAGCCCGGGCATAGAGGTCGCTTCGGGACCGGTACCGCTGCCGGGCGAGGCGCTCAGCTTCCTCGAAGACGTCATCCGGAATGGAGACGGCAATCTTCATACCATGAGAATAACCTGGATATCGAAGTCGGGCAAAGCCGTTGAAGGGCCTGTAGACACGTCCGCGGTGCACCGCTATTACTTAGAAGACCGTCCCCACGGCTATGGAGAGAAACAGTATGACACCTGACATTCGAACACGATACCTGGGATTGGAGCTCAGCTCGCCGGTGGTTGCCTCCAGCTCGGAGCTGACGAACAAGCTGGACAACCTAAAGAAGCTCGAGGAGGCAGGGGCCGGGGCGGTGGTCTTGCGGTCGCTCTTCGAGGAGGAGATCCTCGCAGAGATGGCGCGCACCGAGACGGAGATGCACCGGCCGGGCCCCATCTTTCCCGAGATGGCGGACATGGATGATCTGATCGAGCCCGCCCACACGGTACCCGACTACCTCGAGCTAATAGCCCAGGCCAAGAAAGAGCTTGGAATACCGGTTATCGCGTCGATCAACGGCATAAGCGCCCAAAAGTGGACCGACTTTGCGGCCAAGCTCGAGGAGCGGGGGGCCGACGCCCTGGAGCTGAACATCTTCCTCCAGCCGTCGGACTTCGAGGCAGAAAGCGCCGCCGAGTTCGAGAAGGTCTACTTCGACATCATCAACATGGTGCTTGATACGGTCAGCATCCCGGTCTCGGTCAAGGTCAGCTACTACTTCACCCTTCTCGCCCAGACGCTTAAGGCCCTCTCCAAGACCGGCATAAAGGGGCTGGTGCTCTTTAACCGCTTCTTCAACCCCGACTACGACGTGGAGAACCTAAAGATCGTCCCGACCAACGTGCTGAGCACCCCGGCCGATCTCGCGACATCCCTCAAATGGATCGCCATTATGAGCGGGAGGGTCGACTGCGATCTGGCGGCATCCACCGGCGTTCACGACGGCGACGGGGTGATCAAGCAGCTCCTCGCCGGGGCCCAGGTCGTACAGGTGGCCTCGACCCTGTACCGCAACGGCCTCGGCGTGGTATCCGAGCTGAATAAGCGCCTCGTCTCCTGGATGCAGGAGCGAGAGTACGAGAGCCTCGACGACTTTCGGGGCACGCTTAGCCGGGAGAACGTCGGGAATCCCGCGGCCTACGACCGGGTGCAGTTTGTTAAGAACTTCCGGTCGATGCGGTAGGGGCTGTTTTGCATCTTTACGGTATTTCGGTTTTCCTGTAATTCGTTATTCATGAAGACTACACTTTCGGTTAGCCGGCGGAGACCACACCCGAGGGCGTGCTCCTGCGTCCCGCCGTCGCCCTCCCGGTCGAGACCTATGCAATGGAGCGCCTCGATGAGTTCCGGGACGGCGAGAAAGAGCTCGAGTCCTGGTACGAGAACAACGGGTGGACCGTGAGGGCCTATCTGGATGCGAATGTACTCTTTTTGGCCGCGGCGGATCGCCGGGCGCACCTCGAGTCCTTTCGAAAGGCATTGGAGGCGCACGATCACTTTGCCGGGACGGGCAAAGAGCCCTTAGAGGTTCCCCTGCCGGCGAAGGACCTCCCTGTCCTCGCCTCGGCACTCTCCCTCGAATGCGAAGCCCTGCTTACCCGGGACCGCACTCACTTCGGCACCCTTTACGGTCGGAGTGTCGCCGGAGTTACCATCCTGAGCCCCCGGGGGCCGGCAGAGATGCTCTTAAAGAGGCGACGGCAGAAGCCGGACGCGAACGCGTAAAAGCGCCGCGCGAGAGCCGGGAGCCGCCGTGGCCCGCAACCGCAGTCAGAACGCCGGTTACAAAATCGACCTTTAGTGCTGCCGTTCCCACCATCCAAAGCCGGCCCTCGCGGCGCCGATGGTCCTTGCCGCGGCACCGGGAACCTGGGCCCAGGGCATCGCGGTAGGCGGACGGATCGCGCCCGCCGTCGGGTGGATCTCCGGAAGTGATTGGGAAGACGAACCCGACTCCTTTACGGCCTCGCGCGCCAACGGTGTTCTCTTGTTTTGCCCTGTCGTGATTCGTCGCAGGGTTCTCCACAACCTGAGTTCCACGAGCGTAACTCCAGGCATGCCGGAAGCCGCCGGAAACCGCTACAGACGCCCTCAGCCGGCACCTCAGAGCCCAAAAACCCCGCGTTTCGCCCCAATTTTCCCCGTGGCACGTCGATTGCAGGGTAATTGTGTGATTGCGTGATAGAGGAGGCTTTGCCATGAAATCGCGAACGGGAACGCGCCGGGGGACCATCATCCTTGCAGCCCTTATCATTGCCGCCGCCGTTGTGGGCTGCGGGCAACCGGGGGCCGACGGAGACGCCTACATCGCCTACAGCTGGGCCGTGGGGCCCATCACCATCGACACCAACGACCCGGCCTTTGCAGGAGCGAGCTACATCTACAACGGGGAGTTCCGGCAAACCTCGCCCGGGGTCTACGACTTCGAGTACACCGCCTGGGACGACAGCGAATGGTGGGGGTGGTACGAGATCTACGTCAACTCCGGGGAAGACGGCAAACCGTTCGGCGCCGGGGAGGATGGAACCGATCTCTACTTCGAGCTTCTCTGTCTGTCGACGGGCCCGAGCTTTTACATCTGGGAGGATCTATCGTCGGCGGCCCTGGGGACCGAGGGGACCGAGCCGCTGGCGGTGTTGGGGGCGGGGCTGCCGGAGGCCCCGGCGCCGGAAGCCGAGGGCGCGGGCAAAGGAGCCCCGGGCGCCGGGCCGGGAGTGAAGCCGGGGGGTGTCGAGACCGCGGCTAAGACTGCCGGTCGCCCGGCGGCGGTGGTCGAAACCGCGGAGCTGCCGGGCTACACGGTGGTGTTCGGCTTTGCCGGAGGCGCGGAGTAAACGCAGCCCGGCCATCACCGAGGTTACCCGGGGTCCGTCCGGTAGAAGGCAGCCGACACGATGGCCCCGGCGAAGGTTCGTTCCGCACAGTGCCCAGGCCCGCCTCCCGGAAGAGCTCATCGGCTCCTCAGCATCGTCCCGGAAGCGCTCCACGTCGCAGACCAACCGGGACACGGGACACTCGAGGAGCGCTGCCGGGCCGGAGGTCGCCGGGTATGTAGGAGGA
This sequence comes from Spirochaetaceae bacterium, assembly GCA_046541715.1. Classification (GTDB taxonomy): domain Bacteria; phylum Spirochaetota; class Spirochaetia; order DSM-27196; family PWMO01; genus CAYPUT01. Next base: position 3,095 of record JBKHCS010000176.1, read on the forward strand.
GGCGTGGGCGATGTGGATAAGGATCATCGTGTGCTAATCATATCAAGGGAGGACTTTCGATGTCGGGGCGCCTGGTGCGAGCTTACGTTATCTACAAACTTGGGCCCGGGGCTTCCCTACCGACGATACGCAGCTTGCATTCTGGACCCTGGAATCGCTCTTAGAGCGGGGCAAATTCGATCCCGAGGCCGTCGCAGCGGCCGGCACTCCGCGGGGAACGGAGCGCTTATGCGAATCGCGCCCATGGTGGTTGCGCATTTGCGAAGAGCAACCCGCGAGCTCTGGCGAGACACGGCAGTCAACACCATGATCACCCACAACGACGCGGCCGCCATAGCCTCAAGCGTGGCCTTTGTGGCGCTCTTGTGGGATCTCCTCGCCATGAAGGAGCCGCCGCCGGCCCTTTGGTGGCGCAAAAGATTTGTGGCCCTGGCCCGGGATGTTGTCGGGGACACCACCTACCGTCCCCGGGGTGGAACCCTCGCGGGCTGGGAAGGCCCCTATGCCGACTTCGTCGAGATGGCGCTGCGGCGGGCGGAAAGAGAGAACCTGCCGATCCTGGAGGCCGGTAACCTCTGGTACTCCGGCGCCTACCTTCTCGAAACCGTTCCCAGCGCGCTGTACATCCTTATGCGTCATGCGGGCGATCCGGAGCAAGCTATCGTCCGGGCGGTCAACGACACAAAGGACAACGACACCGTAGCCGCCATCGTCGGCGCGGCAGTCGGCGCCCTCCACGGCCGCGGGGCCCTCCCCCAGCGCTGGGTCGAAGGGCTTTCCGGGTGGACCCAGCTGCACGAGGAGGGCCGGGTGTTCGAGTTGATCGAGGATGCTCGGAGGGTGTTCTGGGAGTAGATCAAATTGGTAACTGATTCCGCACCGAGGAACGCACGGGGTAAGAAGTACAGGCGCGTGAAAGATGGCGCCCCGAAGCGGATTGGCTCACACGGTTAAGCGCCTTGGAGACGGCTTCTCAAACGGCCGTCCCCCTTGCTGATTAGAGCCACATCGAACATCACCCGCCCGGGACCGCCCGGAGGCGTAGTCCCAAGGCATGCACGACCTTGAGGACCGTCGCGAACTCGGGATTGCCCTCCGGGGACAACGCCTTGTAGAGGCTCTCCCGGCCGAGCCCCGTCCGTTTGGCTATGGAAGACCGTCCGCCGTCACCCGGTGTCGAATGCGAGAAGGGTGGCGGAGCGGACTCATGGAGCGCATAGCCGCCTAACGACGGAAGCAGGGAGA
>JBKHCS010000177.1:0-4231 GCA_046541715.1 Spirochaetaceae bacterium
GTTCATTTGATATAACCATTGCCTCCACGGGATTCTGCTGGAACACGTCATCACCTGTGGCGATGGACAGTTTCCGTGCAATGCACTGAATATCAGCAGACGGTCGAAAGGACCCTTGTGGTGATAGGGAGTTCGGCCGGAAAGAGTGTATCGTCGGAGTTCGGAGCCGACCTCCGGAAAGCTTCCGCAGTCCTTCGCACGTTCGTGGCGAAAGAAGTGTATATCTTTGGCTCCCTGACTGATCCTGATCGCGATCACCAACCTGAGGATATTAGGCACGGCAGATCCGCGTCCGCGCGGCCCTTTCGAACTCCTTCGGCTTCGGCGGGCAGAATAACGCGCTTCTGTTCACCGCCCCATAACGAATCGGACGCATCCCCGCGGGGACCGGGCGCTCCGCTTGTACTCCTCGGGCCGCCGAACCGCGCGCGCCCTTCCGGCTTGCTCCGCGACGCCGGTTCTTCAGGTGTGCGTTTGCGCCCGTTCCCCGCATGGACTACAATTTCAATCGATAGCCCCAAACAACCGGTGGAAACGGTGGTGACGGTTCTGGTCGTTCACGATCGCCCCTTGTTCTTCGAAGGTATCCGTGCGGTCATCGAGGCCGAGGGTTGGTCTGCGATCTCGGCGGAAGGTGATCTCACGCGACTACGTGCGGGGTACTTCGATGAATCTCGCACAATGCCCGACGTATGCCTCCTCGATCATTCGGCCGAAACGGTAGATCCCATCGCCGCCATCGAAGCCCTCAGATCTTCTTTCGCCGATATACCGATCGTCGCCCTGTTCAACAAAACCTCGGTCTCGATTATTAAGGCGGCTGCGGTCTTCGGCGTTCGCAGCTTCTTGAGCGAGCATGCGCCGGCGGAGCAGCTCTTGTACGCTCTGCGCGCCGCTGCGGCCGGAGAATGCTTTCTGTGTCCGCTAGCGGCCCGAGAGCTCCTCGAGCTGCTCTCGGCGGCCCCGACGGAGGCGTTCCACAGCCTGGACCCCCGCTATGAGCAGCTCTCCTGCAGAGAACAGGAGGTTTTCCGCCTGGCGGCAACCGGCTTGAGCAACAAGGAAATCGCCTATCGCCTCGGAATCAGCCCCAAGACCGCCGCTACGCACCACATCCGGGTTTGCCGCAAACTGGGAATATGCGACCCGGTACAGCTATATCGGTACGCCGTACGCCTCGGTCTCATAGTCGAGGACTAGTCCCGCGGTTCCGGTACTCCATAGTCCCACGATGGTGAGACCGACACCTACCATCGTCAGCCATTTTCTCATTGCTCGCCGGCCGCATCGGTTCCAAAATGCTAGGGGGCGGTGCCCCAACCGTGCCGATCGGTACCGGTCTATCGACTATTGTGATGGCCAGGGGGAAGCGCCATGAGGCAACGAGCAATGCTCCGCATGGCGGCGTTGTGTGTTCTGTTCACCGGTGGCGTCATCCTGTCGGGGTGTTCCCCTGCGGGCGCCAACGGCGGTGGCGGCGGGTCCGGGGACTCCGACGGTACCGAGCCGGGCCCCCTCGTTTCGGCCGACGCCGGGGGTCCCTACGCGGCGCTTTGCGAGAACCCGCATATCACGTTCGACGCCTCCGCCACGGCTGACCCTCAAGGGGAAATCTCCGTCTTCCGCTGGGACCCCGGGGACGGGTCGGAAGCGGTCGAACATGGCACAGCCCTCAGCCCCGAGGCACACACCTATCCCGGTGACCACTCCGGGGACGGACCCGCTGAGTATACAGTCACGCTGGAGGTGGTGGACGTGGGCGGCACCGTTCTCGACACCCACCAAACGGTCGCGCGCATCCGGGAGCGCCCTGTTGCCGCATTTACCTGCCCGGAGGAGACGGAGGTCGGCGTGGAAACGGAGTTCGACGCCGGAGACTCCACCGACGGGGACGATCTGGGATACGTCGCGGAGTATCTCTGGGACTTCGACTTCGACGGAGAGTTCTCCGAAACAACAGTAACGACCGACGCCGTGGTGACCCACGTATTCTACGTACCGAATGCGGAGACGACTGTGGCGCTAAAGGTAGTAGACGACGACGGATTTGAATCGGAAGTATATCAGGACACTATTGAAGTGAACGATTCCGGGGGAGCAGTCATCATTATTCAGTAGGAGAGGGAGGACGGAGGAAATGAAATCAGTGTTGCGTTTCGCCGCCGTTGCGCTGTGCGTTGCGGTTCTTATCGGCGCCTGTGACATGGGCCTGGGTACGGGAGGGGGAGACTCGGCCCGCGCCCCGGAGGATTCCTCGGATGTATCGTTAACGGGGGCCAGGGTCACGGTGCCCAGGGTCTCCGATCGGTTGCTATCGGCGTTGAACGCAACCTATGAGCCCGCCGCAGGCGGCAGCGGCAGCGTGGGTACGCAAGCGCTCGTTTTTGCCACCGCCGTAGAGCTCGAGGTGTCTAGAGGCGGCACTCATGTGAATACCGTCACCGTTTCAGACGAGGACGGGCTGAATGACCCGAGTCAGGGCGAACCCATGGAGGTATTCGTCCCGATCGAAGAGGCGGGATCGGGCTACACGATAGAAGCGTCGGTTTACAACAGCAGGGTCGGGTCCGACCCGGTCGTTTCGGGGGAGTCCGATTCGTTCACAGTCGATGCCGGAAAGAGCACCCCCGTTCATATCATCGCGACACCGGTGAATCCCCTCATCGTAGATTCGGACGGAGGGAGCCATACCAATATAGGTATCGCGCAAACCCCCTACGAGTTCGGCCCCGAAGGGTCGGAGCATGACCTTGTTCTTACGGACATCGGCGGGGAATCCTGGTTCGCGTTCAATATGACCGCAGAAGAGGACCGTTATGCACGTGTCCTCGTAGATCCTGACGGCGACGCGGATGCGGTCATGTTGGTTTATGATGACGATGGAGCGGCCACAGAAGGGATGATGGATCCGCCGCCTTTTAGTTGGGGGATGTTCCCTACAGCCGGCGGTGGCAGCGGGGGCACCCGCTGCGCGTTTATGGGCGAGGTGGAAGCCGATATGACGGCCTATCTGGCAGTTATACTGCTTAACCGGGACGGTGCCACGACGCAGGAGGACTTCGACATCCGACTGGACTACCTCGAGCGCCCCCGCCCCGACCCCTTCTATGGGAACGTCGCCCCCGTTTCCGCGGAACCCGATGTTGGGATATTCGAACCGATCGAGAGCGGAGAGGAAGTCACGCAGACCATATTCTGGGATGACGGTCCCGACGGGGAGGAGCCGAACGTCCATTACTTCGCGCTGGATGGAATAGACTGGGACGCTGAAGACCTCATGGAGGAGATTCCCGTCACGGTCGAGGTTACCCTTGATGTTCTCGAATCCATGCACCTCTTCGATGGTTTTCTCGGCGGCGAAGGCGATGAATCGTATCCCCTCATTGCCGTCATGGCAGGCAATACCGATGGTGGAGACTCCCCTAGAGTCTACACTGCTTTGGACGATCCCGGCTTCGAGGTCACTGAGAACGCCGACGGGTCGACTACTCTCAGCTTCGTCGCGCAGGTAGACACGACGGAAGACGGCTCCGGGCAGAGCCCGAACCTCGGCGGTATTGTCGTGAGTAGTACGTGGGAAGGTAACCAGTTCACCCTCAAGTGGACCGCTCCGGGAGAAGCTCTGGTGACCGTGGAGTAGAAATAGAAGAGGAGACAAAAGAGGCCCGGCCGCCGCTCACCCGTGGGAGCCGGGAGGACTTCGGGCGGCCGGGTTATCCGTACATGTGTTCGGATCTATTCAAGCGGGACCTACTCGAGACCGAGGCGGCCCGCCGCGTTCCGAATCAGGTTGAAGTAATCGGGGAAGCCGGAGAGCCTCGCGCCGATAACCGCATCCGCGAGCTGCCAGGTAACCTCGTCGTTCTGATTGCATTCATTGACCATATAGCCGGTACCGTGCTCGGCGACAGGCTCTTCGATGGCTTCCATGTTGCCTTTCCAACCGGTTCCGCGTCCGAGCAACCCGAATGGGCTTTGGTCACTCCGCCGTAGGAAGTCGTGGTAACGGTCTCGGGCTCGCCGCCGAACTCGGTATACACCGCCAAGGCGCCGTTCTGGATGCCGTTGAAGTACGAAGCCACGGTCCGCTGTTTGCGAAGGACCGGCTTTTCGAGCCCCACGTTGCCGGCGGGCTCCAATAGTAGAAAAACGACCCCGGAGCTTAACCGCAAAGCCGTCGATTGGCCACGAGACTGCCTGAAAACAGACGCATGTTCCCGTAGAGCGTGGG